>CALBME010000095.1 GCA_937896295.1 uncultured Micavibrio sp. | reverse complement strand
TCGATCACGATAACGGGCAGCAGCATGGGGCGGGCAGACCTTCTTTAAGGTTGGGAACGCCCTGATTGTGGCACGTTTTGCTGAAAGCCGTCGAGAAGACCTTTGAAGCGGTCGAAATCGCCGGGGGTCATTTTCACGATCTGGATGCCCGGTATTTCGAACGGGACTTGGGGTTTACTGGTCACAAAGGTTTCTCCTGCTGGTGATACAGGACAGGATTGCAAGACCTATGCCGTAAAAACCAGACAGGTGGTGTGATCATAGCCGGGACGGGGGTTTTTCCACAGGACCGTGATCTCGTCGATCTGGGTCAGGGACGCCGATGCAGCCTTGCCCATGTCCCGCACCAGCGGGGTGTAGATACGCCCATGACGCAGGTTGTCGACATGGATGACCACCTTTGCGCCGCGTTTCATCTGTTTTGCGACCTGCGCGAAAATGAATGCCATGCGTTTCAGGTATGTGTCATAGCCGGCATAACGCGGGTTGCCCGCGAACAGGGGGTTCCATTTCTGGTGCCGTCCCATGAAGGGGGGCGAGGTCATGCAGAAATCCATTTTGGGGAAGTGATAGCGGTCCAGTTTCGCGCTGTCGCCGTTCTGCACGTTCTGCCAGTTGTCCAGCTGGCCCGCGACCCATGCAAAGCGCAGGTCGTTCGCCTCGACCCCGTAGGGAATGCGGCCCATGTCTTCGGCGGCGAACAGGGTGGTGCCAAGCCCGGTAAAAGGGTCCAGGACCCTTGCGCCGCGTTTCGTGTACCGGTCCAGAAAATGCCGGACCAGTCCTTCGGGATAGCGGATCTCATCCCCCTCGAATGGCGGCGTCGGACGTTCCAGCCGCCAGGGGATGGTGATCAGGCTCACTGCTCGAAATCCTGATCGAGGAAGTCTTTCATGTCGCGGCCTTCGCCCGAAGCTTCACGTTTGGCCTTGGCCTTTTCGCATTCTGCCGTCCACGGGTCGTTTTCAACGACATGCAGGGGCTTCTGCGGGCCGGTGCGGCCGGTCAGGCGCTGGATCAGGGCATAGAAAACCGGCGTCAGCACAAGGCCGAACAGCGTCACGCCCAGCATGCCGGCAAACACGGCCGTACCCATGGACTGGCGCATTTCGGCACCGGGGCCTTCCGCGATGACTAGGGGGACCACGCCCAGGATGAAGGCGAAGGACGTCATCAGGATGGGGCGCAGACGCTGGCGCGAGGCTTCGACCACGGCCTCGAACATCGTCTCGCCGTGTTCCTGGCGGTGACGCGCGAATTCCACGATCAGAATGGCGTTCTTGGCGGCAAGGCCGATCAGAACCACAAGACCGATTTGCGTGAGGATGTTGTTATCCATTCCGCGCAGGTCGACGCCGATCAGGGCGGCCAGCACCGACATCGGCACGATCAGGATGATGGCGATGGGCAGGGACCAGCTTTCGTACATGGCGGCCAGCACCAGGAAGACGAAGATGACCGACAGGCCGAAGATATACATCGCGGCGTTGCCGGCTTCTTTCTGCTGCAGGGCCAGTTCGGTCCATTCGAAACCGACGCCGGGGGGCAGGACCTTGGCGGCCAGTTCTTCCATCTTGGCAAGCGAGTCACCGGACGAGAAACCGGGCGCCGTGTCGCCCGAAAGCGGGATGGCGACGGCCTGGTTGTAACGCTGTATCAGGCTGGGGCCCGTGGTGGTGTTGATTTTGACAAGGCTGCCCAGCGGCACGAAATCGCCGTTCGCGTTCTTGGTCTTCAGGTTGACGATATCCTCGGGCTGAAGGCGGAACGACTGGTCGGCCTGCGCCGTGACCTGATAGACGCGGCCAAAGGCGTTGAAGTCGTTGACGTAGGTCGAGCCGAGATAGGTCTGCAGCGTTTCGAACACGTTCGATACCGGCACGCCCAGCATCTGCGCCTTCTCGCGGTCGATGTCGAGATAGACGCGCGGGGAATTGGCGGTGAAAGTCGTGTAGACGGATTTGAGGCCTTCGGTCTGGTTGGCCGCGCCCATCATGGCGCCGGTGGCGGCCATAAGCGCGGGCAGGCCGACGCCGCCCTTGTCCTCGATCATCATCTTGTAGCCGCCGGCATTGCCGATACCACGGACGGGCGGGGGCGGGATGACGATGATGAAGGCGTCCTGAATGGCCGACAGGCGCTGGGTCAGGTTGCCGATGATCGGGCCCATCGACTGCTCTTTGCCAGCCTCAAGGCGTTTATCGTAGTCGTCAAAACGCGCAAAGATGGCGGCGGCGTTCGGCGCGATGGTAAAGGTCGCGCCCGAAAGGCCGGAGAAGCCGACCGCGTTTTTCACGCCGGGGGTTTCGACCATGATTTTCATCGCGCGCTGGACGACCGCGTCGGTGCGGGTCAGCGATGCGCCGTCGGGCAGCTGGATCACGACGATGCCGTAACCCTGATCCTGCATCGGGATGAAGCCCGACGGGACCTTGTTCACCATGAACACGGTGCCGAACACCAGGCCGGCATACAGGACCAGCATGATGAACAGGCGGCGGACCGTACCCTTGACCAGCTTGCCATAGCCACGGCCCAGCTTGTCGAAACCGCGGTTGAACCCACGCGCGAAGCCGCCGAAAATGCGGTCGTTCATGCTGCGTTTTTCAGGATCGTGGTTCTTGGGTTTGAGCAGGAAGGACGCAACCGCCGGGGACAGGGTCAGCGAGTTGAATGCCGAGATGACCGTTGCGACCGCGATGGTCATGGCGAACTGTTTATAGAACTGTCCCGACATGCCGGGGATGAAGGCGGTGGGAATGAACACGGCGCACAGGACCAGCGCGATGGCGATGACGGCGCCACCCACTTCGTCCAGGGTCAGGCGGGCTGCCTCCTTGGGTGTTTTGCCTTCTTCCATGTGACGTTCGATGTTTTCCACGACGACGATGGCGTCGTCGACCACGATGCCGATGGCAAGGACAAGACCAAACAGGGTCAGCAGGTTAAGGCTGAAGCCGAACGCCTCCATCACCGCGAAGGTGCCGATCAGGGAAACGGGAATGGCCAGGATGGGGATCAGCGCCGCGCGCCACGACTGCAGGAAGATCAGGATGACGAGAACGACGAGGACGATCGCCTCGAAAATCGTGTGATACACGGCGTCGATCGATTCACTGATGTATTCGGTCGGGTTGTAGACGATCGTGTATTTCAGGCCCTTGGGAAACTGTTTCTGCAGTTCGTCCATGCGGGCGATGACTGCGTCGGCGGTGGCAAGGGCGTTGGAACCGGGACGCTGGAAGATGGCGACGGCGACAGCCTGTTTGCTGTCGAGGTAGGAATTGAGACCGTAGGAGCGCGCACCCAGTTCGACGCGGGCGACATCCTTCAGGAAGGTGATCGTGCCGTTTTCGTTTTTGACGATGATGTTGCGGAACTGGTCGGGCGATGAGAAACGGCCCTGCGTGGTGACGGTATACTGAAACGCGTTGTCGGTCGGAATGGGGGGCTGGCCCAGCGCGCCGCCGGACACCTGCACGTTCTGCGCGCGCAGGGCTGCGGTGACTTCGCCCGCGGACAGGCCAAGGCTTGCCATCTTGTCGGGGTCGAGCCAGATGCGGATCGCGTATTCGCGTTCGCCGAAGATACGGGCCTCGCCCACGCCTTCAATACGGCTGAGTTCGTCCTTCACGTGCAGGGCGGTGTAGTTCGAGATGTAGAGCTGGTCGAGCGAGTCGTCGGGGCTCAGCATGTGCACGACCATCAGGAAGTCGGGCGAGGACTTGTTCGCGTTCACGCCAAGACGGCGGACTTCTTCGGGCAGGCGGGGCAGGGCGGTGTTGATGCGGTTCTGGACCTGCACCTGCGCGAGGTCGAGGTCGGTGCCGATTTTAAAGGTGATGGTCAGACCCATCGAGCCGTCGTCGGCGGAATTCGACGACATATAGATCATGTTCTCGACGCCGTTGATCGCGGCTTCGAGGGGGTTTGCCACCGTATCGGCGACGGTTTCCGCGTTTGCGCCCGGATACTGGGCGGACACCACGACGGTGGGGGGCACGACTTCGGGGTACTGGGCGACCGGCAGGTTAAAGTAGGCAAGACCGCCCACCATCACCATGATGATGGACATAACGGCCGCGAAAATCGGCCGTTCTACGAAGAAGTGCCCGAATTTCATTGTGCGTTTCCTTCAGCGGCGGGGGCTGCGTCAGCCGGGGCAGGCGCAGGGGCGGCAGGCTCAGCCGCCGGAGTTGCTTCCGGCGCGGGTCCGGCTGCGGGGGGTGCACCGGCTCCCGTATCTTCCGGCGTTGCCGCCGGGGCCGCGGTGGGGTCGCTCACGCTGGCGGGCGCGTTCAGGTCGGACGGGGTGATGGTGCCCTGTTCCGGCGTGATGGGCGCGCCTTCATGCGCACGCTGCAGTCCGTTGATGACGATGGTCTCGGACCCGTCGAGGCCCTTGGTGACGACGCGCAGGCCACGATCCAGCGCACCGGTTTCGATCGTGCGGCTGGCGACGACATTGCCTTCACCCACCACGTAGACCAGACGGCGCGACTGGTCGACCATGATCGCGGAATCCGGGATCAGGATGCCGGCCTCGACCGTGCCGGTGCGGATGCGGACGCGGCCGAACATGCCGGGGGTCATCAGCATCTGGGGGTTTTCCAGAACGGCGCGGCCACGCATGGTGCCGGTGCCGGTCGTCATCTGGTTATCGATGAAGTCCATGACGCCGGGGTGGGTGTAATCCTTTTCATCGGTCAGGGCGACGGATACCGGCAGGCCGGTGGCGTTGCGGTCGCTGCCCGCGCCCTGTGCGGCGATGGTGCGGCTATAGGCCAGATAGGTCTGCTCATCGACGTCGAAATAGAAATAGATGGGGTCGAGCGAAACGATGGTCGTCAGCACGTCCTGACCGGGGTTGATGAGGTTGCCCACCGTGATCAGGTTGCGGCTGATGCGGCCCGTGATGGGGGCGGTGATGCGGGTGTAGGTAATGTCGAGGGCGGCGGAGTCGACCGCGGCCTGTGCCGCAGCGACGGAGGCGCGCGCAGCGTCGGCGGCGGCCTTGCGCTGGTCGAGCAGGGCCTGGGCGACGTCGCCGGTTTTGAAAAGCTCCAGGGCGCGCTGGTAGTCGTTCTGGGCGCTGGTCACCTGCGATGCGGCCAGGGCGCGGTCCGCCTGACGCTGGCGCAGGATAGCCTCGAACGGGCGGGGATCGATGATGAACAGCGGGTCGCCCTTTTTGACGATGGCGCCGTCTTTAAACAGGACCTGCGTCAGGTAGCCGGACACGCGGGAGCGGACATCAACGGTGTTTGTGGCTTCAAAGCGGCCCGAAAATTCACGCCATTCATTGACCGGCTGGACCAGTGGTTTTGCGACCGTTACCGGTGCTGCGGGGGGCGGTCCCCCAGCGCCGGCGGGGGCTGCGCCGCCCTGTGCGGCTTTTTCATCCTTGCCCTTGAGCTGGTCGCAGCCAGCGAGAGACAGACCACTGATAAGCACTGCGGCCAGCAGTGCGATTTTGAGGCTGATTTTCATTCCCGGTATCCCCTTATATGCGGCAATCCGGGTGACCAGATCGGCATTCTTTATGCGCAGGAATATTGTTGGTTTTGGACGGAACTTCAATCCCCGGGCATTAATTTCTTTGTCGCAGGATCGGGACTGGACAGATGTTCGTGGTATGGACAGACTTATACACGGGTCTTTTCACAGGTCGCGGTATCTGACTGTGGTGTAGATCACAGGAAAAAGCGGCTGATCTTACTGGTCAGCTAAAAATGCACAAATCATTTAAATTATTGATTTTAATAAATACGAGTGAATGGACTTGGTTTATGAGAGATAGCCGTGCGGCCATTTTACGGTTCTGGTTCGAAGAAACGGCCCCGGCCCAGTGGTTCCAGAAGAACGACGCCTTCGACGACCAGATCCGTACGCGGTTTGTGGGTGATTATGATCTGGCCTCGGCCGGTATCTATGACGGCTGGATGGATACCGGGGAGGGGGCGCTGGCCCTTATCATCGTTCTCGACCAGTTTCCACGCAACATGTTCCGGGGCAGTCCGCAGGCCTTTGCCACCGATGCCAAGGCGCTTCAGGTGGCCCGCCATGCGCTGGACCGGCGTTTCGACATGCTGATGCCGCCGGTCAAACGCCGCTTTCTGTACCTGCCGTTCGAGCATGCCGAAACGCTTGAGGATCAGGACCGGTCCGTGGCCCTGTTTGCGGCGATGAAAAAAGACGACCCGCTGGGACATGATTATGCGCTGCGCCACCGGGATGTCATCGCCCGGTTTGGACGCTTCCCCCATCGCAACGCGCTGCTGGGCCGGACCTCGACCCCGGAAGAAGTGGCTTATCTGGCCGAGCCGGGTTCAGGTTTTTAACAGTTTGAGTTTCGTTTCGGCCGCGCGGGGAACCAAGTGCTTAAGTCCCTCGTTTGTTTGGTGAAATCGGAGGGGCTTGCCAATTGTGACAAAATTGTGTCACAACTCCCTCTCCTATAACCCGAACGTTAAGGTAACTCCATGAAAATATGGATCTTTTTCCACGGCCCGCTTGAAGAAGGCTATCCCGAAGCCAAAGAGACCTTGCGTATCTGCGACGAGGCCGAGAAACGCGGCATCGATTACAAGGTGATGAACCCGGACCAGATCGACATGCTGGTGGATTCCAAGGGTGACTGGCGCGCCATGTATGAAGGCAAGATGCTGGACGTGCCCGATGTCATCATTCCCCGAACGGGTACCGAGACGACATATACCGGCTATTCGGTCATGCGCTTTTACGAGCGTCTGGGCGTGCCATTCCTCAACACGCCGCGCGTGGTGGAAACGGTGGCCGACAAGCTGCATACGCTGCAGGTTCTGGCCGCGCAGGGGCTTCCCGTGCCGCGCACCATGCTGGGCAAGTATCCGCCCGATCTCGACATGATCGAAAAGGAACTGGGTTTCCCGCTGATTGTCAAAACCCTCAAGGGCACGCGTGGGGGCGGTGTGTTCCTGTCCGAGACCAAGGACAAATTCAAGGACCTGATGGACATGATGGTCGAGGCCGGTGCGCAGCAACACATCATCTATCAGAAATATGTCAATTCCAGCTTTGGTCGCGACTTACGCGTCTTTGTCGTGCAGGGCAAGGTTCTGGCGGTGATGGAACGCCGCGGTGCGGAAGGTTCGTTCAAATCGAATATCAGCCGTGGCGGGGCGGGGCAGCCTCATCCGATCACGCCCGAGATCGAAAAACTGGCGGTTCAGGTTGCCAGCGAACTGCGCCTTGAAGTAACCGGCATCGACCTTCTGTTCGATGAAAACGGCTTCACCGTGTGCGAGGCGAACTCATCGCCCGGTTTTTCGGGGCTTGAGCCCAGCTGCAACATCAACGCGGCGGCGGCCATTCTCGAAGCGGCTGTTGCCAAGTGCGGCCAAAAGATGCCGGCGGCGAAAACGCCCCCGACAGGCACCGATATTCTGGGCAAGATTCTGCAATGGGGCCGCAGCAAAATGCCGCAAAAACGCGTGGCTGTATCCAAGACCAAGGATCAGAGCCGCATGAATATTGCTGCGTAATACGGAGTTATTCCGAAGGCGTCTGCTGCGTTGTTGCAGGCGTGGCGTCAGCGGCTTTGTCCGCTGGCGCATCCGCGCCGACGACGCGGGTCTTGATGTCGTATCCGCCATTCCCGTTGGGCATAAAGGCGACCTGAACCGGGACCTTTTTCTGGCAGAAGGCAAAAGTCCATTCCTCGAACCAGCCCATGCGGGCATCGGTATTCCCGATGCCGCCGTCGACCTGGCGGTAGCCGATCATGCGGGTGTAGGTGGGGGCAGGGTCATCCGAGCAGGTGGCGTTGGCCTTGCGGATTGCCTGTGACGACATACGCAGGACACTGCCCTGCTGGCCGGGGTCGGACAGGGTTTCGCCAGGCAGGATGGCCAGGGTCAGGGGTGCCTTGCCTTCGTTGCGGGCAATCGCGAGCAGGTTGATCTGGTAGACCTTGCCGCAACCGCGGATCTTCATGTGTTCGACCCATAACCCGTTCAGGGGGGCGGGGAATTTGTTGGTCGGTTTGGCCAGCGGGAAGGTCAGGCCGCCATAAGGGGTCGGCAGCTGGCGGACCACCTGGTCAAAGGCCTGACATTCGGGAATCTGGCGGCGGTAGACGACACGGGCAAGGTCGGTCAGGGTGCGGTCGAATTCATCGTTGTTGGCGGCAAACTGCATCAGCAGGCGTGCGCCATTGTCATTGTCGGGACCCGGCATGACCAGGTCGCCGTTCCCCCGCATGTTGCCCGGCATGTTCTGCGCCCGTGCCGCGCCGGTTATTCCCGCCAGAGCGATGAAAGAAAGCACGACCAATACGGCATTGCAGGAATTGCGCATGGGGGTATTCTTATCCGGCAACGATTTTTTGCCAACAGGAATATGTTTCATGATGCGTTTTGCCAACCGGACCGCCGTGGTGACGGGTGCAGCCAGCGGCATTGGCCTCGCCTGTACGGCAGCCTTGCTGGAGGAGGGGGCGCAGGTTCTCCTTGCAGACATCGACGAAGAAACCTTGAGCGAGGTGATCGAGGCGCTGCCGCGCAATCCGTCGGGGAAGATCCTGCGGCGCAATCTGCGCGACCCGTATTGGGTGGGGAAAGACCGGCAGGTGAATTAGCTGCCGAAGAGGCCGCAGCTATCTCCACCGTCATTGCGAGCGTAGCGAAGCAATCCGGAAGCTGGATTGCTTCGTCGCTTCGCTCCTTCAATGACGGGGAGAGAGCGACGCGACTCTCTC
>CALBME010000094.1 GCA_937896295.1 uncultured Micavibrio sp. | reverse complement strand
GCCGCCGCCGCCTCGTCGGGTGTGACGCGTGCCCACACGAGCGATCCGCGCAGCCGCGACGCCGCGTCGCGCACCGCCGACGCAGCCGTCGCGGCGCTCAGCTGGTTCGCCGCGAATCCCGACAAGGTGCGCGCCGAGCAGTACGACGCCTTGCTCATCCCCGGCGGGCGCGGTCCGGAGTACCTGCCGAGCAGGCCGATCAGGAGCCCGAGCACCGCCCCCGCCACGACCTCGCGCCAGCCGCCGCGGCGCGGGCGCAGGCAAGATCAAGGATCTGGGCACCCACCCGGTTACGAAGGAAACAATTGAACTTTATACAGGTAAATACGGCCCCTACGCCAAGATGGGCAAGGTCAACGCAACCCTGCCCCGCGACGCGGACGTGAATACGCTTACGCTCGAGGAAGCGGTGGCCATCGTCGACAAAAAAGCGGGCAGCGCCCCGGCCAAGGGCAAAAAAGCCAAGGCATCCAAACCGGAAAAGGCCGAAAAACCGGCCAAGGCGCCAGCAAAAACGAAAGCGGCCGCCAAGCCCGCAACGAAAGCAAAAAAATCCAAAGCCAAATAGCGGATTTCTCCGTCGTTGCGATTATGTCGCAGCGGTGACAATATGTCGCTCATGAAACTGAAATTCGCGGGCATCAAAGATCTGTTCCCTCTGGTCGTGATCGTCTCGGCACTTGGTTATTTCGTCGATATTTACGATCTTGTCCTGTTCTCGACCGTTCGCATCGCCTCGCTGCGCGACATCGGTGTGCCGGAAGAAGAGTTTTTTTCAAAAGGGATGCTGCTGCTCAACCTGCAGATGGCCGGAATGCTGATCGGTGGCCTGCTCTGGGGCATCGTTGGCGACAAACACGGACGCGTCTCCATCCTCTTTGGCTCCATCCTGCTGTATTCCATTGCCAACCTGGCGAATGCCATGGTCACCAGCGTCGAACAATATGCGGTTTTGCGTTTCATCGCAGGATTTGGACTGGCCGGAGAAATCGGGGGCGCGGTCACGCTGGTCTCCGAGTCGATGAAACAGGAAAAACGCGGCCTTGGGACCACGTTGATCGCAGGATTCGGTCTGACCGGCGCTATTTTTGCCGGCGTCATCGCGCAGTATGTCGACTGGCGTACGGCCTATGCCATCGGCGGGGTACTGGGCCTGGGGCTGTTGCTCTTACGCATGAAAATACTGGAATCAGGCATGTTCGCCTCGATGAAGGCGGAACGCCATGTCCGTCGCGGATCGATCCGTCTGCTGGTCTGGCCGGGTAAACGGCTGCTCCGCTATCTCTCCTGCATCATCGTGGGTGTGCCGCTTTACTTCGTACTCGTTATTTTCATGACGTTCGCACCCGAACTGACGGCATCGCTGGGCGCCGTAGCACCCATCACCCCGCAAAGCGCAGTTGTTGTTATCTATACTGGCTTTGCCGCGGGCGGGTTTGCCATGGGCCTGATCAGCCAGGCCATGCGCAGCCGTAAAAAAGTCGTCGTAGTCGCACTCTTTATCATGATGGGCGCCGCGGGCGCCTATCTGTCCCTTCCCGCCGGCACACCGCTGATTGTCTATCAGGTGCTGACCTTCCTGTGCGGCTTTGGTGGGGGTTATGCCTCCGTCTTCTTCATGATGGCGGCCGAACAGTTTGGCACCAATGTGCGTGCTCTTGCCGCCACCTCGATTCCTAACTTCATGCGTGGGGCCACCATCCTGATTTCCGGCGGCTATGGCCTACTCAAGGCCGATATGCCCATGCAGGCCGCCGCCGGCATCGTCGGCATTGTGTGCTTTGGACTTGCCTTCGCGGCGCTGACCCAGATCGAGGAGACCTTCAGCAAAAATCTCGACTACGTCGAACGCTGAAACACACTGCGACGCCACAAGGCATACCCGATAAACCCCAGCGTTGCCGCGATCATAACCAGCGGATAAGTCAGCGTCGTGACGTTATAAGACATCTGCGCATATGCGTTCAGACTGTAAACAACCGCGAAGAGTACATAGCTGACAAGGTTTTCATCATAAGGCTCGTACCACAGGTGGCGCATGGTGGGGTAAAAACCCGCAAGATCGATACCGGTAACGATTAAGATTGCAATAAGGGGATCATCCGCCAGCTGCCACGCCACGATGGCCACACAGGCAAGCCCAAGACAGACTTTATCGCTTAAGGTAATGACGCGAACGCCGTGTCTGACCGCCGCCGCCGCGCGGATCAGGCAGAAAACAGCGACAGCGCCCCAGATCCAGGCCCCCTGACCGCCACCGCCCGCAAACTGCGCGAAAGCAGCGATGGCGCAGACCAGACCCCAGATCAGCCATGTGTACAGATGCGGGCGTGTACGCCCGTAATAGATCGTGTACATGTACCAGATGAAATTCGCAGCCGAGACAGCCATCGCGGCATAGACGGCAATCTCTTTCATATTTTAGAAACCGGCCGCCTGCAGCTCCATCAGCGGTGCTTTACCCGCCATGATCATGCGGAAACGTGCCTCATATTCCGGCAGCATGCGGGTCATGAAGAAACGCGCGGTCTGGATCTTGGATTCGTAGAAATCGTCCTTGCCGTCGCCGCTGCCCTTTTTCTCCATGGCAACTTTCGCCATGCGTGCCCAGCAGAACGCGAGCGCCGTCAGTGCAAACATACGCAGATAATCGACCGATGCGGCCCCGGCCTCGAGCGGATCTTTCAGCCCCTTCTGCGCGATAAAGCCCGTGGCCTGCTGCAGTTTGCCAACCGCCTTGGCCAGCGGCATGACGAATTCGGCCATGGCATCGTTTTCCATCTCGGCATTCACAAAATGGGTGACCGGATGGAAAAACCGGCGTAGCAGACGGCCAAAACTGACCCCCATTTTGCGCCCAACAAGATCCAGAGCCTGAATACCGTTGGTGCCTTCATAAATCATGGCAATCCGGGCATCGCGCGCATACTGTTCGACCCCGGCATCCCAGATATATCCCGCGCCGCCGTAAACCTGAATCGCCAGATTGGCGACATCCGTGCCCATATCTGTCTGGTATGCCTTGATGATCGGGGTCATCAGGGCGACGAAATCGTCCGCCTCCTGGCGCTCTTCCGGATCGGGGTGATGATGGGCGATATCAAGTGAAAGCCCCACCAGATAGGAGAGCATGCGCGAACCTTCGCAAAACGCCTTGCCCGTCAGCAGCATGCGGCGGATATCGGGGTGCACGATGATCGGGTCAGCGGGCAGTGACGGCTCCTTCGCGCCGTCCAGACTGCGCATCTGCAGACGCTCCTTCGCGTATGTCACGGCGTTCTGATAGGCGATCTCACCAATGCCAAGCCCCTGCATGGCTACGCCAAGCCGCGCATTGTTCATCATCGTAAACATGGCCTTCAGCCCCTTATTGGGCTCGCCCACCAGCCAGCCCTTGGCATTTTCAAACACCATGACGCAGGTGGCCGATGCCTTGATACCCATTTTATGTTCGATCGATGCGCAGTTGGCAGTATTGCGCGCGCCCAGCGTGCCATCCTGGTTCACAAGGAATTTGGGAACCACGAAGAGTGAAATACCCTTCACGCCCTCGGGCGCATCTGGAAGACGCGCAAGGACCAGATGAATAATGTTTTCAGCCAGATCATGTTCACCGGCAGAGATGAAAATCTTCTGCCCTGTAATACCATAAGAGCCGTCGCCGTTATCCGTCGCCTTGGTTTTGATCAGGCCCAGATCGGTGCCGCAATGCGGCTCGGTCAGGTTCATGGTACCGGTCCATTCGCCTGATACCAGTTTGGGCAGGTACATGGCCTTCTGTTCTTCGGTGCCGAATTTATGCAGTGCTTCGTAATTGCCCAGGGACAGACCCGGGTACATACCGAACGACATATTCGCCGAACAGATCATTTCCTGAAACACGCAGTTGATGACATGCGGCATACCCATGCCACCATAGGCGGGATCGCAGGACAGGCTGGTCCAGCCTCCTTCGATGAAGGTTTTGTACGCTTCTTTAAATCCCTGCGGGGTCGTCACGGCTCCGTTATTATACGTACACCCTTCTTTGTCGCCCGACTGGTTGATCGGGAACAGCACTTCCTGACACACCGTAGCCGCCCCTTCGAGGATCGCGTCGACCGTATCGGGGTCGGTAGACTCGAACCCGGGCAGATGACTCAACGTATCCTGTATTTTCAGAACATCGTTAAGAATGAAGCGGATGTTATCGAGCGGTGCGGTATAGGACGGCAAGGAAGAACTCCCCTGGTTGAATCGACACCCATTTTACCAGAGAAATGGTTAATCATCATCCCGCATATTGAGGCGGATTTCGTCCAGCAGCCGGTCGCGCTTCTTGGGGTCGGTGTCGATATCTCGCCGGAACTGCTTCTTGAGATCTTCAAGTTTGAGCTTGTTAACGATTTTTTCGAGGTTTTCTTCCCCGATTTCGGCTCGCAGGACGCGCATTTGCGCCATCAATGCGTCAGCCTTAGCCTGTTTGGACGATACCGGCTTTGCAGGGCCAGAAGCCGGTACAGGCGCTGCCTTCTTATCTTTAGATTTGTCTTTACCGAAAAACCACATGGCATGGAGTGTATCATGAACTCAGGCATGAACCAAAGCGCCGGGGCCGGCGCTGGGTACCAGATGCGTGAAAAAACCACCCACAGTCTGTTTCCGTGCGGACGTGGGAACGCTCTCTTCTGCCATGACAGTCGTGCCTGCCGTCTTCGACATCTCAAGAAAACCGGCAGGCGTATATCCGCGCCGCGCCAGCCCCTCATCAAAAGTCGGCAGATACTGGTATGAAGGGACGGAATGGCGCCGATCCAGCATGTCATGAATGTCCCTAATATGGGCCTGCCCCACGGCGGGAATGGGCGTGAGAGACTGGCCATGGGTCATGATATTCGGGCCGAAAGACTCGGCTATCGATAAAAAATTATGCGCTTCCAGACGCACGACCAAAGGCATGACATTTTTCTTGGCCAGAACTTCAACCTGCTTTTTGTAATCATTCAGGGCACAGTCATAGTAATATTCTTCCATGGTGATTTTGGCGCCGCCACATCGTGACCCTAGTGTTTCACGCATACTCACATCCGCCGCCAGGGACAGGGCGCGGCCAAGATCGCCTTCGCGTGCGCGCAGAAATTCAAACATCATGGCATTGACCGGTGTAACCACATGTCCGATTTCGGCCGCGTCTTTATGGGCCAATGACAACAGCCAGCCCATGTTGGCGTAAGCCACACGCTCGGTGATGACAGTCATCAGTGCGAAATCTTCAGGACAAAGAATGACGGGGGCATTCGCGTTAAACGGGCTGGCATGCAGCTCGGGAACCCGGTCCCAGGAATCCGCATGGATCAGTTCATGAAAGGCTGAACCGTAAAAATCCGCATCCGCGCGCTCCTCCCCATTCGTATCCAGCACCGGACAGGTAATGAGATTGATATAGCTTTGCCTTTCTGTCGGATCGAAAGGACGATAGGAAGCAAAGCCTTTTTGATTTTCACCCGTACCTGAAAATGTCAGCCCGTTCTTTTCCAGCCGGGTTAAAACGTGGGCGCCATGAAAACCGGCATCCTCATCCTGCAGGTTTGAAAACAGGTGCCTGGTTCGCGCCAGTTTACGCGCCAACAGATCAGACCCCGCCTTTTCGCTGAATTCTTCCTGCATGATCCCTGTAAATAATTTTTCTTTTCAGGGTGAACCTACGTATGGGGGGCTGGCAAGTTCCCTGAGGTTTTATTCACAGTTTCGGTACTTATCCGACCAGCGCCTTGACCGCATTCTCCAGGAAAAACATATCGATGGGCTTTGCCACACTTAGGTCAGAGCCCAGCTTATCCGCCATTTTCAGGACATCCCCAATGGGATGACGCCCACCGCCCGACATGGCGATGACACGTATGCTGGGATGCAGCAAACGAATGTCGCGTATGGTCTCCAGACCCTCCTTGTGCGGCATGATGATGTCGGTAATAACCAGATCCGGGGTGCCATCGATACGGATGCTTTCAAGCCCCAGGTTGCCATTCGCAGCCGTCAGCACCTCATATCCGCAATCGCGCAGTGTTTCACACAGCATAAGGCGAATGGCACAGTCATCATCAATCACCAGAATACGCTTTTTGCGCGGGCCAGTCGCCATCATGGGAATCATGCCACCGAAACCGCGGCATCGCCGTAGGGATTGAGCAGTACGTCTAGCTTGGCCTCCAGCTGTAGCGGGTTGAAGGGTTTGGGAATATATCCGCTCACCCCTGCTTCCTTCGCCTCGCGGATGGATTCCTTATCGCCGCGACCGGACATCATCAAGAAGGGGATATCGGGATTGAATTCCCGGACAAGTTTCAGGAATTCAAGTCCCGTCATTATGGGCATGTTCCAGTCGCACAGGATGAAATTGATATCCGGCGCACCTCCGCCCTGTATCAGGGCAATGGCGTCCTGACCATTGGGCGCTTCGTAAATTTTCTTCACGCCGGCCAGCGCAAAATAATCGCGCATAAGTCCCAGAATTGGCGGCTGATTTTCGACGATCAGGACATTCAGACCGGCAAAGTTCTTGGGTTCGAGTTTCTGTGGCATGGCATGTTTCTTGTTTGGTTATTTCTTACGTAACACTAAGGCCAGTGGGGCACTCCGTTATCCATGTCTTTAGCTGAGGACTTATCCTCATCCAGCATAGTCTTGGAAATCTCAGATAAACCGTAAAGTTATCCACCGCTCCCTAGGTCGCTTAAACAACCTCTCATTCCCATTTACAGTGTTTATGATAACGTCCTTGGCGCACATAATAAGCATCTATAGCTGTTGAATATCTTTTTCATGATACAACCAACAGTTTAAAGAAGTTTAAATAGATTGCATGTTTTTACAAATAATATCAGATACTTGTATTCAGATACAGATACGTGGCCTGGAAACGGGATTTGCAGCATAAAACAGAGACTTACTTATGGTTGTTTACGCCCCTCCCTTCAGGAACACATAAACCCGTATGCACGTTGGCGTTATATCCGGATAATAAATTTAAAGGACGGCCCTGACATGGTTCGCTTGATGATAGTGGCGGTGGTAATCATGGCTCTGGCTGCGCCACATGCGCGCGCGGAAGACTGCACATATCTGCAATCCGGCATGGCGTCCGTTTATTCAAAGAATTTAGAAGGCCGGCGCACCGCATCTGGCGCGCCACTGCGCATGGGTGACTATACGGCCGCTCACCCCACCCTAGATCGGAAGAGCACACGTCTGAACTCCAGTCACTT
>CALBME010000093.1 GCA_937896295.1 uncultured Micavibrio sp. | reverse complement strand
GCCAACTCCTTGACGATGGTGCCGCCCGCCTTGGTGTAGCTGTCTTTGAACCCCTCGAAGGCTTCCTCGCCGGCCGCGTATTTCCAGGAAATCCACACCGCCTTCTTCAGGCCCTTGTCCATCATCGGCTTGCCCAGGGCCAGAGTGGGCTGGCTGTTGGAAAACGAGGTACGGAAGACGTTGGGGGCGCACAGCGCCCGCGTGGCCGCGTGCACGCCCGCGTTGGGAATGAGGCACAGGACGCCGGACTCCCGCGCCACCTTGTGGATGCCCATCTGAACGCCCGAGTGCACCGTGCCGACCAGCACGTCGACGTTGTCGCGCTTGATCAGCTTGTTGATGTTGTCGGTGGCCTTGGCCGGATCGGATTCGTCGTCGACCTTGACGAACTCGATCTCGCGCGTGCCGAGCTTGCCGCCCTGCTGAAATTCAGCGGGCCCATGCGCGGGGCGCATATCTGTGTCACTGACCCGTTCTGCCCCAACTGCGCCAAGAACCTGGCCGAGGCGGGCGTGCGGGCGATTTACATCGACCACAAAGGGTTTCAGAAGGATTTCATTGCGCGCAACGGCGATGAGTTCGAGATGATGAGCATGCTGATCGCTGAAAAGGCGGGGATCAGCGTATACGAAGTGAACCGCAAGGCCGGTACCGTCACCCCCATTCTGGAACAGCATGCGACCACGCGCCCGGCATCGACCGCGATTGAGTTTTTCGATATCAACGCCGGCATGACGATTGAGACTGCGGCGCATCTGTTTAAAAGCCGGCTGGGCGCGCGCGAGGCGTGGACGCTGGCTTTTGTAAAGGAACGCGACGGCAGCCCCCGTGGCCTGCTGGTGTTCGAGGCCCTGCCCCCCGGTATCACGCCGGAAGATTTCCGTACGCGCGGCACCGATACGGGCAAATACCGGTTCCCGATCGATCCACTGACCCGTCTTGGCATCATCATGCGGCGCATGGGCATGACATTGCTGGACCCCCGCGTTGTCTGCGCGCGGATCCCGTCGTCCCGCGCGCTTGTAAACGCCCTTGGCATGAATATATCTGATCTTGTGGTGGCCAGCGTCATTCCGGATCACGATCCGAAGGGGGGCGACGCCCTCGCCCTTTTGCGCGATAAAAAGATTTTGAACCTTACGGAGCTGTCATGAAAAAGATTTTGCTGATCGGTGTCGCTGTGCTGGCGCTTTCCGCCTGCGATCAGAACAAGGAAGAGGCGCGCGAAGGCGCAACCAACGCCAATAACGCGATCGAGGTGCCTGTGGTGGCGCCCTCTTCGGGCGATCCGGGTACCGTCTCCCAGCAACAGGCGCAGGATGACAATGTGCGCACACCGCAGGAGGCGATTGTGGGCGGCGCCATGGTGAACACACCCGTTCCGGCCAGTTCATCGGCCATGCAGAACACGCCCGCCCCTACCGTAGCGGAGGCTACCGCCGAGGCCGGCGCGGCCGCCAGCCCCTGTGGCGCAGATCAGTCATGGGTGGGCAAAAGCCTGCAGTCCATCGACCTGAGCAAGGTTACAGGCGTCATCCGCACCCTGTATCCGGACCAGCCGGCAACGATGGATTACAGCGAACAGCGTCTGAACATCATCATCGAACGCGGCACCGACAAGGTCCTTGAAGCCAAGTGCGGTTAACGCGCCAGCGTTCTGGCCGCTTCCTTGGTGGTATTGACCGCGCTGCTTGAACGCTGAACGGCTTCGGTGATGTTCACCACATTCTGGCTGATTGACGTCACTGCGTCCGATGCGCTTTGCATGTTGGCGGAAATTTCACGCGTTACCGCTGACTGTTCCTCCACTGCACTCGCCGTACCGCTGACATAGCTTTCGACCATTTCGATGCTTTTCTTGATCTCACCCAGCGAGCTGACAACGCTGGCTGATACTTTCTGAATGCCTTCGATTTCTTTTGAAATCTGCTCCGTCGCGTCGGCGGCCTGTTTGGCAAGGTTTTTGACTTCGTCCGCAACCACGGCAAATCCCTTGCCGGCATCGCCTGCGCGCGCGGCCTCGATGGTGGCATTGAGTGCAAGCAGGTTGATCTGGCCCGCAATATTCTGGATCAGGGTAATAATCCCCCCCATGGATTCCGCCGCCGTGTCGAGTTTCTGGGTAGAGTGATCGGCATTGGCGGTCTGGGTCATGGCGTTGTGCACGGCCTCCAGCGATTTGGTCATGCTGGATGAAATCTCCTGCACGGACGCCGTCATTTCCTCCGCGCCGGTGGCGATGGCCTGCATGTTGCTGGCGCTCTGCTGTGCGGCGCTCGCGGCATTATGGGCCTGGCGGTCGGTATCGGCGACGGCGCGATCGATCTCGCCAATATTATGGTGGATCAACTGCTGCACGTTTTCGACCAGTTCAATCTGCTTCGTGATGTCGGTTGCGAATTTTACGACCTTAAAGGGACGTCCGTTCATATCCATGATCGGGTTGTACGACGCCTCGATCCATATGACTTTGCCGCCTTTACCCAGGCGTTTGTACTGACCTGAGTCATAATGGCCATTGGCCAGCTTGCGCCAGAATTCGGCATATTCTGCTGATTTTGCGTAGGAAGGTTCCGCGAACATCGAATGGTGACGGCCCTGAATTTCTTCCAGTGTATAGCCAACCGCATTCAGAAAATTCTTGTTGGCTGTCAGGATGACGCCCTCCAGATTGAATTCGATCACGGCCTGCGCCTTGTCGATGGCGGCGAGCTGACCGCTGGCATCCGCGGCGGCCAGTTTCTTGGCCGTAATGTCAGCCGCGAATTTTACGACCTTATATACCTTGCCGTTCTTGTCCTTGACCGGGTTGTAGGACGCCTGGATCCAGACTTCCTTTCCACCCTTGCCAAAGCGTTTATATTCACCGGCGTCGAAATGACCGCTGGCAAGCTTGCGCCAGAATTCGGCGTATTCGGGTGATTTGGCGTAGTCGGGTTCCGCGAACATGGAATGGTGCCTGCCCGTGATTTCTTCAAGGCTGTAACCCATGGCATCTGTAAAATTCTTATTGGCGTTCAGAATGGTGCCTTCGGGAGTGAATTCGATCACCGCCTGCGATGCCAGCACAGCATTCAGGGTTTCAAGGGCATGGGTTTTTTCTTTGCTAAACAAGCGTTTGGCTCCTGTGTCAAAACGTCGCGGATGAATACAACTGTATGGGATTCCCTACAGTTAAACATCTTATCTTTAGCATAAGATTTACACGTTACGGAAAAACGACGGACGTGTTACCGCCGCGTGCCAATTACGCGCGGCCGATACCGTAATAGGCGATGCCCTGGGCTTTTTTGCGCTTGGGATCGTAAATATTACGGCCGTCAAAGATGACGGCTTCGCGCATGCGGGTCTTCATTTCATCGACATCGATCGCCTGGAATTCCTTCCATTCGGTCACGACGATCAGCCCATCGGCACCATTGAGGGTTTCATTGGCGTGGTCGCACAGGACAAGGCCATCACGATCGCCGTAGATGCGTTTGCATTCTTCCATCGCCTTGGGGTCGTAGGCGCGGACCGATGCACCACGTTTCCACAGGGCTTCCATGATGACGCGCGCGGGCGCCTCGCGCATGTCGTCGGTCTGCGGCTTGAAGGCCAGCCCCCAGATGGCGAAGGTCTTGCCCTTGATGTCGCCTTTGTAGTGACGGTCAATTTTATCGACCAGCACCATTTTCTGGCGTTCGTTGACGTCCTCGACCGCCTCGACCAGCGCGGCGGGCACCTTTTTCCGGCGCGCCATGGCGGCCAGCGCCTTCACGTCCTTGGGAAAGCACGAACCGCCGTAACCTGCGCCGGGATAGATGAAGTGATAGCCGATGCGGGCGTCCGAGCCGATTCCCATGCGCACCTGTTCAATATCGGCGCCAAAAGCGTCGGCAATGTTGGAGAGTTCATTCATGAAACTGATCTTGGTGGCCAGCATGGCGTTGGCGGCATATTTGGTCAGTTCACTGGATCGCACATCCATCTCGACCATGCGATTGGACCGGCGGTTGAACGGCGCATAAATCTCGCGCAAGACTTCCGCGGTTTCCTTGGTGTTTACGCCGACAACGATGCGGTCTGGTTTTTCAAAATCCTCGATCGCGTTTCCTTCTTTCAGGAATTCGGGGTTGGACGCGACATCGAAATCAAGCGCCTTGCCCTGCGCCTTGAGCGACTGTTCCATCAGGTCGCGTACCTGGTCGGCGCTGCCCACCGGCACGGTCGACTTGGTCACAACGACGCGTGGTTCGGTCATGAATGTCGCGATGGTCTTGGCGACGGACAGCACGGCCGAGATATCCGCCGAACCGTCTTCATCCGGCGGGGTGCCGACAGCGATGAAAATTACCTTGCCGTGATCGACGCCTTTTTGCGCATCGGTGGTAAAGGACAGGCGTCCGGCCTTGGCATTCTGCGCAATTTTTTCGTCGAGGCCCGGTTCGTAGATGGGCACCTCGCCGCGCTGAAGCGCCTTGATTTTATCGGCGTCGCGGTCCACGCAGACAACGTTATGCCCGATATCAGCCAGGCAGGCGCCCGTTACCAACCCCACATACCCAGACCCAAAAATTGTCAAACGCATCGCTCAAACCCTTTGTTGCGCGGCATCCTACAGAGTGTTTTTCCCCATGAAAACAGCCTAAATTTATCGTGCCAATTCAATTTATTGGCGAAGATCTTCAGGAATCGTTATCATGGATTGCATACTCATCATGTGCCGGAAGGGCCATTCATGCCTAAAACACCCCATGTTCATGGCGGCCTTCTTTCGGGCCATGACCTTGATGGAATTACCGAAATCTTTCCCAAAAGCCTGAACCGGGTCGTTCTTGTGCGTCTGGACCGCTGTGCGCGGGAAACCAGCCTGCCGACCGTGTTCGCGCTCCAGACCAACCTGTCCGAAGCGCGGCGTGCCTTTGCCTGCTACATGGATATGCCAGCCTTTCGCAAGGCATTCGTCCGGAATTTCAGCAACGACATTGCGGGCCTTTTGCGCGAACTGAACGGTGAGCAGGCTGAAGATACGAACCGTTTTACGCATGACGATTTCCTGAGCGCGCTCAGCGGCATCAGCAACAGCCAGAACAAGCTCAACTAATCCGTCAGGCCGATTTACGAGCCTTTGAGGGTTTTCCAAGCAGCGGCTTGAGATATTGACCTGTGTAGGAGTCCTTGTGCGCGGCCACGTCTTCCGGCGTGCCGCAGACCAGAACCTTACCACCCTTGTTCCCGCCTTCGGGGCCCATGTCGATGATCCAGTCGGCAGTCTTGATGACATCGAGATTGTGTTCAATCACCAGAACGGTATTACCCTGATCCACCAGTGTGTGCAGAACATCGAGCAGTTTGCGCACGTCATCAAAATGCAGGCCGGTGGTGGGTTCATCCAGAATATACAGGGTCTGGCCGGTGCCGCGCTTGGACAGCTCTTTCGAGAGTTTGACGCGCTGCGCCTCCCCCCCTGACAGGGTTGTCGCGGCCTGACCTACCTGTATGTATCCAAGCCCCACTTCCTTCATGGTTTCCATCTTGTTGCGGATGGACGGCACCGCCTTGAAGAATTCAGCGGCGTCTTCGATCGTCATGTCGAGAACATCGCTGATCGATTTGTCGCGGTATTTCACTTCCAGCGTTTCGCGGTTGTAACGCTTGCCGTGACATGCATCACAGGTGACGTATACATCCGGCAAAAAATGCATTTCAATCTTGATGACGCCGTCGCCCTGACATGCCTCGCACCGGCCACCCTTGACGTTGAAGCTGAAACGGCCCGCGTCGTAACCGCGCGCCTTGGATTCCGGCAGTCCTGCAAACCAGTCACGAATGGGCGTGAATGCGCCCGTATAGGTGGCCGGGTTGGAGCGCGGCGTGCGACCAATGGGCGACTGGTCTATATCGATGATGTTATCGACGTAGCTCAGGCCGCGGATTTCCTTGAACGGCGCCGGCGCCTCGCCGGCCTGATCCCATTCCCGGACGATGCCGTTGAACAGCGTATCGATCACAAGGGTCGATTTGCCCGAACCGGATACGCCGGTCACGCATGTAAATGTACCAAGCGGAATATCAACTGATACATTTTTGAGGTTGTTGCCGGTTGCGCCCTTGATGCTCAGGAACTGTTTGGCCTTGCCGGGGCGGCGCGTGGCCGGGACGGGAATGATCTTGCGACCCGTCATGTAATCGGCAGTCAGGGATTTTTTGCTGGCGAACACCTCGTCCGGGGTGCCGGCAGCCACGACGTTTCCACCATGCACACCCGCACCGGGTCCCATATCGATCAGGTAGTCGGCAGAGCGGATGGCGTCTTCATCATGTTCGACCACCAGCACCGTGTTGCCGAGGTCACGCAAGCGGCGCAGCGTCGTCAAAAGACGGTCGTTGTCGCGCTGGTGCAGGCCGATGGAGGGTTCATCGAGAACATACAGAACGCCCGTCAGGCCCGAACCGATCTGGCTGGCCAGACGGATACGCTGGCTTTCCCCGCCGGACAGCGTGCCCGATGCACGGCTGAGGGTCAGGTAATCAAGGCCGACATTCATCAGGAATGTCAGGCGTTCGTTGATTTCCTTGAGAACACGCGCGCCGATTTCATTGTGCTTGGCGGACAGTTTCTTATTCAGCTTTCCAAACCAGTCGCATGCGTCTTCGATCGAAAGCGCTGCCGCCTGCGAGATATGAAAGTCGTTGACCTTGACGGCCAGGGCTTCGGGTTTCAGGCGCATGCCGTTGCAATGCGAACAAGGAACAGAAGTCTGGAAACGCCCCAGTTCCTCGCGGACCTGATCGGAATCCGTTTCCACCATGCGGCGCTGCAGATTGGGAATGACACCTTCGAAGGGCTTGGTCGTTTTGTAGGTGCGTGCGCCGTCTTCATACACGAACGTCACGTCCTCTTCGCCCGTACCGAACAGGATGATGTTCCGCGCCTGTTCCTTCAGGTCTTTCCACGGCGCATTCATGGGAAATTTGTATTTCTTGGCCAGCGCCTCGAGCGTCTGGGTATAATAGCGCGACTGGCTCTTGGACCACGGCGCAATCGCCCCCTTGGACAGGGTCCATTCCGGGTGCGGAACGACCAGTTCGGGCGTGAATGTCAGCTGTTCGCCAAGGCCGTCGCATGCCGGGCACGCGCCGTGAGGCGAGTTGAAGGAAAACAGGCGCGGTTCGATTTCAGCAATGGTGAACCCTGAAACCGGACATGCGAATTTTTCACTGAACAGCGTTTCCTTGCCGGATGTCGCGTCTTCGGCAATGACCAGCCCGTCGGCCAGGCGCAGCGCGGTTTCAAGCGAGTCTGCAAGACGGTTGCCCAAATCCCCCTTGACCACCAGACGGTCCACGACGATGGAAATATCGTGTTTGTATTTCTTGTCGAGGTTGGGGATGGTGTCGAGTTCGACGATTTTGCCGTCGATCTTCGCGCGCTGAAAACCCTTGGCGCGCAGTTCCTGCAGTTCCTTTTTGTATTCGCCTTTACGGCCGCGCACGATGGGGGCCATGATGTAAAGCTTGGTGCCCTCGCCCATTTTCATGATCGCATCGACCATCATGGACACGGTCTGGCTTTCGATGGGCAGGCCAGTGGCGGGTGAATACGGCACGCCGATGCGCGCCCAGAGTAGACGCATATAGTCGTAAATTTCAGTAACGGTGCCGACGGTGGAGCGCGGGTTGCGCGATGTGGTTTTCTGTTCGATGGAAATGGCGGGGGACAGACCGTCGATGGAATCGACGTCCGGTTTTTGCATCATCTCAAGGAACTGGCGCGCATAGGCCGAAAGACTTTCGACATAGCGGCGCTGGCCTTCCGCGTAAATCGTATCAAAAGCGAGGGATGACTTACCCGAACCGGACAGGCCGGTAATTACCACAAGGCTGTCGCGGGGCATGTCGACAGTGATGTTTTTGAGGTTATGCTCGCGCGCCCCCCGGACGGTGATGGATTTCATAAGGATTTATATGGGCGGGGCGCTTTAAAAATCCAGCTTTATTACGAAAGCAAACCCCCGGCTGGGCGGCCGGGGGCGGTTGCGGCATTTAACGGTCCGGCCCCTTACTGGGCGACCGCGATATTGTTTTCCTTAAGCTTCATGGCGAAACCCTGCATCACCTCGTAAACGACGGGCTGCATGGAGGTTTCGTAGGCGGGCAGTTTCTTGCGAATTGCACGCCCTTCGGGGGAGGAGAAGAACTTGGTCATGGCCTTGATCTCCTCATCTGTGAACATGTTGGCGACCTGGATGGTGGCCGCGCTTTTCAGCTTTGCAAAATCGATGGATTTCTCGGCCAGCGAACGGAACAGCACGCGCTGGTCCGCGGAAATACGCTGGGACATTTCCTCGACCGCGGCACGGATGTCTTCTTCCATGCCGGCGTTATCGACATAGGCCTTGGCCAGCGCGATATGCGCCGGGTCGCTGGCATTCGAGATGACAGGCTGCTGCGCTGCCGACGGTGCCGGTGCCGCATCGGCCGGGGCCGCGGCGCTGGTGGCATGGGCCGCGCCCGCCGCCAGTCCCCAGACCAGCAATGCCGCCAGAAGCTTAGAACGGAATGTCGTCTTCAAAGTCATTTCCTCCCTTGGATGATTGCCAGTTACCGCCGCCCTGACCGCCCGATGCGGCCTGCTGCTGCGGGCGCTGGTCGTAACCGCCGCCGTTATCATTGCTCTGACCGCCCTTGGTATCCAGCATGGTCAGTTCACCGCGATACTGGCGCAAGACGACTTCGGTCGAATATTTCTCGGCGCCCGACTGGTCGGTCCATTTGCGGGTCTCAAGCTGGCCTTCCACGAATATTTTCGAACCCTTTTTCAGGTAATTTTCGCAGACATTGATGATGTTTTCATTAAAGACGACGACGCGGTGCCATTCGGTCTTTTCCTTGCGCTCGCCCGTCGATTTGTCTTTCCAGTTTTCGGATGTTGCGACGGAAAGGTTGCAGACCTTCGATCCGTTCTGCATCGTTTTCACTTCGGGATCGCGCCCGAGATTACCGATCAACATTACCTTGTTTACGCTGCCTGCCATGTGAACTCTCTTTCCGTGCCAATTTTTAAATAATAAGTGGTGCCCCAGGAGGGACTTGAACCCCCACACCTTTCGGTACCTGATTTTGAGTCAGGCGCGTCTACCATTTCACCACTGGGGCTGACGACCCGCAGAATAGAACATTCAGGGGCTTTCGCAACATTACAAAATGGGGCTTTTCCGGTTATCCAGTCCATAAAATATGTTCCGGTGGGCCATGTAATCCCCGACCCTGTCGGGCTGGACCTTGTAGGTATCGACGATACGGATCAGTTCGGCTGCGTTTTCCGAAACCCTGGCCAGGATAAAGTCCCGGGCGGCCTGCACCTTGGCGGTTCCCCTGGCATCGGATGCCAGCTCGACATAAGCGGCGACGATGCCGCCGACATTGGCAATGATATCAGGCATGGTGACGATGCCGTTTTTATGAAGGATTTCATGGGCCTCGTCCGTGGTGGGGTGATTGGCCCCCTCGCAGATCAGCGGCGCCCGGATTTTACCCGCGTTCTCAGCGGTGATCACGTCCTGCAGGGCGCAGGGGAACAGGATATCCACGCCGTCCAGAAACAGGACATCGTCGCTGCCCGCTGAAACATGCGCACCCTCAGCCGCCAGCAGGGTTTTCGCCCTGTCGGTCTGCTGATGCGCCAGCGCGCGGATCAGGTCGGCAGATGGGTTGTCCAGCGTCCATGTGCCGCCGAATTTGGGGTCGCTTACGGCTTTCAGGCGGCCTTCGAAATACCGGATGACGGCGGCGCCCATGGCGCCCGCGCCCTGAACCGCGAAGGCAGGGGCGGCGATGCCCCGGCTGTCGGTCAGCACCTTTCCGGCGACAGCGACGCCAAGCCCTGCCAGCCCCTCGCGGTCGTAATCCGTCCCGCCGAGGTCAAGCGGCTTGCCCGTATGACAAGTGGGCGTGCCCAGTTCATCGACCGCCCAGATGGCGTTATGCGGCGGGATACAACCGACGTCATACCCAAGCCCGCCGAACGTGCCGCCGTCTTCGTAAAAAATGCCGTTATCTTTCAGCAGGCGGATAAAGCGCCGGTATTTTTTCTCGTAATCCGGATCTTTGTTATCCAGCCGTGCGCCGGATTTAGCCCCGCCCATGGGCAGGCCTGCAGCCGCATTTTTTTCGGCCATGCCGCGGGCGAGCATTTTGATGTCATCCAGCGTGACACCGGGAATGGTGCGCGTACCGCCCTTGCCCATGCCGCGGCCGTCGTTGTCAAACGGGCCGCCACGCGCGATTTTGGTGTTCCAGACCACCGCGTATCCCTCGACACCCATTTCGGGGTCGCGGACCGTGACTTCCAGTTCCGGCTTCATCGCGTGAAACCGTTCGGCCAGATCCTGCTGGACCCTGTAAAATTCCTCTGCCGTCTTGAACGGGTCGGTCATGCAGCCTTTGAGTGTTGCGCCATGCCGTTGGCCAGCAGGAAGCGGTCGGCCTCCAGCGCGGCCATGCAGCCCATGCCGGCGGCGGTGACCGCCTGGCGGTACACATGGTCCTTCACGTCGCCTGCCGCAAAGACGCCGGGAATTTCCGTCGCGGTCGAGTCCGGTGCCGTGATCAGATAGCCGTTGGCATCCATCTTCAGCTTGCCTTTGAACAGTTCGGTCGACGGGCTGTGGCCGATAGCCACGAACATGCCGGACATCGGCAGGGTTTGCACCGCGCCGGTTTTGACATTTTTAACAACAAGGCCGGTCATGCCGGGGTTGTCGCCCTTGCCGCGTTCCACGCCCTGTACGTCTTCGACCGCGTGATCCCAGAGGATTTTGACATTCGGCTTGGCGAACAGGCGGTCCTGCAAAATGCGTTCGGCACGGAAAGAGTCGCGGCGGTGAACTACCGTGACCGATTTGGCGATGCCTGAAAGGTACAGCGCTTCCTCGACCGCCGAGTTGCCGCCGCCGATGACGGCCACGTCCTGACCTTTAAAGAAGAACCCGTCGCAGGTAGCGCAGGCAGACACGCCCAGACCGCGGAATTTTTCTTCCGCCGGAATGTTCAGCCACTTGGCCTGTGCGCCGGTGGCGATGATCACGGTCTGTGCGATGTATGTATCGCCGTTTTCGCCCTTGGCCACAAAGGGACGCTTGGACAGGTCGATGTCGGTGATGTAGTCCCACAGCATCTTTGTGCCGACATGTTCGGCCTGCGCCTTCATCTGTTCCATCAGCCACGGGCCCTGAATGGCGTCCTTGAAGCCGGGATAGTTTTCGACATCGGTCGTGACCATCAGCTGGCCGCCGGGGTCGCGCCCCTGCACCAGCACGGGCTGGAGGTTTGCGCGCGCGGCATAAATGGCGGCGGTGTAACCGGCCGGGCCGGAGCCGATAATCAGGACTTTGGTTTCAATCGTTTCGCTCATACTGACCTATACGTATACGGGGCTTGGAAAGTGACAGTTGAGACCAAAAAACCACACCGAACAAGGCTTCGCGGCAGGTTATCCAGTCCAATTAGGGAAAGCTCAAAGCCTTCCGGCACTGTTCAGGCGTTCGCGTATGGCGGCGGCCACGATTTCGGAGTCGCGCAGAGGGGTATAGGTCCAGTTTTCGATGGTTCCCAGAAACGGGCGCGCGATGCCGTCGAGTTCCAGCTTGGCGTGGAATTTATTAAGGCGCGGGGCGCCCCCTTCCAGATCGATGCGGTAGACGGGTTTGCCGGTGCTGGCCGCTTCCGACATCATCGACACGCTGTCTGCGGTCACAAGGATCACATCGGCAAGCGCAAGAAAGCCTTCATACGGGTTTTCGCCCTTGCCATCCCAGACAAAGGCACCGGTATCCTTCAGCCATGCCTGCAGGATGGCGAGGTTGTCGCTGCCCGTGCGGCGCGACGCGGTCACCATCATGCCCGCCCCGTCGGTAGCCAGTTTCTTTAAGGATTCGCCCAAACCGCCGGCAATCGTGCCGCTTAAGGTATAGGCCTTGGAATTGCCGCCGATCAGAACGGCCACGCGCGGATGGCGCAGATGTTCCAGCTGGCGTTCCCACGTTTTGCGCGCGCGGTAGAGGCGTTCAGGCGTAATGCGGTTGGGGGCGGCGGTGGTGACAATGACGTTCCTGCCGCGGGCCGGGTCGTGCGCCGGCACGGCGATCAGGTCAAAGGCGCCGCGCCGCGCGCGCGGGTCCTGCAGGCAGACGACAAGGGTTTTCCCCCGCGACGCCCGCTTGACCCACAGGGCGAGACCGGCGGCCTTGCGCCCGCCCGCGATCAGAACGTCCGGCCACGGCCCGGTCAGCGCATCGCCTTCATAGCCATGGCTGATGCCGAGATTGAGATAGGGGGATACGGATTTCCATGGCTGTTTCAGCGTAAAACGCTTCATCACCGGCGTCACGCCAAGCGAGTCGCACACGCCAAGACACTGGTTTTCTGTACCGGTTAACCCGCGTTCAACGAGAACCCAGACGTTCATGGCTGCTTACGTGTCGAGGAAGGAACGCAGTTTCTTGGACCGGGACGGGTGCTTGAGCTTGCGCAGCGCCTTGGCTTCGATCTGACGGATACGTTCGCGCGTGACGCTGAACTGCTGACCCACCTCTTCCAGGGTGTGGTCGGTGTTCATGCCGATGCCGAAACGCATACGCAGGACACGTTCTTCACGCGGGGTGAGCGTGGCGAGTATACGCGTGGTCGTTTCCTTCAGGTTCGAATGGATCGCGGACTCAAGCGGGTTGGTCGCGTTCTTGTCTTCGATGAAATCGCCCAGGGATGAGTCTTCTTCGTCACCGATCGGTGTTTCGAGCGAAACCGGCTCCTTGGCGATTTTCAAAACCTTGCGGACTTTATCCAAAGGCATGTGCAGACGTTCGGCCAGTTCTTCCGGCGTCGGCTCGCGGCCCAGTTCGTGCATCATCTGGCGCGACGTACGCACCAGCTTGTTGATCGTCTCGATCATGTGGACCGGGATGCGGATGGTGCGCGCCTGATCCGCGATGGAGCGGGTGATCGCCTGCCTGATCCACCAGGTGGCATAGGTGCTGAACTTGTAGCCGCGGCGATATTCGAATTTGTCGACGGCCTTCATCAGGCCGATATTGCCTTCCTGAATGAGATCAAGGAATTGCAGGCCACGGTTCGTATATTTTTTAGCGATGGAAATGACGAGGCGCAGGTTCGCTTCCACCATTTCCTTCTTGGCGATGCGCGCTTCACGCTCGCCCTTTTGCACCATGTTCACGATGCGGCGGAATTCAGGCAGCGACATGCCGGTCGCCTGCGCGATTTCGCTCACCTCGTTGCGGATGCGGTCGACCGAGCGCCCTTCGGCGGCGACGAAGGCCGTCCATTTCTTGTCGAGGCCGCTCACCTTCTCGAGCCAGCCATCGTCCAGTTCATGGTTCACATAACGGTCGAGGAAATCCTTGCGGCTGACCTTGTGCCGTTCGGCCAGGCGCAGCATCTGCCCGCCCAGCGCGGTAAGGCGCCGGTTATAGGCATAAAGCTGGTCGACCAGATATTCGATCTTCTGCTGGTGGAACTGGACGCTTTCGACCTGCGCGGTCAGGCTTTCGCGCAGTTCATGATAGCCATCCTCGTCCGCCTGGCTCAGCGCCTCGCCATTGGCCATGGCCAACATGCGTGCTTCCTGTGCCTTGGAAAAGGCGCGGAAAATCTCCGTGATGGCGGCGAACTTCTCCAGCGCCATCGGCTTGAGCGTCTCTTCCATCTGGGCGAGGGAAAGGGTGTTGTCCTCTTCCTCTTCCTCTTCATTGCGGCGGGCGCGACGTTCGGTCAGGCCGTCCTCGTCCTCATCGGCGTCAGCAGACTCCTCCTCGGGCTCCTCTTCGTCCTTGAAGCTCGGGCCGGCGGTCTTCTCGCTGATTTCGCCATCATCATCCTCGGCCCCTTCCTCCATATTTTCAGGAGCAGGGTCCTTGGACAGCATGGCGTCGAGATCGAGAATCTCGCGCAGCTGCATTTCGCCATTGTTGAGCGCGGTCGACCATTCGATGATCGCATTGAAGGTGGTCGGGCTTTCGCAAAGCCCCAGGATCATGGTGTCGCGACCGGCCTCGATCCGCTTGGCGATGGCGATTTCGCCCTCGCGGCTGAGCAGCTCGACCGCGCCCATCTCGCGCAGATACATGCGGACGGGATCGTCGGTGCGATCGACCGTTTCCTTCTTCTTTTCGGTGACGAGCTTGGGGCCGCCATCATCTTCCGAACTTTCGTCGGACGAATCATCGTCATTATCGTCGCGATTGTCGTCGCCGTCCTCGCCGGCTTCCTCATTCTCGACGATGTTGACGCCCATCTCGTTGAGGGCGGACATGATGTCCTCGATCTGGTCGGTGGACATCTGATCCTGAGGCAGGGCCTCGTTCAGTTCGTCGACAGTGATGTAGCCGCGCTTTTTCGCGCGCGAAATCAGCTTTTTGACGGATGCTTCATTGAGATCGAGCAGCGGGGCGTCGCCGCCATCCTCTCCATCGCCCATACCGCCATTCTTGCTGTTCGCCTTGGTCGCCATTTATTCGCCTTGCCTCGTCACCCGACAAACGGGCTGACCTTTATCAAATACCATCTTCGGACTGGCCAAGTTCCGCCAGGCGGAGCAGATGATTGCGGTGAGCCGCCAGCGCCTGATTTTGCGCCAGCAAATTCTCTTCGGTCAAATCTGCCTTTACCCGCTCCGTTGCCGTGGCCAAATTTCGTTCAAGCTCCGGTCCCTGCGCCATCACCCGAACGGCCTCTTCCAAATCGCGTGCGACACGATCAGGGTCAGTGGTCATCCTGCTTGCGGTGAGTGAGAACGTATCGGCCCGGAGCATCCCCTTGGCCATATTATACAACTCACCTTGCCCCAATATGGTAAGGAGGGCCTGCGTTTCAACTGTTTCTTTGTTGAAGGACAGGCGAATCATCGTGTCGAGCAGGCTGGCGAGCATGGGATCGCCGATTTGCAGGGCTGCCAGCATTTCCCGATGGGGCGCAATCTGTTCGGGATGGCGCAGCAGACTGGCCAATGTGGCACGCAGCAACCGCTGTTCAAGGCCGTCGGCGCCGATGGCACGAGCTTCCGTTCCGGCGGGGGGCAGGGGCGGCTTCCAGTTGCCGCGCCGGTCCCTTTGCCAGCGCGAGGGTTCGCTCGTGCGCCGTCCCGGCGCGGCGGCAGGGGCGGCCGCGCGACGGGAAAAGAACAGCATGTCGTAACGTTCGCGAAACTCATGGGCGTAGTGGGCGCGTACGTCGGGATGCTGGATCGCGTCGGTGATGGCGCGCAGCCTTTGCTTGAGCGCGGCGCGCTGTTCGGGGGTGTCGAGCGGGGCGACGGTCAGTTCATGGCTCCACAACCGCTCGATCAGCGGCTCGGCGCTGCCCAGCACCGCTTCCATCGCGGCCGGGCCGCTGGCACGGATCAGGTCGTCGGGGTCCTGCCCGGCGGGCAGGGTGGAAAAAGCGAGGCTGTGGCCGGGGCGCAACAGCGGCAGGGCGCGGGTCGCCGCGCGGATCGCCGCCTTCTGCCCCGCCGAATCACCATCGAAGCAGAGGATGGGCACTTCCACCATCTTCCACAGCCGTTCGATCTGATGTTCGGTCAGCGCGGTGCCGAGCGGGGCGACAGCTTCGCCGAATCCGGCCTGGGCGAGGGCGATCACGTCCATATAGCCTTCGACCACGATGACCCGGCCGCTGCTGCGGCTGGCGGGGGAGGCGCGGTCGATATTGTAGAGGGTGCGCCCCTTGTCGAACAGGGGCGTGTCGGGCGAATTCAGATATTTGGGCTCGCCCGCGCCCAGGATGCGGCCGCCAAAGGCGATGACCCGGCCGCGAATGTCGCGGATGGGCAGCATCAGCCGGCCGCGAAACCGGTCATAGCTTTCGCGCTTCCTGGCTTTGCCGCCATCCGGTTCCAGCCCGTCCGGGTCGATCAGCAGCCCGGTCTCGACCAGCATGGGATCGCCAAATTCCTGGAGCGCCCCTTTGAGCTTGCCGCGCGAATCGGGGGAATAGCCAAAGCCGAAGGCCTGCGCCGTGGCCGGGGCGATGCCGCGCTGTTGCAGATAGGCGCGGGCCTGTGCCCCGTCGATGCCGCCAAGCTGCGCGACGAAGAAATCCTGCGCCGCGGCCATGGCATCATGCAGCCCCCTGGCCTGCTCGGCGCGCCGGGCAGCGCGCGGATCGGGCGCGGGGACATCCATGCCGGCGGTGGCGGCCAGTTCCTTCACCGCCTCCATGAAGGGCAGGCCGCGATGATCGGTCATCCAGCGGATCGCATCGCCATGCGCGCCGCAGCCGAAACAATGGTAGAAGCCCTTTTCGTCGTTGATCGTGAAGCTGGGCGTCTTCTCATTATGGAAGGGGCAGCAGGCCTTATATTCGCGGCCGGCCTTCTGCACCTTCACCGTCTTGCCGATCAGGGTCGACAGCGAGGTGCGCGCGCGCAGTTCGTCCAGCCATTGCGGGGTGAGGCTCATGCGCGCTCTTCCCCCTCCCGCTTGCGGGAGGGGGGCAGGGGGGTGGGCTCCACCGGCCCACCCAAAGCTGCCCTGACGATAATTTCCAACACG
>CALBME010000092.1 GCA_937896295.1 uncultured Micavibrio sp. | reverse complement strand
AGGCGCGGCTGGCGTCTGCGGTGGCGCCCGTCACGGCGGCGATGCCCATTTCAAGCTGGAACTTGGCCGACAGACCGCCGCCCAGGTCTTCGACCCCGCGGAAGCCCAGGCGGCTGCGCAAGTCCTTGCCATCTTGCAGAGTGTTCAGCTTGGCGCCGCTGCTGCTGGTCATGTGGTTGAAGTATTGATCGATGCTGCCGTAGAGGGTCAGGCTGGATTGGGCCTGGGCGGCACCGGCCAGGCCGAGGGCCATGACGGCGGCGATGATGGGGTTTGTCTTCTTCACGGAGTGCTCCTGGTGACTTTGTTTTGACTTGCTTGTGCGTTTCAATCGGCGCGTTGCTCAGACTCATCCCCCGTCTGCGTGCCGGGTGAACAAAACAGCATCGGCACACTGGCCGGCGCTCTTTTGCAGGGGGCCCAGGCTGCTGCCATCAGCAGCCTGGGGGAACAGGTATCCAGGCATCGGACGTGTCGCCCGCGGTCGGGCCTGATGTGCCGTCCGGACCGGTATAGTTCAGCGCCTTGGCGATGATGCGGGCGGTCGTGGTTTTGCCCACCCCGCGCACACCGGTCAGCATGAAGGCATGGGCGATCCGGCCCGAATTGATGGCGTTGGTCAACGTGCGGACAAGCGCGTCCTGACCGATCAGTTCGCTGAAATTGCGGGGCCGGTATTTGCGCGCGAGGACGCGGTACGGGGTGCTGTTCGATTCGGGGGATGTCATACGATTCATTTAATGCCTTTGCGCGGTTATCGCAACCAATCGCGGGCCACGATGCACGGGGAAATCACTGTCCCGCACATTGACGCATTCCAAATTATGGTTATAAAAAATTCTTACCTTATGAAAAGAGATTGCCAATGCCTGCCGCCCCGCTGTCCGATGCCACGCTGCCTGACCTGTCCGCCGCCTGGCCCGCCGATACGCTGGGCATCAACACGCGTACCGGCGAATGGTTCGTCGCGCTGGAACGGCAGAACACCACCATTGCCGGGCAGCAGATGGACATATTATGGGCGCGCAACCTGACGCTGGCGCAGGGACGGCATGCAGTCGCCAAAAACGCGCGGGAGTTTTCCCATCTGCGCGTGCTCGGCGCGCAGGACGTCCATCAGGCGTTTGAAAATGCCTTCGCCGCGCTGAATACGCGCAAACGTTTCAGGAAACTGAGTTCGGTGGAATACCGCACCCTGCTGGCGGAGTTGCGCGCCGACATCACGCATCCCGAACCCGTCACGCTGGCGCAGGCGTGGCGGCGTGCCCTGTATTACCTGAACGCCACCCGCCAGGGACAGGGTGAAAACCGCGGCGGATCCATCGACCTGCAACAGATCACCGATGAGTGTTTCACCATGTTCGCGCAGCTGATGCGCAGGACTTATGGCGACATGGCAGAACCGTCACTGGCCGCGATGCGCGCCACGTTCGCGCCGCAGGCCGAGACGCCGAAAAAGGGGCGCGGCGGGAAAAAGAAAACGGACGAAGGCGATGTGGCAGAGGGCAGCCCGGCGACGGTCACGGATGACGACGCGCAGGAGGCACCGTCCACGCATTATCCCTTCGCGCTTACCATTCATGATGTTGTGCTGGACGGTGCGGAAGCGCCGGCACCCGCACCCATCCTGCACCTTATCCCGGCAGATATTCCGCCGGCGAGCGAACCGCCGACATCTGAAGATGTCGCGGGTGCGCAGGCCGCCCTGCCCCATCATCCCCTGCTGACGGATGCGGACAGGACGATGAACCGGGCGGCGTATCTGGCGCTGGTCAACATGCTTAAAAACCCGATCACGCGTAAGAGCACGCTGGATTTAAGCGAGGCGCTGGGCATCACGCTGGATGAAACACGCGGATACCTGCAAAAGGCCAAGGCCCTGATCGAGGAGGCGCAGCCCAAAGAAGCGCCGCGTGTGTTCGTGCCGCGGCAGGATACGCCCCCGCCTGCACGACCGGCCGTAAAGGCAAAACCGGTCAGAGCCGTGCAGCCGCGCAGGGCCACAACCCCGCGTGCCCAAACCCCGAAGATCACACCACAGAAAGCGCCACGCCCCGCGCCCGCGCCCAAACCGGCACCGGCCCCGCTGGAAAGCATCGATTTCGGTCCCTTCACCATAGACCGTTATGATCGCAGCAAACGCGCCTGCGTGGTACGCGGCACGGATTATCACCTTACCGTGCCCACGCTTCGCGTGCTGAGCATGCTGGCAGGGCAGGCCGACCGTTTCGTGCCGTTTTCGGACGTTCGTCGCGCCGCCGGTGACGGGGCGTCTGCGCATATCCTCGCCTACAAGGCACTTGATACGATCGAAGATCTGTATGCGCAGGACTTTGCCGGGCCGCAGGCCGGTCAAAAACTGACCCGCTATCGCGGGTATGTCTGGTTCATGAATGATAGGACGGCGCCCGACGCGTTGCCCAAACCCGAGAAGCGCGCGCGCGCGCCGCGCGTGAAGGCGGACAAACCCGCCAAGCCCGAAATCCTGCCGCTTGAACGTTTTGAGATCGGCGCGCTTGTACTCGAGCGTTATGACCGCACGCGCCATCCCTGGGCCGTGCAGGGACAGGATTACAAGCTGGCCGCATCTACCGTCACCGTCCTGAAAATCCTGGCCGAAGCCGCGCAGGCGGGCACATATTACGTTTCCACTGCCGCGCTGCGCAGCGCGCTGGGCACAGCCTCGAGCGAGGTTGTCCTGTCCAAGGCACTGGCCGAAATCACAGCCCTGTTCGCGCAGGATTTCATCCAGCCGCCGGTTGCAGGTGCGCTGGTCCGGCCCGCGAAAACAGGTGTCGTTGCCCTTTCGCCCGAAGCTGTTTTTAACCGCACACCTGCACAGCCGCCTAAACCCACGCTGCAGGATGCCTTCCATGCGGCCGCCCTGCCCGCGCATTTCGATACCGGTGATTTCACCATCGATTACGTGGCCGACCGGGTGCTGCCCGCACGCATCAATGCAGGCGATGCCGGGCTGGGTCACAAGCAGTATGGAATCGTGATCGACCTGTTCAACCAGCGCGGCACGGCGACGCCTTCGGCCGCAATCGGGGCCAAGTATTACCCCACCCATATCAGGCCCAAGGCCACGGCGCTGGCCTCCATTGCACGGATTCGCGCGGCGTTCGCCAAAGCCGGGCTTGCCAATGCCGACACCCTGATCCAGACGGTTCCGGGCGGGCATGTTTACACCGGCGCCCCGGTTACGGCGGCCAGCATTCCCACCCTGCCGGAACCCCCGGCAGTGCCGTCGCGCCCGGTACGCGCCCCTAAAATGCGCGCGCCCAAAACACCCCAACCGCCGAAGGCCAAAGCCGTCAAAGCGCCTGAGATCATGCCGGACCTGCATTACCACCCGGCTTACGGTCCGGGCCTTGCGCTCGGCCCGGTGACGCGCGACGTGGCGGGCATGTCCATCACGCTGGAGCGTTTCCTGCCCCTGACCCTGAAAGAAAACGGCGACGAAATCCTGATGAGTGAAAAGCAGGTCCGTGCCGGTTTCGGGCGACTGGATATCGACGCGTATCGCCGCGCAATGGCGCTGGGCGCACATGAACTGCGCGCGTGCATCAACCGCAAAACCTATGACGGGCCGCCCCCGTCCGCCGTGGAAAAGGTGATCCAGTCCCTGCACTCGCCGGCGGACCGTATTCCCCTTCTGGCCAGTTTCGCGTTCTATATCCCGCTCAGGGGTGCTGCCACCGCGACCAGCACGATGCATACACAGCTTGAGCGCAGCATCGTGCGCGCCATGGTGCTGGCCTATCCGTTCCTGTCATCGAAACAGGCGCACAAGCACTTGCAGATCCTGCAGACCACCCTGCGTCCGATCCCGGATCATATGGTCTGGCCGTTTGAATCGGGGCAAGACTTTGCCCGCGTCTCGGCCGCACTGGATGCATGGCTCGCCACCATCCGCAAAGGCAACAAAGGGCAGCTGGGCGAATTCCAGCTGGCGGCCATGGGCACGGCGCGCAAGGGCAACGGGGCTGAGACATATGACGTGAAGGGGTATCTGGAGGCGCGCGCGGGGCGGAAATATCCCGGCCTGGTGGCCGGATAGGCCCTGGCGGACAGAAGTAGGAAACCGGACAGCAACCCGAAGAAATCGTTGCGGCTGCTTCCTTTCGGACCTGACCGGGTTCGCGACACTTGCGCCTGCCGCCGGCTTCCCGGGGGGAATATGGCGGTCCAGCCCCTTTAAATCAAGTTCTTAATGGGTTGCATCGGTCCCGGAAAATCATTAGAAGTTGTGCCGTCCAGACAGGGCCGTTGTAGCTCAGGGGTAGAGCATCGCATTCGTAATGCGAGGGTCGTAGGTTCAAATCCTATCAACGGCACCATTTCTCATATCATACGCCCCTTTTGGTCCACGGCGGTCTTCCCCCCAGAAAAATTCTGCCATTTCAGGCCTGTCCCTAGGAAAGGCCGTTCCTTTACGGCACCATTCTTGCATTCCTGCACTTTGGGACGTTTATGAAACTGTTTGTCACCGGCGGGGCCGGCTTCATTGGCAGCAACCTGATCCGTATGGCGCTGGCCAGCGGATACAGGGTCGTGAATTACGACGCCATGACGTATGCCGCCAATCCTTTGTCGCTTGCTGACATGGCCGGCAACCCTGCGTTGACCTTCATCCATGGGGATGTGCGCGACCACACACGTCTGCGCGACGCGCTTATGACATCAACGCCGGATGCCATCATCCATTGCGCGGCCGAGACGCATGTGGACCGCTCCATCGACCGCGCATCGCCGTTTATCGACACCAACATCGTCGGGACACATACTCTGCTGGAATGCGTGCGCGATTACATGCCGTCCGCTCCGTCTGGCTTCCGTCTGCTGGCTGTCTCCACCGACGAGGTATTCGGCGATATTCAGCCGGATCAAAAGCCGGTTGAGGCCGATGCGCCGTATCATCCAAGCTCCCCCTACGCTGCCTCCAAAGCATCCGCCGATCATCTTGTACGCGCTTATGCCCGCAGCTATGCCTTGCCTGCCATCATCACCAATTGCGGCAATAATTATGGACCGCGGCAATTTCCTGAAAAACTGATCCCGCATGTCATTCTGTGCGCCGTCTCCGGCAAGCCCATTCCCGTTTACGGAGATGGGGGGCAAGTCCGCGACTGGATACATGTCGATGATCACAACCGCGCCCTTTTACACATCCTCAATAACGGTGCCCTGAATGAGACATATCTGATCGGGGCATCCAACGAAGTGCGTAATATCGATATCGTGCGCCGAATATGCACCACGCTCAAAGATATACACCACCGGGATTTCGAACCCCTGATCACGCATGTCAAAGACCGGCCCGGCCATGATCGCCGCTATGCACTGAACCCTGCCAAGCTGCACTCCACAGGCTGGAAGTGCCTTGTTTCCTTTGAAACAGGATTGCAGGAAACGGTGAAGTGGTACCTGCAGAACGACGCATGGATACAGGCCGCCTTTGCGGCGGGTTACGAACTCAAAAGACAAGGAACCGGCACATGAAGGGGATTATTCTGGCAGGCGGGCACGGCACGCGTCTGCACCCAATGACCAAGGCGGTAAGCAAGCACCTGTTACCCATTTATAACAAACCGATGATTTTTTATCCGCTGGCGTCCCTGATGCTGGCCGGTATCCGCGACTTTCTTGTTATCACCAAGACGGATGACCAGCCGCTATACCGCCGACTTCTTGGGAAAGGCGAAGATTTCGGGGTGAATATATCCTATGCCATACAGGATGAACCGGCAGGAATTGCGCAGGCGGTAACGATCGGTGCAGAGTTCACCGGCGGTGACACGTTCTCGCTGGTTCTGGGTGACAACATCTTCTTCGGCGCGGGGCTGGGTACGCGTATTGAACAAGCACTGAAACACAATGACGGCGCGACTGTCTTTGCATACCACGTCGCCAATCCCCGCGCATATGGCGTCGTGACCCTGGATGATCAGGGTAAGCCTGTCACCATCGAGGAAAAGCCAGCCAATCCTCAATCGAACTGGGCAGTTACAGGCATGTACGTTTATGGCCCCGACGCCGCAAGCATGGTGCGCGGGATGAAACCGTCAGCACGCGGCGAGCTTGAAATCACCGACCTCAACCGTCTTTACCTTGAACAGGGACGCCTGAACGTTGAGTTATTTGGGCGGGGTTATGCGTGGCTGGACATGGGTACCCCGCAAAACCTGCTGGATGCGGCAGATTTCGTGCGCACGATTGAAGAACGTCAGGGATTGCAGGTATGCAACCCGCTGGAAATTGCGGAGACCCATGGCTGGATCTAAAGATCATTTTCTTGCTCTGGTCGGCAGTGCGCAGGGCGATCTTGGCAAACTGCTCACGCTGAACGAAGTCCTGCAGAAAGCCGCGCTTGCCTGCGCGGATAACGGCGATCTGGTCCAGGACCGTATTCTGAACGCATACAGGCAGGAAATCGCCAAAATTCTGCCGCAGGTACAGGACGGCCGGACAGGTGCCGCGTTTATCATTCTTCTTATGGCGCTGGTAGCCGCACAGCAAGGACGCGAGGCAGGCCTTGATATAGGACTGCAGGCCAGCATTACGCCTGAATGCGAAAAGGCAAATACCGTCTTTCTCTACCGGCTGATGCGGATGTGCGGCTGGTTCGATAGGGGCGCCGATGACTATTTACGCAAGGCCACAGACAAGGTGCGCATCGATCTGCAGTCCGAAGACCTGATGGCATATCATATCTGTACGCGGGGGTTGCGGTTTTTGGGGCTGGCAAGCGAAACAGACAAAAACTGGACGGAAAACGTGGCCAATCATGTTGCCCTGCCGTGGATGGAGCAGGCGGTTGCCAAACGTTTTTATAATACTGCCATACAGTGCGAGATGTTTTTATACGATGGATGGGTACGCCAGTATGAAATCATGGATCACTATCAGAAATCTTTTTCGCGCTGGGCGGACAGGATGTATGCAGCGGGTAAGTCTTATGCACAGACCCTTCCCCTTATCGAAACCCAGTCACGCAAACGCCCTTTAATAGGCATCTTCGCCCATAACAGTGCGTGGCTTGCGCATATCGACCTGCTGTACCAGACCCTGCGCATGACCACAGATCGTGAGTATGATCTGTGCATTTATTTCTTCAGCAGCCGGGACGACAATACGCTGCGTAAATTTGCCGATATTAACGTGAAAAGCGTTTTTCTGGATGATCAGGATTTTCCGCCCGCGCCGGTTGAGAGGCTTGCTGCGCTACGTCTGCGGCTGGCACAGGACGGGGTGCGCACCCTGCTATGGCTGTGCCATCCGACGCTTTTCAGTTTTGCGATGGGCATGCGCCTGGCCCCGCAACAGGTGTACTGGAGCATGAAACATCCGATCTCCGCTCTTATCGGGGCTGATTCTTACTGGACGTCGCATAATTCTGAGCATCTGGATATTTACGAGCGCAGGTGGAAAACCACGCCGGTGACCTATGCGGCCACGGCCACGCCTACCGATACGGATATACAGGCGATCAGGGCGCAATTTCCGGAGGGGGCCATTCTTCTGGGCACCATTGCGCGGGAAGAAAAGCTCAACTCACCAGCTTTTCTGGACGCCATATCGGCGGTTCTTAAAAATCATCCCCATACGTATTATCTTTACACCAGCCGCACCGACGCCAGCCCCATTCAAAGTCATTTTGCCGCGCAAGGCGTGGGCGAACGTGCGCGCTGTGTCGGCTGGATCGACCCCAGGCTTTATGCCCAGGTCTTTGACATCTACGCCGACTGCTGGCCCGCCCGTTCCGGCATGACGGCCTTCGCCGCCCTGGAAGCACAGATACCCATCGTCTTCAATGCAGGTGCAACGGAAAACCACGATTTTGTACGACTGTTCTATTTTTATCATCAGCTTGAAAAACGCGAAGATGGCTATCACCTGCCAGACCCTGCGCTGGATGCCGATTTTACCCTTCCGGACGGTCGCCGCGGTCTTCTGGCCTGCAACGATGCAGGAGAATACATCAAAACCATTGGTCAACTGATCGATGATCCGGTTTATCGGAAGGCCTGTGGCAAGACAGGCCGTATACTGGCACGGCGCCTGACCGACACCTCCCTGCCAGCCAAAAAAGTAGATGACCTTTTCCATCAGCTTATCAGGGATGCCGCATGAAACCGGAATTGATCGACATACCTGTTATAACGGATACGCGCGGCGACCTGGCCGTGATTGAAGCCATTCGCAATACGGGCTTTGTTTTCAAACGTGTCTATTATTTCGGCGGCACGAATGCAAAGCGTGGCGCACATGCGCACAAACACCTGCGCCAGCTGATCGTCTGTGTGACAGGTTCGGTCGTCATCACGCTGGAGGGCGCCTATGGCAAGCAGTCCTTCACGCTCAACACACGTCATAAAGGCTTGCTGGTGCCTCCCGGATCATGGCGCAACCTTGAATCGTTCAGCGAAAACGCGCTCGTCATGGTTTTTGCCTCAGAGGTGTATGACGAGGGCGATTATATCCGCGATTACGACATATTTAAAAACTGGCTGACACAGCCTGTTTCCTCCGTCCCCTACATACCGATGGACCGTATGATCCTTGATATGGAAGGGGATCTGCAGTCCGCTTTCTTTGAGGTGATGCGTAAAGGACAGTTCATCGGCGGCGATATCGTATCCGGGTTTGAATCTCTTTTTGCCCGCTATTGCGGCGCGGCCCATGCGATTGGATGCGGTAACGGACTGGATGCGCTGGCGCTTATCCTTGAGGGTTACGGAATCGGCAAAGGCGATGAGGTGATTATACCTGCCAATTCCTTCATTGCGACGGGATTGGCGGTCAGCAGACTGGGCGCGACGCCCGTTTTTGCAGATTGTCTTCCGTGCAGTTACGGTATCGACGCGTCTGACGCGGCCCGCCGCATTACACCGCGCACCCGCGCCATTATCCCCGTACATCTTTACGGTATCTGTGCGGATATGGATGCACTGATGAAACTGGCCGCGCAGCATGACCTCAAAATCATAGAAGACGCGGCACAGGCGCATGGCGCGACCTATAAAGGCAGACGCGCGGGCACGCTTGGCCATGCGGCTGCATTCAGCTTTTACCCGACCAAAAACCTTGGCGCCTTCGGCGATGGCGGTGCCGTGGTTACGAATGACGGGAGACTGGCGGCACAAATACGCCTGCTGGGTAATTATGGATCGGTAAAAAAATATCATCACGACATCAAGGGCTGGAATACAAGGCTTGACACACTGCAGGCGGCATTGCTTGCCAGAAAACTGCCGCGTCTTGATGGCTGGAATGCGCGTCGTCGTCTGCTTGCCGATATTTACAGGACAAATCTGTCCGGTCTGCCTGGCGTCACTTTACCCACCGTCCCGGAAGGGTGCGAGGCGATCTGGCACGTCTACCCCATACTTGTTCATGGCGGCCGGCGCGACGCATTGCAGGCACGGCTGAAATCACAAGGTGTTGATACGCTGATTCATTATCCAGTCCCCATCCACAAGCAGGCGGCTTATGCGGATATCAGTTCCGGCCTTACCTATACCGTGGCGGAGGACGCATCCGCCGGTCTTTTGTCCCTGCCGCTGGACCCGTATCATACCGAGGCTGAAATTTCCTACACGGCATCTTGTGTGAAAGGATTCTTTTAATGGCCAGAATCTATATCGGTGGTGCAGGCGGCGCTCCATCCAACGGGTTTATCCGCTCTTTGCGGGAATCTGCGAGAACCGATTACCTGATTGGCGCCAGCTCGTCGCCTACAGACCTTTTCCTGGCGAACACGGATGAAATCCATCCGGTCCCGACCGCAAAGGACGCCCGGTATGCCAGCGCAGTCACCAGACTTTGGCAACAATCGAAACCCGACTTCATCCATGTTCAACATGATTACGAGGTGCGCGCGATATCGCAGATGCGCGAAACACTCAATCAGATGGGGATCAGATATTTTCTGCCCGATCACGAGGTGATCGAAAACTGCGTCAACAAGCTTAAATCCTATTATATATGGAAGGCTGCCGGCATACCGGTTGCCGAAACTATTGTTCTTAAGGACGCCGACGACCTGTCCGTTGCGTTCAAAACCCTCGGCCCCAAAATCTGGCTTCGTGCGACCGAAGGAGCGGGCGGCAGTGGCGCCCTGCCAACAGATGACCCCAAATTCGCTGAACACTGGATCACTCATTTTAAAGGCTGGGGTCATTTCACCGCTTCGCGGCTTCTGTCCAAGGATACGGTTACGTGGCTGTCTATCTGGCACCGCGGCGAACTGGTGGTGGCACAGGGACGTAAACGCCTGAGCTGGAATTTCGGCGATCGCACACTTTCGGGTGTGACGGGCGTCACGGGCGTCGGGCAGACCTGTTCAGACCCTCTCGTCGATCGCATCGCACAGGACGCGGTGCACGCTATCGACAAATGCCCACACGGGGTGTTTGGCGTGGACATGACTTATGATTTCGAGGGCCGCCCGCATGTCACCGAAATCAATATCGGCCGGTTTTTCACTACGCACTATTTCTTTACCAAGGCCGGACTGAATATGCCTGAGATTTATACGAATATCGCGCTGGACGGAGTTTTTCCGTCTCTGCCCAAGAGAATAAATCCCCTGCCCGACGACCTTTTGTGGATACGGGGCATGGATAGTGACCCGGTTCTCATCCCGCTTGAAAAACTTAAAGACCTGATCGATGCGCATCCTTGACCTCGATGGCCCCATACTGGATGGACGCGCGCGTCATTACGCGTGTTATAGTGATATCTTAACGGGTATGCGCAAGACGCCGCTGGACATCGATCAATACTGGCGCCTGAAACGCGACGGTATACCCTCTAGGGACATACTGGCTTACAGCGATGCTGGCGATCTAATAGATGATTTTGCTGCGCACTGGCGAGATCTTATTGAAACGCCATCCTATCTTGCGCTTGACCGGCTGCAGGATGGTGCAGCCGAAAAGCTGGCGCAGTGGGATGACTGCATCCTGATTACCATGCGTCAGGATGCGCAGGCCGTGCATAGGCAGCTTAAACTTCTGCGCATTCATAACTGTTTCCGGGATATCATCGTCGTCAGCGAAGGCGATAAAACCGGCAAGATCATTCCCGCCGCGGGCGCCATCTGGATCGGCGATACAGAGGCCGATGCGCTTGCCGCACAGGCGGCAAATGTCCGTTGTTACCTGGTTGAAAACGGTTTGCGTTCGCGTGACTATCTTTCACGCCTGCCCGGCACCATCATCCCCAGTATCCGCGAGGCGCCATGACACATGTGCTTGTGCTGGGGGGATCGGGTTTCATCGGGCGCCACCTTGTACCCATGCTGCTGGCTGAAGGTTATCAGGTCAGTCTTCTCAACCGTGGTTCGCAACGCATGCCGGGTACAACCCAATTGCTGGCCGACCGCAATGACGCTGACAGCATGAGGAAGGCCCTTGCCGGTACGCCCTGCTTTGATGCGGTTATTGATCTTTCCGCCTATACGTCGGCGCAGTCACGAATTGCGCGTCTGTTTTTATCCGAGCGTACAGGACACTGGATTCACCTCAGCACTGCGGCGGTGTATACCAACGGAACACGCGAATGCGATCCGATCGGCGCCAATCCTGACTGGGGGCAGTATGGCGCAGACAAGGCAGAGATTGACGCGGATTTTCTTGGGCAGACCGGCGTCACCATTTTACGCCCGCCTTATATTTATGGCCCCCATAACAGCAACGACCGTGAAACATTTATCTGGTCGCGCTTACTGCGTGGACGGCCCATCGTAGTCCCTGGGGATGGGAATCGTCAGGTGCAGTTTATATATGCGCCTGATCTCGCACGGGCTTTTGTACAGTTTGCACGCGCTGTCCCGCCGACGGAAACCCAGATTTTCAACATAGCCCATCCCACGCTTTTATCCTTTAACGCATGGGTACAGCTGCTGGCCGATATCGCCGGCACACCGTGCGATATCGTGCCCGAGCTGGGCCAGTCCGGCATGAATCCGCGCAGCTATTTTCCTTTCCGGGACGCTCCCTGCGCGGTTGACACATCCGCCATCAGTGCCCTCTGGACCCCTCTTTGGGATGCGCGCGCGGGATTTGAGGCTACCTGGCGGACACAGGATACGCTATTTCTGAAAGAACGACCCATCGACACAGAAAATGAAGAAAAATGCCTAAAACAAGCGAAGAAAAACGCATCGATCTGACCGCATCCTTTTACACGGATGGTCAGTTGGATTTCGACCGCGCTCTTATCGGGTACCGGTATCGGACGCTGAAACCGCATTTGCAGGGACCTTATGGTTTAGAACTGGGATCGGCCGAAGGCGTGATGACGCAGATGCTGGTCCATGATTTCGATCACCTGACCATCGTTGACGGCGCCAAAACCCTGCTGGATATGGTCCCGGCACATCCCAACCTAACGAAAATCCATGCGCTGTTCGAAGATTTTGTGCCATCGCATCGATTCAACACGGTTATCATCGAACATGTCCTTGAACATGTTGCCGACCCGGTAGCACTGATGCGCAAGGCTGCAACGTGGGCCGCACCTGGCGCGGTTCTTTGCCTGGGCGTTCCCAACGGACATTCCTTTCACCGACTGGCAGCAGTGAAAATGGGTATTCTCAAAAATCCGTGCGATCTGAACGAACGCGATCAGGCACTTGGCCACAGGCGCGTTTATACGCCGGACACGTTCCGTGCGGATATCGAGCATGCGGGTCTTACCATTCAGACCATGGGTGGTGTTTTTTTCAAACCACTTTCGAACGGGCAGATACAGAATGACTGGACCCCGCAGATGATCGAAGGCTTTTATCAGCTGGGTCATGACTTCCCGGAGAATGCCGCTGAAATCTTTGCAATCTGTACGGTATAAAATTTCCCTGGACACACAAGGTTCGTAACCTTTTTCCTGTCACCATCGTAGTTCATGATGGTGGCAGTGTTTTAACCCAGGGGCTTTCTTGCTTATACGCGTTCTTGTTTTTCTAAGCCTGCTGGCGCTCATCAATGTTTTCCTGGCGCAGGGCATTATCGGCCGCTGGCCCGGCGCTGAAAACCACCTTGCCCTTGCATGGATTCTGGCGGGCGGTTTTTTTGTCCTGCAACTGACCGGCATGATCGGGGAACGAACGTTTTATCGCCACGTGCGTTCGCGCCGTGTCATCCTTGCGCTGAACTGGTCGTCCTATCTGGCCTTCGGGGTGATGTCGACCTTGTGCGTTTATCTTCTTGCGGCGGACGCCGTGACTATTGGATGGATGGCGTTAGACGGCTTTCACACCCCGTCCGCATCGTATGACCGATATTTTCTGATTATTCTGGCTGCCGCGCTTGCGCTCACCATCGGCATGGGGGTGTATCAGGCACAAAAAGGTCCGCGCATCGTTCATGTGCGCGTGCCGCTCAAAAACCTGCCCCGTGCGTTCGAAGGATTTAAAATCGTCCAGATTTCCGATCTTCACACCGGCCCCACGATCGGGCGTGCCTATACTGAAAACGTGGTCCGCATGACACAGGCGCTGAAACCCGACATGGTGGCCCTGACCGGTGATTTCATTGACGGTCATGTGGATGTGTTGTCGCCCGCGGTGGCGCCACTGGCCGATTTAAAACCCGCTTACGGTATGTATTTCATCACCGGCAATCACGAATATTACTGGGGAGCGGATGCATGGTGCGCGCACTTTAAAACTCTGGGCGCGGACGTTTTGCGCAACGAACACCGCATCGTCGAAAAGGACGGCGCACACCTTGTCATTGCGGGGGTGACCGATTATTCCTCCGGCGATTCCAGCCCCGTCCGCGCGGTACAGGGTGCACCGGCGGAACTGGTCAAAATTCTGCTGGCGCACCAGCCGGCCAGTTACCGCGAGGGGTATAAAGCCGGTTTCGACCTGCAGCTTTCCGGTCATACCCATAACGGTCAGTATTTTCCCTTTACGCTGCTGATCCGGTTTTTTCAGCGTTTTTACAAAGGTCTCAACCCGTATCATAACATGCTGATCTATGTCAGCCGCGGTACCGGGTACTGGGGGCCACCCCTGCGGACGTTCAACCGTGGTGAAATCACCTGCCTGACGCTGACATCCGCATAAGGCTGGGCCCATTCAGGCACGGTTTTTGCAAATCCGCCCATGATGACACGCGAAAGGGTGGATTATGGCTACGATTAACAGTGGATCCCTGCTTGGGGCGGGGTTAAGCCTCGTCAATTATATGGGTACATCCAATACCGGCTTTACCGGTACAGGCGTGCAGACCAGCAGTAAAAATACAGGGTCGGGCACCACGCTGACCTCCGGCAGCGGTGATGTGATCAGCCTGTCCCCGCAGGCGCAGGCCCTGCTGGCCAAGGCCAAAACGAGCGCGACTCAGGCGTCGTCCGGCACGGGATCGGAAAAAACGCTGAACGCCGCACAGAAAAACGCGCAAAGTTTCATCGCCGGTTTTTTCGATGATCATGCGATCGACATCAGCAAGGCATCAAGCGAGACGATTTCCCTGTTCCAGGGCCTGTCCGAAATCATCAACGACATGAGCGATCCCACCACCAACACCGCTATCGACAAGGGCATGCGCAAGGCCAGTCAGGGCCAGCGCGCGGGCATCACCCTGCAGGAAGACGGGCACACCGTGTCCTTCATCATCAAGTACAAGGATGGCAAACCGGCCAGCATGACCGTCACCAACGTGACCGGACAGACCGCCGAGACCGCCGTCATATCCCTTGGCGCGGACGACTCGGGCAAACCCAGCGCCGTACACGTCACGAGCGAGAAAAACACCTATAACCGCTTTGGCGGCAAAACCAGCGGCGTCGTGCGCGATGCGATCGATTTCGACCTTTATAAATCGTAATTTCTGAACAACCTCAACGCTTTAAGCTGATTGCGTTCGGGGGCGTTTGGCCGTATCTTTCAGGGCATGAAGACCGGCTTTGAGAATTTCGACAAAATGGACATCAGCGACCGCAGCGCGTTCTATCGCACGCTGGTCATCGTGGCGGGCGTCATCCTGATCATCTGGGGATGCGTGGTCATCATCAAGCCGTTCATTCCCGCTGCGCTTCTGGCCGTGATCTTCACCCTTGCCACATGGCCCGCCTTCATATGGCTGAACGAACGCCTGAACAAGCGCAAGGCGCTGGCGGCCTTCGTGATGACGCTTTTGCTGGCGGCGTGTTTTCTGGTGCCGCTGATTTTCCTGGGTACGTCGCTCGCCGAAAACTTTCAGCGCCTGTATGCGGGCGTGATCGCACCGATGATGGCATCGCCAGCCGATGCGCCGTCATGGCTGATCGACATGCCGGTCGTAGGCCCCCATCTGCAGGATTTGTGGACGCAGTATATTGTCACGCCTTCGCCGCAGGGCGGCAGCCTGAAAGATCATGTCGCGCCCAAGCTGATCGCAATCGGCGCGATGCTGGGCCGCGGGCTTCTTGATCTGTCGCTCGGCGTGCTGATCGCGTTTTTCCTGTTCCTGCATGGCAATACGGTTGCGCACCGCCTGAACCTGCTGATCCATAAATTCGTGGGTTCGCGCGGACAGCATCTTCTGACCGTATCCAAGAAAACCATCATCGGCGTTGTTTACGGCGTGCTGGGCACGGCGCTGGCGCAGGGCGCGCTTGCCGGTATCGGCTTTCACATTGCAGGCGTGCCGGGCGCGACATTCCTTGGTTTCATGACCATGATCATCTCGTTCATTCCGATGGGCCCGCCGGTCATCTGGCTGCCCGCGGCGTTCTGGCTGTTTTCGCACGGACAGATCGGCCACGGCATCTTCATGGGCATCTGGGGCCTTCTGGTCATCAGCGGCGTCGACAACATCATCCGTCCCTACTTCATTTCGCTCGGCGCGGACCTGCCCCTGCCGCTGATTTTTCTGGGCGTGTTCGGCGGCGTGCTGGCATTTGGGTTCATCGGCCTGTTTATCGGCCCCACGCTTCTGGCCGTCGCCTATACGCTGATGATCGAGTGGAGCGCCGGGGATAAAAAAATCGCGCCCGCCAACGACCTGCCGCGCCCGTAATGCGCGTCGATCTTTTCGATTTTACGCTGCCTGAATCCGCGATCGCCACCGCGCCCTCCGCCGCGATCCGCTCGACGATCGCACCCGCCGGCTCCACGGCATGGACGAGCGCGACGCCTTGACCTGCGTAAAGGCACATCGCCTCGATGTCGCCGCTCAAGTCGCCCTTGGGGGAATCGTCGGAGTAGAGCTTCACCATCCGTCCGTCGGCGTGGCGGGCGATCACCCGCAGCATCTTTGGCTTGGAACCGCCGATCACGATGGGCGGATGCGGACGCTGGACCGGCTTGGGTTCGCAGAGCGCGTCGGTGAGCGTGAAGAACCGGCCGGTGAAGCTGACTGAATCCTCGGTCCACAGTCGCCGGATCACCGTCAGCGCCTCGTCGAGCATCTCCACCCTGGCGCCGGGGCCGGGAAATTCGATCCCGTATGCGCGGTGCTCGTCTTCGTGCCAGCCGGCGCCGATCCCGAAATCCATTCGCCCGCCGGTGATGTGGTCCACGGTGACGGCCATCTTGGCCAGGATGGCCG
>CALBME010000091.1 GCA_937896295.1 uncultured Micavibrio sp. | reverse complement strand
CGGCGTCGACCCGCAGGCCGGCATGGGCGGCTTCGGTCCCGGTGGCGCCGGCATGGGTGGCTTCGCCGATGCCTTTTCGGACATCTTCGGCGACATCTTCGGCGGTGGCCGCAGCGGAGGCCGCGGCGGCGTATATCGCGGCGCCGACCTGCGCTACAACCTGGAAATCTCGCTGGAGGATGCCGCACGCGGCACCGAGACGCGCATCCGCATCCCGACCATGGCCAGTTGCGAAGTCTGCGGCGGCAGCGGCGCCAAGAAGGGCACCGAGCCGAAGACCTGCCCCACCTGCGGCGGCGCGGGCCAGGTCATCAAGGACAAATGCGCCTCCTGCGGCGGCGCGGGCCGCGTGCGTAAGGAAAAAACGCTTAAAGTCGCCATTCCCGCCGGCATCGAACATGGCCGCCGCGTGCGCCTGGCCGGCGAAGGCGAAGCGGGCGCGAATGGCGGTCCCGCGGGCGATCTCTATGTGCTGATCAACCTCAAGGCGCACAAACTGTTCACCCGCGAAGGTGCCGACCTGCACTGCCGCGTTCCCATCGCCATGAGCATCGCGGCCCTCGGCGGCACGATCGAGGTGCCGACCATTGAAGGCGGCCGCGCCGAAGTCAAACTACCCGCCGGGACCCAGACGGGCCAGCAATTCCGCCTCAAGTCAAAAGGCATGTCGATGATGCGCACCTCCGCGCGCGGCGACATGTACATCGAACTTTTTGTCGAAACGCCGGTGCACCTTTCCAAGAAGCAACAGGAACTGCTCAAGGAATTCGCAGGCAAGGACCCCTCGGCCAACTCGCCGGAATCGCAGGGCTTCTTCAAAAAAGTAAAAGAATTCTGGAGTGACTTGACCGAATAACGCCCGCGACTGCGGGCGCGCGCGGCTAACCCGCGCGGGCGGGGGCGAGCGGAGCGAGCGGGCCGGCGAGGCCCCAAACAAAAGGTTTATCCATGGAAAAATTTGTAACCATCATCTCTGACACAGTGCACGGGGCGGGCATTGTCATCGCCTTCATCTACACGCACATGCTGCGCTTCATTTTCGAAGATATCGGCATGCTTGTCCTCGCTGGCACGGTGCTGTTCATCGCTACGGCCTCGCTGAAGGCCGCGCGCCGCGACGTGCGCAACATGCACATGCTGATGAACCAGCAGACACGCGCAACCACGCTCAACACCGTGCATCTGGCATGGACCGGCGACCTGCGTGATACGCTGGCCGGCTACCTGTCCTGCTGCGATGCATTGACCGCCATGTTCGCGGAAAACCAGACGGTAAATTCGCACTTCCTCGACACCATCCGCGCGGCCAATGAATATGAAGGCCGCCTCACCCTGCTTCTCAATCCGGACATTGCCGAACAAAAGGCGCTGCTCGATGCGGTAAAAATGGCTGCCATGCAGATCGCCAATTATTCCGCCGTGAATAAGACGCCGCTGATCGAGGCCGGACAGACCGTCTTCCGTGCCAGCGCCGCACTGGTCAAGGCCGACGCAGCCCCCCTGCCCGTCGCCTATGTCTCCGACAAATCCCTGCCCTGGCACAAACGCCTTTGGAAGGATCTCACAGAATGAGTCTCTCTTTTAAAATCGCAGAAAACAAAACCGACTTCGCTCGTTGCATGCATATCCGCGGCGCCGTGTTCGGCGGCGATCAGGGCATCTGCGTCAGCGAGGATATCGACGACATCGAAGACACATGCCGCCACGTACTGGGACTTGATGGCGACAAGCCCTGCGCCGCCATGCGCTGGCGTGTTTATAAACCGGGCATCGTGAAAATCGAACGCTACGCCGTGCGTAAGGAATGGCAGGGCAAGGGCGTGGGCCGCGCCATGATGAACTTCGTGCTGGCCGATATCGCCGCGCACGAGCCTGGCGCAAAAATCATCCTCGGCGCCCAGAATACCGCGATCCCCTTTTACGAACGCCTGGGTTTCACCACCTACGGCGACGAATACATGGATGCCAACATCCCCCACCACATGATGGAAAAAGCCGCGTAAAACCGCGCCCGGCTTACACCTTCCCTTAAAGTTGCATTTTTGGTTGCAGCGTAAATATTGTGCACGCCTTTTGGTTTCGGTTATTGGTAAAATACGGCATGAAAGCAACACCAAAAATGACCACCGCTGACGATATCGCAACCAAACTTGCAAACATCTACCGTGTGGAGCATGAATCCCATACCGGTGATGAGCTGGATGTATGGCAAGCTGTCCTTGAGGCAGCCCCTTATGAAAGCATTAAGAATAAAACCGCTTACCAGCCTGATCGCGTCGCTTACATAAAGAAAAAAATATATTACGCCATGTCGAGATATCATCCGACTGGATTTGTTGGATTATCTTTCGACGAAGATGGCGCGGAAGATCTCATTGTTCAATTCCTCGACGCTATCGACGAAGAAATTATCGCCAAAATTCCGGATACCAGCAAAATCCAATCGAAGGAAGACGGTTTTACCGAGCTGGCAAATCTCACCGGCCTTGGACGTGACGTTGTCGCGCGCGTATTCGATGAGCAACTATCTTCCAAGCTTACCACCAACGCTGACCTCAACAATATGGATGCCCGCAAAGAAACAATTTTCAAAATGCTCCCCTTGCGCAAAGACCTGCAGGATAGCGATGCCAGCCAGCGCTATTACGAAGCTGTGCTGCACAAAACCAGTGTCTTCATTATCAATGAGCAAATTCAGAAAATGCAGGCACAGAGCTTGATCACACCGCCATCGCCGCGTGTACCGGATATACAAACCTTGGCCGTTAATACCGATTTCATCAAAAATTCTATCGAGGGCTGAACAGCCAATAAATCGGTATCTGAATGCCAAAAAATTCCCAATTCAGGCGCAATATATAATGCCCTAAATACCCATACCTTGCCTTTGCGGGTCTTTTGGGTTTAATACCCCCATGCCCCGCCGCCTCAAACCAGCAGAAGTGCACGCATTTTTTGCCCGTCTGCATGCCGGGAACCCAGAACCGAAGGGCGAACTCAACTACACCAACGCCTTCACACTGCTCGTTGCCGTCGTCCTGTCGGCGCAGGCCACCGACAAGGGCGTGAACAAGGCGACGGGCCCCCTGTTCGCCGCCGCCGACACGCCTGAAAAAATGGTCGCGCTGGGCGAAGATAAAATCCGCGATTACATCAAAACCATCGGCCTGAACAAGGCCAAGGCGAAAAACGTTTTCCTGCTCTCGCAGATCCTCATCGAAAAATACGGCTCTGCCGTACCGGACAACCGCGACGATCTGGTAACCCTGCCCGGCGTGGGGCGCAAGACCGCCAATGTCGTGCTGAACATCTTTTTCGGCCAGTCCACGATTGCCGTCGATACGCATCTCTTCCGCGTCTCCAACCGCACCGGCCTCGCTTACGGCTCAACCCCAGACGCCATCGAACAGGGGCTTGAAAAAATCATACCGGCTGAATTCAAACGCCACGCCCATCACTGGCTGATCCTGCATGGCCGTTACATCTGCGTTGCCCGCAAACCCAAATGCCCGGAATGCCCGGTCAACGATATCTGCCTGTTTCGGGATAAAACCGTTTACTAAAGCAACGGGCCGCGCGGCGCCGTGCTGCGCACATACCGGCTGAAGCCGAATTTATCGGCGGCTTCCTTACGTTGGGCCTCGATGGTGCGGTCGGCATCGTCCAGATCGGCATACAAGACCGTTTGCGGCACATCACCGATACCGATTTTTTCGCCGTCGCCCTGGTGTGCGTACGCTTCTTTCTCGACGGGCGATATCCTGTATCCCTCATCCTTGACTGAGGTAAACACGGGCCGCCCCGGCCCCTGGATCAGCGCGAAAATCCTGACCTCGCGCGCAATGCCCTTCTTCTGCAGATACGCCATGCCCTCTTCGCTGCGGCTTAACCAGCCCAGGTTCCTTTGAACATTGTGCCGCGCCTCATGGACAAGAATGCTCATCACGCGGTTGAACGGCCTCCATAAAAGGTCGCCTGCCCGCATTCTGATTTCCGGCGTGGCCGCCTTTTTGTAAGGGTCATGCACATATTGCCCGTCAATATCGCGGTGCAGATCCATGGTGACAAGGCGCGGTATATCAAAATCGCTGCGGCCTTCGGCATAAACCTGCGTGTAAAGCGCGATGACATGCCGTGCGATGTCGCGGCGCTGCCCCAGATTGATATGATGCGGCGATTTCCGGCTCACGTTCCAGTAGGTGCGTGCCTGCACCAGCACCGGGTCATTGGCCACAAGGCGCAGGAATTCTTCCCGCCGCGCGCGGTCCCACGCGCGGTATTCGGGCGACAGGCGAAACCCCTTGTACAGCGTGACGCCGTATTCCTGTAAATGCGCGGGGCATCGGGCCAGTACGCCCTTGCAGTCCCGGGCGATGGCGGCCTCGAAATCGCGGTAATATCCTTCAACCTCGCGCGGCAGGTACATATACTGCCAGTTCATCGCCTCGTCCTTGGACGATGACATCAACACCTGCGCATCTTCGACGCTTAAGGCGTCGTTGCGCACGCCGCTCCATGCAATGCTTTCGACGGGTGCGTTCAGAACGGGGTGCGCCGGCCTTTTCATGATGTCATGCTGGCTGGTCGCGCTCGGCCATGCGGCGATGTTGAAAAACAGGGCCGCGGCAATCGCCGGGTGCGATTGCAGGCTGGCATGCCGCCGGACTTTTCGTGCAAGTTGGACGAAACGCATGCCTTACCCTACATTGAAGAAGACGCTTTTTCCAGATTTATGACAACGGAAATCCCATGAAACGCATCGCCGCCCTTGCTGCCCTCCTCACCCTGTCCGCGGTCACGCCCGCCCATGCGCTGGGCAACCTGTTTCTGACCTCGCCGCTGGTCGAACAGAACGGCACCCTGCCCCGATCCGCCGCCGGCAATCAGGATGGCTGCAACGGTGAAAACATTTCCCCCACCCTCGACTGGTCCGGCGCGCCCGAAGGCACGCAAAGCTACGCGCTCACCATGTTCGACCCGAACGCGCAGGGCGGCGGAAAACTGCACTGGATCGTGACGAACATCCCGGTCATGCCCTCGACCCTGCCTCCGGACTCCGGCAACCCTGACAAGCTGCCGCAGGGTGTGAACGTCATCCCCAACAGTTTCGGGACTGAAAACTATGTCGGCCCCTGTCCCCCGCCGGGTCAGGTCGGCAGTTACGAATTCACGATTTACGCGATGCCCGAGGCGCAGGTGTTTTATTCTTTAAGCGCGGTCGGCCCCTCCACCATCCAGTGGCTGCGCGAACGCGCGCTGGAAACCGCAACCCTGACCGTGAAATACGGACGTTAGCCCGCGACATCCAAAAATTTGGCGTGACTGAAAAGCGACTTCACGCACGCGCGGTGGTCCAGTGTCAGGGGCGACGCCTCTTTTAAGCCCCCTTCCATCGCCTCGCCGCGCACGCGGTATTCGGCATAGACGGGATGCGCGGCCAGCGTATCTTCCCGACGCGGAAAATAAACATCCAGCGCGCACTCGGCGGACGTGAAATGCCATGACACCGCCTCCGGCTCTTCGCGGCGCAGTGTGGGCGTGCCGAACACCAGCTCCAGTTCGCGTGACGATAAGTGACGCACGCCGTCCGGGTCGCGCGCGGTCCGGCGCAACAGGGCAAGGCGCTCCTGCTGCCGTGCGCTCGCCATGTCGGCGGCGCCGGTGCGCAGGGCTTCATCCGCAAGGCGCTGCAGCGGATCCGAAACCGTGCTGGACGCCAGCACGCAGATGGACAGGATCAGGGCCGCGCGCCCGATCAGGCGCAGCGCGACGTCCTGCGATGACAACGCAAAACGGCCAGCCCCGCGGGACTGGCCGTTTTTGTGGGACTTTTTCCGCGCCTTGGACACCGGCATGGACGAAGCCCGCTATGGCTTACTGGGCCGAAGCGACGTTTTTGTCGCCGAACAGCGGGTTGTTGCTGTTCTCAGCCGATTTCACGGCGTCGCGTGCCTGCTTGGCGACTTGCTTGCCTTTGCTGAAATCAGCGGCGGCCAGGTTGTCGTCCGACTTGCGCGGGGCAACCGGGGACAGCGTACCTTCGATCGAGGCGCCGGCTTCGATGGCCAGTTCCTTGTAACGGATCGAACCGGTGATGACGCCCGAAGCCTTGACGGTCAGGCGGCCGGCAACGTTGATGTCGCCTTCGAAACGGCCGGCGATGGTCGCTTCTTCGATGTCGACGGTGCCGTAGAACACGCCGGCTTCCGAGATGTCGAGAAGTTTGGCGTCTTTCAGCGTGGCCTGGACGGTGCCTTCAACGATCAGGTGATCGCAATGCTCGATTTCGCCCGACATGGTGATGCCTTCGCCGATGATCAGCTTGCGGCCCGAACCGTACGGGTTGTAAGCGGCGGTGTGCGACGCGCCGTAGCTGCCTGCCATGCCCGGCGCCATCGGGCGGCCATACGGCATCGTGCCCGGAATATCCATCGGACGGCCGGCTTGGGGTGCGTTCGACGTGTTGTTGTCGTTCGGGGTGTTCATGGTTTTGTGTCCTTCACTGTTGTTTGCGTTGAGGGGTTGTTGTTGTTGAACCTGGGTAGTCACTTGGGTTTCAGAGGGCGAAGCCGGACGGCTGAAAGAACCGGTCGGTCCGCGCACATCGCGTGGGCCCGAAGGCGTCGTCAGGTTGGTGCGCGGCATATACGCCGACACGCCAGGCTGCGTCTGTTGACCGGGCTGTTGCTGCTGCGATTGAACGGCGTCATTGCGCTGTTCAGTTGCGCCCGGAAAAGCTGCTTGCGGATTTCGCTTATGAAACACTGCGTTAACCCCCCATTTTTAAGTTGCACGTTACGAGAAGAAAAAGAGTCGCCACCCTCCGGTGTGAGCCGGAATAAATGATCGTCAAAGTCTTTCGCGATGGGGGCAACCTAGCATGTGCTTTTTGACGAAATCAAGATTCAAAGAAGGAAAATATTTCGGGCATGGAAGATATTTTCATTGATTTTAGAAAGCCCTGCCGCGCAGTCCTGCTAAATCCGCTCAATTCTGTCCAAACCCATCTTCCACTTGGAAAAATAAACAGATTCAAGTCCCTGTAAAAGGTTCCTGACACATAGGTTAATATCCACCGCCTGTGGATAAGTCAGGCTTTTTAACTCCCGTGGTAATGGTCATAAATAAGTTTGGCTGTTGCCTTGTTGATGCCGGGCACGGTTTCAAGATCTTTGAGGCCTGCATTCTCCACCGCGCGCGCGGACCCGAAATGCGCGAGCAGTGCCTTCTTGCGCGTGGGCCCGATGCCCGCAACCTCGTCGAGAGATGACGCGATCATCGCCTTTGCGCGTTTCGCGCGATGCGCGCCGATGGCAAAACGGTGCGCCTCGTCACGCAGACGCTGCATATACATCAGGCCCGGATCGTCGAAGTCGAGCTGGAACGGCGCCTTGCCCTTGCGGTGAAACTGTTCGCGCCCCGCGTTGCGGTCCGGCCCTTTTGATATGGCCACCACGCAGAACTGGTCCGCAATGCCAAGGGTGGCCAGCACCTCATGGCACACATTCAGCTGGCCGATGCCCCCGTCGATCAGGACCAGGTCTGGCCAGTGCTCGGGGTCGCCCTGCCGTCCCTCCTCCAGCGCGCGGGTAAACCGGCGGCTGAACACCTCGCGCATCATGGCGAAGTCGTCGCCCGTATCAGTCGTCTTGATATTGAACTTGCGGTACGCACCTTTCTTCAGACCCTCTGGCGTCGCCACCACCATCGCGCCGACCTTGTTGGTGCCCTGGATGTGGCTGTTGTCATAAATCTCGATACGCTGGGGCATCTCGGCCAGCTCGAAAATCTCCTGCACCCGGCCAAGGCCGATATTGTCCCCCGCCCGTTCGATCTTGTGCCGCTGCAGGGCGTGCTTCGCGTTCGAACAGACGAAATCCATAATCCGGCGCCGGTCGCCCCGCTGGGGCGCCGCGACAGAAATGGCATAACGGGTGTTGTGCATTTCCCGTAAGGCCGCCTCGATCAGGTTGGCCTCCGCAATCTCGTGACTGAGGAGAATGTCCCGCGGCGGTGTGCGGCTGGCATAAAACTGGGGCAGGAACGCCGCCAGGATCGCTTCGTCGCTGTCATCCTCGCCCGCCCGGGGAAAGTACGACTTGTTGCCGAAATTCTGACCCTGCCGGAAAAAGAACACCTGCACGCAGGAAACGCCCCCCTCCCGCGCCAGCGCGAAGACATCGGCGTCGTCCACATTCTGGACGTTGATGTCCTGCTTGAGCTGGATGTGGTTCAGCGCCTGCACCCGGTCGCGGTAACGGGCGGCCTCTTCATAATCCATGCGCTCGGACGCGTGCTGCATGGCCTGCGAAAACCGTTCGATGATGGCGCGGCTTTTCCCGGCCAGGAACTGCTTGGCCTCGTCCACCTGGCTTGCATATTGCTCTTTGGTCACGTAGTCCACGCATGGCGCGGTGCAGCGTTTGATATGATATTGCAGGCACGGGCGCGTGCGGCTGGCGAAAATATTGTCCGAACAGTTGCGCAAATAAAACGCCCGCTGCAATACGCCGATGGTTTCATTGACGGCATAGCCGGACGCGAAGGGCCCGAAATAATCCCCCTCCCGGTCCTGCGCCCCGCGGTATTTTTCCACGCGCGGAAAATCATGGTCCGCCGCGATGCGGATATAGGGAAACGACTTGTCGTCCTTCAGCAGGATGTTGTACCGCGGGCGCAGCTTTTTGATGAGGTTGGCCTCCAGCAGCAGCGCCTCAACCTCCGTATGGGTATGGATGATCTCCATCTTCACGGTTTCGGCCACCATGCGCTGCAGCCTCTTGGGCAGCTGGTCCCAGCGCGTATACGACACCACCCTGCGCTTGAGCGCGCGCGCCTTGCCCACATACAAAGGGTCGTCATTGACCCCCAGCATGCGGTAAACCCCCGGCGAATCCGGCAGGTTGCGGGCCTGCGCCCGGATGATCTCGATACCCTCGTCTATGCTCATGATAGCCTGGGCGCAGGGTTGGTGTGGGGGCTGCGCGAAAAACAAAATAGTGTCAAAACTGGACGTAAGCAAATTGAAGAGGTAAATTCCTATCATGTCCGAACAGGATAAAACCAAAAATGCACTCCGGCGCCTGATCGCCGAGCACGGCGTCGACATGGCGGCCGTCTCGAAGGCGATCGGCAAAAACCACGCCTATATTCAGCAATACCTCACCCGCGGCGTCCCGGCGGAACTCAGTTACAAGACCGCACTCTCGCTGGCTGATTTTTTTGGCTGCGGCATGGAAACCTTCGGCATGCGCGGCGCGGATTTCAGCCATCAGCCCGATCGCCTGGCAGCATCTTGCTGATGTCGATGTTCGCCTTCATCCTCAGTTGCGGTTTCGGCGCAGCTGCGCGAGCACAAGCACAAGCGCAAGCACAAACCCAGCTTCCCGCCCCTTCCCGCACCGCCTTCAAATGCGAAGTGGACGGCAAGGTCAGCTACTCCGACACGTTCGGCGCGCCACGCTCGGGCGGTCGCAGTCACGAGGGTCAGGACCTGATGGGTGCCAAGCACACGCCGCTCGTCGCTGCGGCCGACGGGACCGTCACGTCGCTCACATGGTCCGCGAGC
>CALBME010000090.1 GCA_937896295.1 uncultured Micavibrio sp. | reverse complement strand
GCTGATCGGCCCGTTGTCGGGCAGCGGGGTCAACGTGGTCTGCGCGAACGCAGCGGCGGCGACGCCGGTGGTTCGCGGCACCGGCCCGCGCGTTCAACCCCCGCGCGGGCCGCAACTTTCGATACCCCGGCGCGCAAGGTGCGCCCCGGCAAGGCGGAGGAAGCTCGCAACCCGCGCGCGCGTTCGGCGAAACTTCGCTGGGCCGTGCGCACCGCAGAAAGGATTGCAGCATGAACCGCTCGCGTTCTATCCGTTTTTCGCCCTGGCCTCTGGTCCTTCCGCTGGCCGCGATTGCCATGGCGGTGGCCGTGTTCTCGGTCACGCAAAGTGTGCAGCGCCGTGAGGCGCGCGTGACCGAACTGAATCGTCAGCTATTGAACGAGCAGCAGACCTTGCGCGTCCTGGACGCTGAATGGGCCTATCTGACCCGTCCCCAGCGCCTGGAAGAACTGATGGCCATGAAGCAGGACATCGTCATGCCGCCCGCACCGGCGCCGGTGGCCAATATCGTGCAAGAAGATGCAGCCCCTCAGGATGTGGCTGCGCCGGTTGAAGTGGCGTCCGCCGAAGTTTCGGCAGAGCCGTCCGCCGGGGAAACGGTTGCCAAGCCGGTGATCATTCAGGATACGCCCCTGACCAAAGAGGTTGCCCATCCATCTGAAAAAGCGTCCCAGGCCAAAGCAAATGCCAAGTCTGTGGCTGCCAAAGTTGCGGCCCCGGTAAAAAAGACGAACGTGAAAACAGTGTCCGCCACCACGACACGTAAAAAACAGCCGGTACCCACCAAGTCCATGGACGGCGCGTGGCCTATTGCCTCCGCGCGTAAGGGCGTCACGCCGCAGAAACAAACCATTGCATCGGTGATGCCGGTCCGCGCCGTGGGGGCGCGCGCCGGTGTGGCACGACCGATCGTCGAATAAGGATTTTATGGGTTTTGCCGACACCATCAATGACCATGCCGCGCAGATTGTAGGCGCGCGCGGCTCCGCCGTGGAAACGGCGCGCGGCCGCCTGATGGTGATGGGTCTGTTATTTCTGATCGCTTATGCAGGCATGGCGGCGCGTGTGACCTATCTGTGCCTTTGGCAGGAAGGGGCGGAGCCGCGTTATGAGGCCATGCGTGGCACGAACGACCGGTCTGCTGTTCTGGCGGCGGGACGTGCCGATATTACGGACCGTAACGGCGTGTTGCTGGCGACAACGCTTGATACCATGTCGCTGTATGCGGATCCTAAAATGGTTCTGGAACCTGCCCGTGCGGCTGAAGACCTGAAAAAAATATTCCCTGATATCAATCAGGCGGACATCACAAAAAAACTGTCCGGTAAGCAGCGTTTCGTCTGGCTGCGCCGCGGTCTTACGCCCAAGGATATCGCAGCCGTTAATGCACTGGGCCATCCAGGGCTGAATTTCCGTTCTGAATCGCGCCGTTTTTATCCGCAAGAATCCCTGACATCGCACCTGATCGGCTATACGGATGTGGATGGCACGGGCCTCGCCGGTGTCGAGCGCAGCATGAACGATGTGCTGGTCAAGGGCGGTGCGCCGGTTCAGCTGACGATTGACGTGCGGTTCCAGCATGCGCTGCGCCGCGAGGTTGCGAAGGCAGTTCATGATTTCAATGCCAAGGGTGCCAGCGGAGTCATTGTGGACGTGAATTCGGGCGATATTCTTGCCGCTGTGTCGCTGCCCGATTTTGATCCGCAGGATGCCGGTGCGGCCAGCGACGATGCCAAGTTCAACCGCTATGCGCTTGGTGTTTATGAAATGGGTTCGACCTTCAAGACATTCGCCATCGCCGTTCTTCTGGACGAGGTGAATGGATCTTACAATCAGCGTTTTGACGCCACCAAGCCGATCAGGATCGGGCGTTTTTCAATTACAGACTACCATGCCCAGAAACGCGTTATGACGTTGCCGGAGGTGTTCATGCATTCATCGAACATCGGTACGGCGCTGGTGGCGCAAACCGTCGGTACGGACCGTCTGAAATCGTTTTATCAGAAACTTGGCTTTTTCGCGCCGGTGCCGATCACCGATATCCCAGAAAAGGCAGCGCCGCTGGTTCCCAATCCCTGGTTGCCTGTCAGCACCATGACCGCATCTTACGGTCATGGCATTGCGGTGACGCCGCTGCACCTGATCCGTGCATTTTCGGCGATCGTGAATGGCGGCGCACTGCCGATGCTTCATATCGTCAAGGGTGAGCATGATGAAGTGCGCCCCCGGATGATTTCGGAAGAGACATCGCATAAAATGCGCGAACTTCTTCGTCTTGTGGTCACGCATGGCACGGGGTCCAAAGCCGATGAGCCGGGCGCGATGATTGCCGGCAAAACAGGCACGTCCGAAAAGAACGGACCGGGCGGATATATCAAGGACAAGCTGGTTTCGTCTTTTGTCGCGACTTTTCCGGCAGATAAGCCCAAATACGCCATCCTGATTTCCGTCGATGAGCCCAAAGGCAACAAGCAGTCCTATGGTTACGCCACCGCGGGATGGGTCGCCGCGCCGCCCACGGGTGCCGTCGCCAAGGCGATCATGGCGCTGGACAGCATGCCCCCGGCCGATCCCAAGATTGATTCCGCTTTCGCAGAAGACGTGGCGGGGTATATTCAGGGTGAGCCCAAAGTCACAACCAAAACGGCCGCTTTCGAGCGATGAACGACGCAGACATCCTGTCACAGATCAAAGGTCTCACCGCCGATTCCCGGATGGTGTGTAAAGGGGGGCTGTTTGCGGCATTGCAGGGAAAAATCGCCGACGGGCGGCTTTTTATTGCTGATGCCCTGACGAATGGGGCCGCCTTTATCCTGGCCCCGGAAGGTACAACCCTGCCCGAAGGGGCGCGGGCCACATTGCTGACCGACACCAATCCGCGCCGTCGTTTTGCCCTTCTGGCGGCGGGATTTTATAGATCGCAGCCACACACTATTGCTGCGGTCACGGGGACCAACGGTAAAACATCGACGGTGACCTTCGCATCGCAACTCTGGGATGCGCTTGGCCACACGTCAGCCAGCCTTGGTACACTGGGCATCGTATCGCGCATCACCATGAAAAAAGGTGGCCTGACCACGCCTGATCCGGTGCAGCTGCATGCCGAGCTTGCAGACCTTGCGGGCGCAGGTGTTACCCATCTTGCGATGGAGGCATCCAGCATCGGTATCGATCAAAGCCGGCTTGACGGTGTGAAACTGTCTGCGGCGGCCTTTACCAACCTGACGCATGATCACCTGGACTATCACGGCACGATGGAGGCGTATTTCGCATCCAAGACACGCCTGTTCGATACATTGCTGCCCAAGGATGCACCCGCGGTCATCTATACGGACGATGAATATGGGGCCAGGCTCAGTAGTATGGTGTCACAGCCGAAGATCCGCATCGGTTCGGCGCCGGACTGTGAAATTCGTCTTGTCAAACAAACGCCGACACCGTTTGGGCAGATCCTGGATGTCAGCGCGAATGGCAAGTCCTTTACCATCAATCTGCCGCTGGTCGGTCTGTTTCAGGGGGTCAACGCGCTGACAGCCGCAGGTATCGTCATGGGTACGGAAAAAATATCGTTTGATATACTTGTGCCGCATCTTGAGAAACTGCAGGGGGTGCCGGGGCGTCTGCAACTGGTGCCGGGCGCGCCGGTCTATGTTGATTACGCGCACACGCCGCATGGACTTGAAACCGTTCTCAAGGCCTTGCGTCCGCATACTGCGGGGCGGCTTGTCGTCGTGTTTGGTTGCGGTGGGGACCGCGACAAGGGCAAGCGGCCTGTCATGGGTGGCATTGCCACCAAGCTTGCGGATCTGGCCATCATCACCGATGACAACCCGCGATCTGAGAATCCGGGGATTATCCGGGCTGAAATCAGGGCAGGGGCCCCGAATTCAGCCGAAATCGGCGACCGCCGCACGGCCATCCGCGAGGCCGTGGCTGGACTGGATGCAGGGGATGTGCTGGTAATTGCCGGCAAGGGACATGAACAGGGCCAGATTGTCGGCTCGAACGTATTGCCCTTCGACGATGTCGAAGAGGCGGCCAACGCGATAAAGGAAATGAAACGTGCTTTATAATCTGCTTTCCCCGCTGGCCAGTGATTTTCAGGTGTTCAACCTGTTCCGTTACCTGACGTTCCGCACGGGCTGCGCGACGATGACATCGCTGATCATCTGTTTTTTGATCGGACCCCGGCTGATCACGTGGTTACGCAACAAACATTCAGGCGGCCAGCCTATCCGCGAAGACGGTCCCGAAAGTCATTTCAAAAAACGTGGTACGCCGACGATGGGCGGACTGATGATCCTGATCTCGGTGACGATCAGCACCTTGCTGTGGTCGGATCTGCGGGAACAGTACGTATGGCTGGCGCTGGCCGTCATGATCGGGTTCGGCATGATCGGTTTTGCCGATGATTACCTGAAACTGACCAAGCAGAACGTCAAGGGCCTGCCCGGACGTAAGAAACTAATCTGGCAGATCATCATTTCCAGTGCTGTGGCCGTCGGGATTTTCTACAGCCTGCCGGCAGGTCTTTACGACACCGTCGCCATACCCTTCTTTAAGTCGGCGCTGATCCCGCTGGGTGTGTTTTTCATGCCGTTTGCGGTGTTCGTCATGATCGGGGCGTCGAACGCCGTCAACCTGACGGACGGCCTTGATGGGCTTGCCATCGTGCCGGTGGCCATCGCGGCCGCGTGTTTCGGGCTGATCGCCTATGTCGTGGGCAACGCGATTTATGCCGATTACCTTCAGCTGCATTACGTTCCCGGTTCGGGCGAACTGGCCATTCTCTGCGGCGCACTGATCGGCGGGGCGATGGGGTTCCTCTGGTACAATGCGCCGCCCGCCATGGTGTTCATGGGTGATACGGGTTCGCTGTCGCTGGGCGGGGTGCTTGGAACCATCGCGGTCATTACCAAGCATGAGCTGGTCCTGGCCATCATCGGGGGGCTGTTCGTAGCCGAAACCGTTTCCGTGATGATCCAGGTCGCTTACTTCAAGATGACCGGCAAGCGGGTTTTCCTGATGGCGCCGTTGCATCACCATTTTGAAAAACACGGATGGTCGGAACCCACCATTGTCATCCGGTTCTGGATCATCGCCGTCATTCTTGCGATGGTCGGATTATCCACATTGAAACTACGTTAATTATCAGTATATTAGTCAGAGTTGCCGCTATCGTGCGGCTGCCTTTATAATGTAAGGTCCATGGACTTCATTTTTGAAAGCTACGCGTTTGATGCCAAGACAGGGGTTCTGAACCTCAACTACGGCTATAGCGATGGCACCAAGTTCACCGAAACACTGACTTTCCCGACACCCGTGCCGGCCCATAATGCCGAGGCCGCCGACCGCCTGTTCCGCCTGTTACTTCTCATGGCCGGGGTCAGTTATTACAAAGCCAAACTGCCCGACCGCCTTGTGTGCAAGGCGTTCAAAATGGATATCGCCACATCCACCTGGATGAAGAAGGTCTATCAGCTTGGGCTGGCGGAATTCGCGTTTAAAAACAAAATCGAACTGAAGGTGAATTTCGAGCAGGGGCTGGCAGCACCGCCCAAGCCGCTGGAACTGAAGCTTCCTGAAAAGGTTCTGATCCCGGTGGGTGGGGGCAAGGATTCCATCGTCACGCTGGAAATGCTTCGTGATATGAACCCGACATTGTTTGCAGTCGGCGGCACTAACGGCGCGGCGCAGCCGATTGCAGATACGATCAAGGTGTCCGGCATGCCGTCCTTGTATGTCAGCCGCGTCCTTTCACCTAATTTGATTGAAATGAACGCGTCGGGCGCCCTCAACGGACATGTACCGATCACCGCGATCATCAGCGTCATCGCGCTGTGCTGCGCCGTGCTGTATGGATATGATACCGTGGTCATGTCGAACGAGGCGTCAGCCAGCGCGTCGAATTTCGAAGGCGTAAACCACCAGTACAGCAAATCGTATGAATTCGAAGTGGCGCTGGACGAATGGGTGAAATCTCATGTCGGTACAGGTCTTCGTTATCTTTCATTCCTGCGCCCGCTGACCGAAATTGCGATCGCCCGTAAATTCGCGCGGCTGTCGCAATATCACGAGGTTTTCCGCAGCTGTAACACCGCCTTTAAGCAGGACGAAGCCGCGCGCGGTAAAAAATGGTGCTGCAATTGCCCCAAGTGCCGTTTCGTTTTTCTTGCGCTGGCGCCTTTCATGGACAAGCAGAACCTGGTCGATATTTTCGGCACCAATCTTCTTGACGATTCCAAACAGCTTCCCGGATACGAGGAACTGACCGGTGTTGCCGGGGTAAAGCCGTTCGAATGCGTGGGGGAGATCGAAGAAAGCGCCATGACGATCGAAAAACTGGCCAGTATGCGTTACTGGCAGGACGATATCGTGGTCGAGTTCATACAGCGCAAAATCAGCGCCCCCAACTTTGATTTCCTGTTCCGGCTTAATTCCAAGCACTCGCTTCCTTTCCCTTATCTTGCGCGCCTCGATGCTGATAAAAAACCTCCACGGTAAGAACATCGTCATATGGGGGACAGGACGGGAAGGTAATGCGGCGGCGGATTTTATACGCGCCCAGCTACCTGACGCTGCCATTACTTTTGTCGATGAGGCTTCGGGCGGCGATATTGCCGGCGCGCTGAAAGCCGCTGATATCGTTGTTAAATCACCGGGAGTGAGCCTGTATCACCCGCTGCTGAAGGGCAAAAACGTCACGTCGCTCATGAATCTGTGGTTTGCGGCCCCGCATGCGGGCAAGACCATCTGCATCACGGGGACGAAGGGTAAAAGCACGACATCGTTCCTTTTGGCGCATGTTTTGACGCATATGGGGTACAAGGCTACGGCAGTGGGGAATATCGGTGTGCCGATTTCGGAAGCGCCGCAGGACAGTGATTATATCGTTATCGAGACTTCCAGCTATCAGGCCGCCAATTTCGACGGGGAATGCGATATTGCTGCGGTTACCTCGCTGTATCCCGAACATCTGGACTGGCACGGTGATTTCGAAACCTATGCCCGGGACAAGCTGCACATTCTGGGACAGGCGAAGACCAAGATCGTGCACCGTCAGGTTGCTGAAACGGTTCATGTTCCGCGTCAGTCGATTATCTGCGAAGACGAGGGTGCGGACATCCCGAACGATTATCTTTCACGCCCGCATAACCGCGCGAATGTCGCCATCGTTCTTAAAATCGTTGAAAGTTTGGGGCTGGATCAGGCCAGGGCACTGGCCGCAATGGCCGATTTCAAAGGTTTGCCGCACCGCCAGTTCGAGCTGGGGGAAAAAGACGGCATTCTTTATGTAGACGACTCCATCGCGACCACACCGCAGGCGGCGATGGCTGCCATGGATGTGTATCGCCGCCGTCCCCTGACCCTGATCGTCGGCGGTCATGACCGGGGCGTCGATTACACGACGCTCGCGGCATATATCAAAAGCCATGCCATACAGGCCGTGATCGGGCTTGGTGCCAGCGGCGCGCGCATTCTGGATCAGGTGCCGGGGCAAAAAGCCGCCAATATGGAGGAGGCCGTGCGCCTCGCAAAGGCGGCCACACCTGCAGGCGGGGTCATTTTACTGTCGCCGGCGGCCCCAAGCTTTGGCCTTTTTAAGAATTATATCGAGCGCGGTGAGGCGTTCGCCCGTGAAAGCGGCTTCTAAGCCGGGGCCGATTCAGCCAAACTCACTCTATGGCAGTCCTTAGCGCAGAAGACCGTTCACATCTGGGCCGGTGGTGGTGGTCGGTTGACCGTCCGCTTCTGGCGGCGATGCTGCTTCTCGCGGCTTTGGGTGTTGTTCTGGTCTGTTCGGCGGGTCCTGCCGTTGCAGTGCGCATCGGCGCCCCCCAGATGCATTTCATCATTCGTCATGTGATGTTCCTGATCCCCGCGCTGGGTGTCCTGTTCATCTGTTCGCTTTTAAGTCCAAAACAGATCTGGCGGCTGGCGACCATTGTCGGCGGGCTGGGCATTCTGGGCGTAATCTGGTCTTTGTTCGGGGGGGTGGAAATCAAGGGCGCGACACGATGGGTGTCGCTGTTTGGTTTTTCCGTTCAGCCGTCGGAATTTCTTAAGCCCTGTTTTGTCGTTTTTGCCGGATGGCTTCTGGCGCGGCAAAAGACAACCGAAGGTTTTCCGGGACTGCTGCTGGCCTTTGCCCTGTATATCAGTGTCATCGTCCTGCTGATGTCGCAGCCTGACCTAGGCATGACGGTGCTTGTGACCGTGACGTTTTTTGCGATGATCTTTCTGGCGGGCTGCCCGCTGCGGTACATCGTACTGATGGGGCTTGGCGGCATTTTGTGCCTGGTTGCCGTCTATTTCACGTTCAGCCACGTTCATAGCCGGATTGACCGGTTCCTTGATCCCGCCAGCGGCGATACGTATCAGGTCGACCGGTCGCTTGAGGCGTTTGCCAGCGGTGGTCTGTTTGGTACAGGACCGGGGGCCGGGCAGGTGAAGATGCAGTTACCTGACGCTCATGCCGATTTTATTTTTTCAGTCGCAGCGGAAGAGCTGGGCCTTATTTTCACCATTCTGCTGATGGGATTATATGCATTCATCATCCTGCGCGGGTTCCAACGCCTGCGCGCGGGTAATTCCGTCTTCGCCATGCTGGGGGGCGGGGGGCTGCTTGTGATGCTGGGTTTTCAGGCCTGCATCCACATTGGGTCGGCCACGCAAATCCTTCCTGCAAAGGGGATGACTTTGCCGCTGGTATCTTACGGTGGTTCGTCCCTCGTGGCGGTGGGGATGATGATGGGTATTATTCTGGCACTTACCAAGGGACAAGGAACGCGGCGACATGACTTCCGCTGGAAACCAACAGCCGGCAATGAATTCTGAGCATCCCGTTATTTTGAGCGCGGGTGGCACCGGCGGGCATATGTTCCCGGCATTTGCCCTTGCGCGTGAATTGCAGGGCCGTGGCATCCGTGTCGAAATCATCACTGACGCCCGCGGCGCGAAATACAGGGATCAGTACCCTGATATTCCCTTTCACGTCGTTCGTGCCGAGACGATCCGGGCGGGGATTGTTGCCAAACTGCGCCTTTTTCTTGATCTTGCGATGGGAACGGGGCAGGCGCTGCGTCTTTTGCGCCGTGTCAAACCGCGCGCGGTCGTAGGGTTTGGCGGCTATCCGTCTTTTCCGGCTGTGATTGCGGCGCAGGTCTTACGCGTACCCACATTGTTGCATGAACAGAATGCCGTTCTTGGCAAAGCCAACAGGCTGGTGGCCGGCGGCGCCAGAAAAATCGCGCTGTCGTTGCCGGATATCAATTCCATTCCCCGGCAATGGCATGACAAGGTAATTGTTACGGGCAACCCGGTGCGGGCCGATATCGCGGCCATCGGGGATTATGCCGCACCGGAAGGCGTTTTTCGCATCCTCGTGCTTGGCGGCAGTCAGGGCGCATCGGTTTTTTCAAAGGTGGTGCCCGAGGCCATCGGCCTGCTGCCGGAAGCTTTTCGCAAATCGGTTTCCATCGTGCAGCAATGCCGGGCCGCTGATATCGCCGGTGTGCGTCATGCTTACGACGTGCTTGGTGTGAATGCCCGTCTTGAAAGTTTCATTGTCGATGTGCCTGCGCAGCTGGCGTTTTGCCATGTCCTGATCAGTCGTTCCGGGGCCAGTACGGTGACGGAAGCCGGGGTGGCAGGACGTCCGGCCATTTTCGTGCCTTATCCCCATCACAAGGATCAGCAGCAGCTGGTGAATGCCAGCGTGCTGGCGCGCGCCGGGGCGGCGGTCGTTCTGGATGAACGCAAGCTCACGGCTGCCGACCTTGCCCGCGAACTTGAAAAACTCATGGCGAATCCGGCGCATCTGGCCGGAATGGCGGTGGCGGCACGCAAAACCCTGGTCCGGGACGCCGCAAAACGCCTTGCGGATGCCGTTATCGGGCTTTAAAACTAAGTCCTTAACATAAGGACTTTTCCATGAGCTTCATGCCCCGCGATATTGGCGCGCTTCACTTCGTCGGAATCGGCGGAATCGGCATGTCCGGCATTGCCGAAATGCTGGCCAATCTGGGCTATCAGGTGCAGGGATCGGACGCATCCGAATCCGCGAACACCAAACGGCTGAGCGAAAAGGGTATCCAGGTCATGATCGGCCATCATGGCGGAAACCTGATGACGGCTGACCGTAAAATGCCGGCCGTGGTCGTGGTGTCTACGGCGATCAAGCCGGACAACCCTGAGCTTGAAGAAGCCGTGCGCAACAATATTCCGGTCGTTCACCGGGCCGAAATGCTGTCCGAACTGATGCGCCTGAAATGGTCCATCGGTATTGCCGGCACGCATGGCAAGACCACGACAACGTCCATGGTCGGCGCCATGCTGGAAGCCGGTGGCATGGACCCCACCGTCATCAACGGCGGTATCGTCAACAGCTATGGCACCAATACCCGGCAGGGCAAGTCGCAGTGGATGGTGGTGGAAACCGATGAAAGTGACGGTTCGTTCATTTCGCTACCGCTGAATGCAGGTGTCATTACCAATATCGATCCCGAACACCTGGACCATTACGGATCCTTCGCGGCACTGAAGGCCGCGTTTGCGATGTTCGTGCAGAATCTTCCGTTTTATGGTTTTGCGGTCCTGTGTGCTGACCACCGCGACGTGCGGGAACTGATGGGACAGCTTGTTCACCGCAGGCTTATTTCCTATGGCTTTGCCCCGGATGCGCAGGTTCGCGCCACGGAAGTGAATTTAAGCGCCGAAGGCTGTATCTTTGATGTCACTGTTTCCGGCAGCGTCCTGAAAGGTGAAGACCAGATTTTCAAAGCCATGCGCATCAACGTGCCGGGCAAGCATAACGTTCAGAATTGCCTTGCAGCCATTGCCGTGGGTCTGGCCCTTGGCATGAAGGAAGACCAGATCCGCAAAGGGCTGGAAAGCTTTGCCGGCGTCAAACGCCGATTTACCAATGCGGGCAGTGCCGGTGGCGTTACCGTCATCGATGACTATGCGCATCATCCGGTCGAAATCCGCACCGTACTGGCAACGGCTCGAACGGTGACGAAGGGTAAAATTCATGCCGTCATGCAACCGCATCGTTATACGCGTCTTGAAAGCCTGATGGATGATTTTGCCGCGTGCTTTGTCGATGCCGATGCCGTCATCATTTCAGACGTGTATGCTGCGAGTGAAAAACCGATTGAGGGTATCAACCGCGACGCGTTGGTGGATGCCATTAAAAAGCGCGGTCATGATGACGTACGTGCGCTTGAAAACCCTGAAAAACTTGCCGCCATGCTGGCGGAACGCGTGAAGCCGGGTGATATGATCGTGTGCCTGGGAGCCGGGTCCATTACCAACTGGGCGCATGCACTGCCCGAACAGCTGGCACCCTTGCTGGCCGATCAGAAGGCGGCCTGATGCTCACGCGTCTGCCACCGGTGCGCGGTCGCTATACCGAGCAGGCGCCGCTTGGCGACACGTCGTGGTTCCGTACCGGCGGAAAAGCCGAGGTTCTTTATAAGCCTGCGGATTTCAACGATCTTGCGGATTTTCTCAAAGGTTGCCCCGAAGATATTCCCGTCACGGTCCTTGGCGTATGCTCGAACGTCATCATCCGTGATGGCGGTATCAAAGGTGTCGTCATCAAACTGGGTGGACCGTTTGCCGAAATTACCGTCAATCCCGACGGGACGCTCACAGCCGGGGCCGCCGCGCTCGATTTCAACGTGGCCATCGCCGCGCAGCGCGCAGGGCGCACCGGTCTTGAGTTTTTCTCAGGTATTCCCGGCACCATTGGCGGGGCATTGCGCATGAATGCGGGTGCATACGGGCGCGAAACCATCGACGGATTGCTGGAAATGACCACAATTGACCGCGTGGGGTGTGTGCGCGTGCACGAGCGTAAAGACATTCGCATGAGCTATCGGTATAGCGACATACCTGAGAATTTCATTTTCACCAGCGCACGCTTTTCCACCACCGAAGATGCGCCCGAGGCCATTGAAGCCCGCATGGCGGCCATCAAGGAGAAACGGACCAGCAGCCAGCCCATCCGTGCAAAAACCGGAGGATCCACTTTTGCCAACCCGACACCGGAAGAACGGATTAAAGCCGGTCTGCCCGAGGATATGAAGGCATGGCAGATGATCGACAAGGCCGGATGCCGCGGTCTGATCATTGGTGGGGCGCAGATGTCGGAACAGCACTGCAATTTCATGCTGAACGTGAATAATGCGAGCTCCGCAGATCTTGAGGCGTTGGGCGAAGAGGTGCGCCGGCGCGTGAAAGATCTTTTTGGCTATACGCTGCGCTGGGAAATCAAGCGTATCGGTGTTCCGGCGGACGAGATTGCCGTCGCCGGTCACGCTTAAAGATTGAGTTTCCGCTCGTACAGATCGGGCAGGTCATTTTCCAGCAACACGATGTCGTCGTGACGCATATTGTCCTGAAGCCATTTCTGCGCGTTGGCGAATGTGCGGCACGGTACGACCAGCTTTGAGGGTGCTGCGGTTTTGAATGCCTCGACCATCGCGGTGATGCGTAACGGACTGACTGGCAGGAAAACATCGACATGTTCGGCGGCAATGGTGCCGATCTTGGCGTGCTCCGTCGTATGCGCCTCGCCCATTTCGATCATACCGGGGGAGATCAGGATGCGGCGGCGGCCCGTACCAAGCAGTGTCAATGTTTCAAGCGCGGCTTTGAACCCTGCAGGGTTTGAATTATAGGCGTCGTCGATCACGATGGCACCGCTGCCCTGACGGGTGACTTCCAGACGGTGGCGGATTTGCGGCGTGGTGCGCAGCGCGGCAACAGCCTGCGCGGGTTCCATGCCGAGGCGTACGGCCGTAGCAAAGGCCAATGCCATGTTGGCCGCATGGTGCAGGCCGTAAAGCGGTGCATTGAGGGAATAGGTGGTGCCCCGGTAGTCGACATGGGCGGTGATTCCGTCTACGGTCTGCGCCACATCGAGGATACGCATGTCGTCGGCAGCACGTGCGCCAACCAGCATCACGGACTGGCGGTTATTATCGACCAGATCGCGCATGTACTGGTAATCCAGCACATCGGAACCGATGATGGCCCAGCCGCTATTGTTCAGGGCTGCGATGGGCAGTTCGGCTTTGGTGCGCGCGACCGCTTCCAGCGTCTTGTACCGTTCATAATGTGCGTGGCCGATGGTGGTCACGACAGCGGCATGGGGCGGCGCAAGGTCGCACAGGGTTTTGATCGATCCTTCACCATAAGCACCCATTTCACACACGAAGTATTTATGGTGCGGCGTCAGTGTTTCGCGCACGACGCGCGCGATGCCCATCGGCGTGTTGATCGATCCCGGTGTTGCAAGGGTAGGGCCGTATTGAGAAAGCACGTGCGTCAGAATGTGCTTGGTCGATGTCTTGCCGAATGAACCGGTGATGCCGATGGTAAATGTGCCTAGTTCCTTCAGTTTATTATGCGCTTCGTCCCAGTATTTCTGCTGGATGCCTTTTTCCATCGGCGCGGCCATAAGCCCGCCAAGAACGAGAGCCAGGGGAATGAGCTGGGTCATCAGCGCCCATACCAGCATATGCGCGCCCGTCACACTGATGACGATGCACAGAAGGCCCAGAACCGCCATCGCGCACCAGAGAATGCGGCTGGCGCGTGCGGTCAGGATCAGTTTCTTTTTCCCGTTCAGGCGCGGATCGGGCTCGCACCATCCGATGACAGCCATGACAAGGGCCGCCGTCATTTCAAAAACCGGTCCGAACAAGGGCATGAGGACCACCGGCACGGCCAGAACCACGATGGAGAGCGTCACCTTGCGGTCGAAGGTCCGGTTTTTGACCAGCCAGTTGAGGAAGCGTTTGCCGTCATAATCATCCTGCTGAAAAATATGCAGGTAGGTGAGAAGCCTGCGCCAGGCAAAGAAGATAAACGCGATGCTTAAAAAGACGGTGGTCATGGCTGTTCGATGAACCCCTTGATGAGTGATGCAACCTGATGGCGGCCATTCGACAGAATGGTGTGATGGTCGAAGCCGTCGAGAATTTCGAGATGCGCTTTTTTGATTTTGCTATTGAGCCGCCGGCTCATTTCCGGGGGGGTGTCGTCGTCCTGCGCGCCGACGATAATCAGCGTAGGCTGATTTACGCGTTCGCATTCCGCGCTCAGGTCTTCGTTCACGATCCGTACGAATGATTCGCGCAAGGCGCCCGCGTTGCGATAGTCGGCGGAGCCAAACCGCGCGCGCAGGGCGTCGCGCCGTGGGCCTTCGGGCGTGAGGTGTTTAAGTGTCTTGAAAGTCAGGACCTTAGCCTTGTGGTTGAGGCGCTGGAACATCGTGCGCCGCCGTTTCAGCCCTGCTGCCGCGATGAGGACCATTTTATCGAACAGGTAGGGGTAATGGGCGGCCAGTTGAATGCCCACGCGGCACCCGAAGCTGTGGCCGACCCAGATGCGCGGCCCGGCAGGCAGAGTTTTTAGCCATGCAGCGGTTTCATTCGCGTAATCAATCGTGCCCCACGCGCCCGGCGGGGGCGGGGTCAGGCCAAAGCCCGGAAAATCCGGCAGGTAATTGATGGCCATGCCCGCAAAGCTTTGGGCCAGCGGGGCGAAAGCCTCACTGTTCTGTCCCCAGCCATGGGCCCAGATAATCTGGACCGGTGCGGTGGTCTGGCCGCCGGCGGCGGCGACACCAATTTGCCTTATGTTCATCATTGCGAAAGTAAGCAAACTGCGCTGCAATGGCAAACGCAAGGGAATGGTTATCAAATGAAAAAACGGGTAGCAGTTTTTATCGGTGGGCGAAGCCCTGAACATGACGTTTCGGTCGTGACGGGCTTGCAGGCCTTTCAGGCCGTGGACCGGTCGAAATTCGACCCTTTCCTTGTTTATGTCACACTGACAGGGGAATGGTATGTCGGGGACGCCCTGTCCGACCGTAAAAATTACATCCCGACCCCTGAAACGCGCCGGACCCTGACCAAGGTCAGTCTGGACAGCTGTGCCGACCCGATGGGCCGGGGGCACCTTATCCCTGTTAAAAAGGGTCTGTTTGGCAGTCCCAAGTCCATTGATTTTGATGTTGCGCTGCTGGCGTTCCACGGCCTGTTCGGGGAAGACGGTGCCTTTCAGGGCATTTTTGATGCCGCAAACGTGCCTTACACGGGCATGCGCACCATGGCGTCCTCGGTCCTGATGGACAAGATTGCGACCAAGCGCGTTCTGGCCGGGACAGGCGTGCCGCAACTGCCTTTCGTGACCGTGGACCGCCCGAAAGACGGGCGTGCGGTACAGGCGTCCTTCATTAAAGAACAGCTGGGCAATATCGCGTTTCCGGTCATCGTAAAGCCTGCGCATCTGGGATCGTCGATCGGGGTGGCCCGTGCGCAGAACATCGATGAAATCGTTGCGACCCTGCCGAATATCTTCGCGCTCGATCATCAGGCGATGATCGAACCGTTTGTCGAAAATCTTGTCGAATATAATGTCGCCGTGTCCGAGGTGTTCGGAGATATCCGCACATCCGCGATCGAGCGTCCAAAGCGGACATCGGAATTGCTGGATTTCAAAGAGAAATACATGTCCGGGGGCGGCAAGAAAACCGGCGGTGCCAAAACACCGGGCCAGTCGTCGGAAGGGATGCTGTCCCTGACGCGCGATATCAATCCCGCCATTCCGGTGGAGATGGATCAGAAAATCCGCGGCTGGGCCGAGATGGTGTTCCGCGCAGTGAACGGTACCGGTGCGCCGCGTCTTGATTTTCTATCGAATGAAAAAACCGGTGAAATCTGGTTTAACGAGGCCAATCCCTGCCCCGGTTCGTTTGGGTTTTTCCTGTGGGAAGCGGCGAAACAACCGGTCCTGTACACGGAATTCCTGTCGGCGCTGATCGCGGAAGCGTTCACCCAGCACCGTAAAATGCAGTTACCGCCGGATCCGACGCTGCGCGATGCGCGTCTGTTTCCGCGCCCGTTCAACGCCTAAGGCTTTTCGATGGCCAGAGGCGCACGCCGTTCCGAAGTCAAAGCACGCCTTACCCCCAGACGTCTAAGCTGGGGCGGATGGTTCATGGGCCGCGTGTGGTTTGCCACCAAGGTTGCGGCGGTCATTGCAGCGATTATCGGGGCGGGAATCTGGTTTTTTGCAGGGGGGTATGTGCGTGACGCCGGCGCGTGGGCGCATGAAAAGGCGATCAGCGCAAGCGGCGCCATGGGTTTCCGCCTGGCCGACATCACTGTAGAGGGGCGTCATTATATCGACCCGCAAACCTTGCGCGATACGATCGGGGTTAAGCCGGGCGATCCGCTGCTGGGCGTGGATATCAAGGTTATGCAGGCACGACTGACGGCGCTGCCGTGGGTCAGGGACGTCAGTGTCCGCCGGGCATGGCCGGACCGACTGTTCGTTACCATCGATGAGCGCCAGCCGCTGGCTATATGGCGCGATGCGCCGGGCGGTCCCGGTGTGGTGGACCAGGACGGTGTCATCCTGACACGTCATAACCTTGCGTCATTCGGGCAGCTGCTTCTGGTTGAAGGTGCGGGGGCGCCACGCGCCGCCGGCGAGCTGATCGACCTTCTGAAGGGGCAGCCTGATATTGCCGTCCGGGTGAAGAAAGCCATACGAATATCGCAACGTCGCTGGGATCTTGCGATGGACGGCGGTACCGTCATACGCCTGCCTGAAAACGATCCGGGATTTGCCCTGGCACGCGCGGCCAAGGCGCAGGGCGAGAGTAAAATTCTCGACCAGGGGCTCAGGGCCATTGACCTGCGTCAAAGCGACAGGATCATCCTTGAAGGCAGTGGAAACGATAAACGCGACCTGCTGTTAAAAGGCGACAAACCTGTCTAGACTTTCGACTCGATGATCAAGCACAAGCCAAAGCCCAAAGGTTCCGTTATTGCCGCACTGGATATCGGTTCGACCAAGATTGCGTGCCTGATCGGCCGCGTCACCGATGACAATGGAGGCGTTACCGTCATCGGTATCGGTCATGTCGCGTCCCGCGGCGTGAAATCCGGTACCATCACCGATCTTCTGGCGGCTGAGGAATCCATCCGTCAGGCCGTGCATGCGGCTGAAACCATGGCAGTCGGCGAAATGAAGGGGTATCCCTTACGGGATGTCGTGACGGGTGTGCCGACCATGTACACATCCTGTCACAAGACCGCCGTGGACGTTGCCATGCTGGGGCACGAGGTGGGCGAGGGGGACATACGCCGCGCCATTACCCGCGCGCAGAAACAGGAACACCGCGAAGGTCATACACTGGTCCATGCCATTGCGGCCGGTTATGCGATTGACGGCCATCGCGGCATAGAAGAGCCGCGCGGCATGGCCGGCCAGCGCCTGCGCGTCGATGTCAACGTCGTCAGCGCCGAGTCGCCGGCCCTGACCAATATCGCGCGCTGTGTCGAACGCACGCATCTGGATATCGAAGCCCTGTGCGTGCCGCCCTATGCCGCCGGTCTGGCCGCGCTGGTCGCGGATGAAATGGACCTGGGCTGCACCGTCATAGATATGGGTGGCGGCGTTACGTCGTTCGCCGTATTCCGCGAAGGGGCCATGATTCACGCGGGCGCCATTCCGGTCGGCGGCGCGCACGTCACCAACGACGTCGCCCGCGGCCTGAATACGCGCGCCCACGAGGCCGAGCGAATCAAGATTTTGTACGGATCTGCGCTCACCTCCTCGACCGACGATTCGGAGCTGATCGACGTGCCCCAGCTGGGGGAGGAGGACGAGTCCCAGCCCAACCACGTGCCGCGCAGCTACCTGGTCTCGATTATCCAGCCCCGGCTTGAGGAGATATTCGAAATGGTCCGGGCCCGGCTTGATGATTCAGGTCTTGGGGCCGCTATGGGCCGCCGCGTCGTCCTGACCGGGGGGGCTGCCCAGACACCGGGCATGCGCGACCTTGCAGGCATGATTTTGGGCAAACAGGTACGTCTGGGCCGTCCCGCCCGCATGAAGGGGCTGGCAGACGCTACGTCCGGACCCGCCTTTGCCGCCACTGCGGGCCTGCTGCATTACGTATGCGAACGGTCGGATGAACTGCCCCAGTACGGACGCCAGGATACAGTCGAAGGGTCGATTGTGGACCGCATGCGCCGCTGGTTGCGGGAAAATTGGTAATTAAAAACTGACATTTTACCGTCTTTTATGCATAAATATCCTTTATGCAGCTCCCAACGACCGAAATCAGCGAGAAGGCCCGCCAATACCGCAAGGCGTACGCTTCTGCGGTGGCAGGGTATAAACCGTGGCACCAGCACGGTGCGTGGAACAGTTCTGGCAACGACGCCTTCTGGCAGATTATCAAAGGCGGCCTGGATAACGGTATTTTTGATATCGATACGGCATGCCAGCTGTTCAATGAATCTGCGGGTACGATCCAGCAATGGGCCAATAAAGCCGTTCCGCCGCGCAACGTGCGCATCAAGGTGTGGAAACGCATTCGCGCCCATATTGCCAGCATGCCGGTCTGACGCGTCCAGTCGAATAAACCCTGTCAAATCCTGTGGATAACCACTGTGTAAACTGGGGGCTGATTCACTTTTGCCTTCCGTGACTCTTGCGGCATTTGAATCGAAGCATTTAGACTCATGGGAGTGATTTGTTGCGGTGGGTTCAATGCCTGCCCCGGATCGCAGAACCAACAACTTGCGGCCAAGAATTGCCGCATCAAGGACCACGGGCCCCATGCTGAACCTGACTGCTTCTTTGCCAGACCAAATGAAGGATCTTTCCCCTCAAATCACCGTTATCGGTGTGGGTGGTGCCGGCTGCAATGCCGTCAACAACATGATTGCGAGCAAGCTGGAAGGTGTGCGCTTCATTTCGTGCAACACCGACGCTCAGGCGCTCGGCCAGTCGCTCGACATCATCATTCCGCAACGGCTGCAGGCGCGTTTGCAGACAGCGCAGGTTTCTCAGCGTGGTGCAGCGTGCGGCGGGTGCGATCGAACGTGGTCGGGGGGTCCCGGGTCAGGTCGACCACCACATCGTCGTCGCGGCCGGCGTCGTCGCTGTTGCCGGGGGACGCACCCGCGGCGACCGGCTCGCCGTCGACGCCGGCTGCCGTCGAGCCCGGTGCCGGGGTGCGCAGCGCTTCGACCAGGCGGCGCAGGGCGGCGCTGACCCGGACCGGCACGAG
>CALBME010000089.1 GCA_937896295.1 uncultured Micavibrio sp. | reverse complement strand
GATCTACACAGGCGAAGACACTCTTTCCCTACACGACGCTCTTCCGATCTGCCCCATGCGGCGCAGGCGAAAAGAATTAAGAGATTGAAACCCCTTCATATCCTTTCTCTTTAATGCCGATGATCATGGTCGGATGAAGCGGAATCGACTTTATATCGCTTCATATTTGCCTCACTTTCAAAATAATACACCGACCCATCCGGCGCTTTGCCGATAACTGCTTCGGCCTTGTCTACGCTTTTACCGCTTACCGGATCGGTTGCCGTTCTGGCACTGACATCTTTTGCAAGACGCTCTTTGCACATGGGGCAGCATCCGTAATAAGTTTTTCCGTTCACCTCGACTGGAATCTGTGGCTTGTCAAAGACAGCGTTATTCACCATGCAGACATATTCCGCTTTAACAGACGTCAGAACGGCTGTGGTATCGCCGCCTCCCTGCGCAAACGCAGGGAGGGCAAACAATGCCAGAGCGATAGCTAAAAAAATCTTCTTCATGTTCCCGTCTCCTTAATTGGCCTTGTTGATTTTAGTGATGACGTAATTATCTTCGCCCTCAGGTTTGAGCGAGAAGTTCACGGCGTCACCAGCTTTAACGCCAGACAGATCGACGCCTTTTGCGACAGAAAACTCCATCTTCATCTTCGGCCAGCCCAACGCCTTGATCGGATCGTGCGTCATATTGACAGACCCCGTAGCGGCATCGATGCTGTTGATCTTGCCCGTTGCCGGAATAGCTTTCGCATCGACCGGCGCGGCGGCGGCATCGTCATCATGGGCGTGTTTGCCTTCCGCCTTTTCACCCATCTTGTGGTGATCCATTTTCACGGTTTCACCTGGCTTGGATGCTTGCCCGACAATCAACGTACCTTTCATGCCGAGAGCTTCATGCGGGTGGCAATGGAAGCTGTAGGTGCCAGGCACGGTGAAGGTGTAGGAAAACTTCTCGCCTTCCTTTTCGTGCATCGGACTCATGATCATTTCATCGAAGCCCTTCGGCACTTCGACGAACATGACATCATGCATATCCTCCTGCGCGTTGACGAACGTGACCGTATCGCCAGGCTGGATCGTCAGTTTATCTGGTGAAAAATAATACGGCTTGTCGCCAGCGGGGTCGCTGACTTCTTTAATCGTATATTCCTTGGCGAAAGCCGGACTGGCCAGCATGACCAGCACGGCGGTGAGCATCAGTTTTTTCATGGTTTTTCTCCTTTGGTTGAACATGAAAGTGTTAAAACATCAGGCGCAAACCGATTGCGCCGATGAGTTCGTCGTTATCCTCGCCGTTGCCCTTTGCAATGGATGAGGTTTCACCGAATTTCCGGCCATAGTGGATATCCACATAGGGCGCGAATTTTCGGGTGAATTCGTATCGGGTCTGGAGGCCAATTTTTCCATCGACCAGGCCAGCCCCGATGTCGCGCTCCGGCACGTCCTGCGCAGAAAAATTAATTTCTGCATAGGGCTGCAAGATCAGCTTCTGCGTCAAAAGAAAATCATTCTCTTGATGCAGCTTTGCGCTGACATCGCCTTTTTCACTGATAAAGATGTGGGCTTCGGTTTCAAAGAAATACGGCGCAAGACCGTTGACCCCAACCACCGCGTAGGCCGTCGATGTCGGTTCGACATCGTATCTGACACCAACCTGCGCATCCCAAAAGGTGGCAACGTTGCGACTGTAAAGCGCCCAGAACTCAGCGTCTTCCACCTTGCCGTCCTTATGCTCACCCTCGCTTTTCAGCCAGAGTTTGTTTTCGTCGGTGCCAGCCCAGCCGTCCAAGTCCCAAGAGGCAACGCCGCCATCCTTGCTGCCGCCGTAATCAGTTTCCAGACGGAACATATGGAAGATTTGGCCACCATGCTCTTTCTCCATATCGTGGCCTGCATCTTCTGCGCGTGCGCTGGTGGCCACCAGCGCGGCCAGAGCCGTTACCAAAGCAAAAGTTTTAATGGTGTGCATGTGCGCCTCGATTGTTTTCAGGTTGTTGGGGTTGCACCGGAGGCATGTCTTGCGGGTCGAGTTTTGCCACCACGACCTTAGTCATCATGCCGGACGCCATGTGATAGAGCAGATGGCAATGGAAAGCCCATTCGCCAATCTCGTCTGCTGTCACGAGGACGGAATAGGATTTTCCTGGCTCAATAATGACGGTGTGCTTGTTGGGAAGTTTTTCCGCTGGCTGACCATTTTCAAGTTGAACAAACATGCCGTGAAGGTGCATCGGATGCGCCATCATGGTTTCATTTGTGAAATTTAGCCGCACCCGTTCGCCATATTTTAGGCGGATCGGTTCGGGATGCTCCGAGAATTTCTTGCCGTTGATCGTCCAGATGTAACGCTCCATGTTGCCGCCAAGGCGAACGTCAATGGTGCGCTCTGGCTGGCGCGTATCTTTTTGGATGCCCGCATAGCGCAGATCGGCATAATCCAGCATCTTCTGGCCTGGTGGCGTTCCGGCCTTTTTCCAGCCGCTGACCATGTCTTCAGGCGTCATGGCCATATCCTCCATGCCCTCCATACCCATATCGCCCATCGTCAGCAAGGCGCGCGGGCGCGGCGTTGGCGCATCGCCTTTCATGCCCTCGCGCGGGGCCAGCGTACCGAGCGCAAAGCCTGTGCGGTCAATCGGCTCGGCGGCGATGGTATAGGCTTTGTCGTCCTGCGGCGTGACCACCACATCGTAGGTTTCGGCGGGCGCGAAGCGGAATTCATCGACCTTCAACGGCTCGATATTCTGCCCGTCCGACTGGACGACATTCATCTTGAGGCCGGGAATGCGCACATCGAAGAACGACATGGCCGAAGCGTTGATAAAGCGCAGGCGAACACGCTCCCCTGGCTTGAAGATACCCGTCCAGTTTTGATCGGGCGATTTGCCATTCACAAGGAAGGTGTATCCCGTAACGTCGGCAAGATCGGTGCGCATCATGCGCATGTCGCCCCATTCCTTGGCGTCTTTCCATGCTTTGGAGAATCCGCGCTTGTCCGCATCCTTGAAGAAATCACCGACGGTCATGCGGGCATTGGCGTAATAATCCGAGGATTTTTTCAGGTTGCCCATGACCTCACCGGATTCCTCTTCGGTGAAATCAGAAAGCACAACCACATAATCTCGGTCGGCACGGATCGGGTCTTTGCCTGCCGGATCGACGATTAGCGATCCGTAAAGCCCGTCCTGTTCTTGGCCACCAGAGTGAGCGTGGTACCAGTACGTTCCGGTCTGACGCAGCTTGAAGCGATAGGTAAAGGTTTCGCCAGGGCGGATGCCTGGGAAGCCGTTGAAAGTTGGAACCCCATCCATTTCCCCTGGCAACAGCAACCCGTGCCAGTGGATCGAGCTGTCCTGATCCATCTTGTTGGTGACATGGATCACGGCCTCGTCGCCCGACCTAAAGCGCAAGGTCGGAGCCGGAATGCCGCCATTGACGGTGATTTTTTCGATACTTTCTCCTGTGATATTCACAGGCTGGCGCTCGATGACCAGATTATATTCGGATGTTTTGGCGTGTGCTGGGGCCGCTATCGCTATCATCCCCGCCAGCGCCATCATCCACAGATGATGTGTTCGCATGACTTAAATCCTTTAAATGGCTGACGTAAAGGCGCACCCGTCCAGCGCGGACGAAGAGCGCGTTTAAAGCAGAGGATTTAAGCCCGTGGAGGGCGTTTTATTCGAGAGTAAAAATCGGAAATGGCAATCGTCTCTTCAAACGAGAACGGAGCCTTTACCGCGCGGGGAGAGGTCAGACCAAAGCTGTTTGACCCGAAAACTTTGGCCGATCCGTTGCAGGAACTGTTGACGCACTTGCACGTTTTGCCATCGCAGCAGGGCTTGCCGGATGAATCTTTCTTTTCAGCAGTTTTCTGAGCGTCTTGCTTTTGCCCGTTGTGACCCGCGCAGCCTTCGTGCGTTGGCGCACTCGCTTGTTCGGATTTTACAACGGCAGCGCCGCCATCATGGGACATCGCGGCATGGGAAATGGAAGGGATCGTCGTCACGACGAACGCCATCATCACAATCATGCTGATCCATTTCCGCATTCTCATATTATACAATGTAGTCCTTAAATTTCTCAAAATAAAGGGGGCTATTGGCATGATTTCGTTATATAACTCCATCTTCCTGATGAATAAGCCAATTATTAATCCAAAAACGTCTGCATGTCTGGCTTATAAAATTCTTCCTCCATCGTCGACGAATCCGGCCCATGATGTTAATCTCCCCCCGAAAGGCAGGCACTCATGGATATGGATATGTTTAATATTCCGCTGACCACGGAAGAGATGCTCTTTGCGGCAGGTATCTTTAATTCTGTTTATGCAAATAAGGCTCCGACGTCCGACATCTTCGGCAAGGAGCCACCGAATGACGGTAAGAGCTACCTGACCCTCAAAAACATCCCCCTCAACAGGGCCAACATCGCCTTGCTGGACGCCTTTAAAGAGGATACCAAGAAAGGCGGAGCCTTGGGCTTCCGGCTCATGGCGCTGGGCAAATACCTCCAAGACCCGCGCGCGCAGAAATGGATCAGATCCGGCGAAAAAGGCGGAGAGCTGCATCACAATGTTTTCGCCGCCCTGGCAAAATTCACGGTCACGGGCAACGACCAGCAGAACAAGGAAAACTTCTACGCCGAGCTGGAAGCCTTGGGCGCACCGGATGATGAAACAGCCCCCAAAATGGCTACGGCATAGGGGGTGAACATGAATAAATCATACCTTTTCGGAGAGCCTACGACAGATCGTAAAAAAGCATTTCCGGATCTTAAATCGCTCGACATTACGATCACCCAGGATCCGATGGGATTTGGCGATAGGGTTGTGGACCGTTATAACGAAACTAACTTTCCGCCCGCCGTACGATGCTCCAACAGCCGATGCAAACAGGGCGGCCTGGAGTTGTCAAACATCGTGAGTTTTCACGAAAGCGGAAAGCATGTTTTTCCCTGTAACGGTCATGAAGGAACGCCAGCCGGACGGAAGATCGGCCCACGATGCCATATCGTATTCAAGGTGGATCTGGCCATCGAAAGGCACCCGAAACACCAATCATAAAAGTGTCGGTATCGCGGGTGGATATTTTTTGTTCAGTAACGGTCAGGGGAAATGCCCTGCAGGATTCGTCCTGCACCATACGCGCCGAAGGCGGGAATATTGACAAATTCAGGGGTTAATCATATACCAATCCTGAAAACTAGCAGCCACCCACCGCCATTCCTATTTGTGAGCCTGCCGGGGCTCCTATCATCTTGAATAGCATCGTGATTTCCGGGGTTTGAAATCCTGTTTCAGGTGACCAAACCAGCCTGTCCGAAAACGGGAGTTTCAGCACCAGTCTGCGGTACTCCAGCCTGCCCAAACTCCATACTTTTGAAGGGTTTAAGAGGAAGGCCATGGCTGAGCTGACGATGTGAAAGATGATCAGTCAGTATCGTTTTTCATTTTGGTCCTTGGTTTCTGGCGCGCGCTACGCGCTGGACCGAACGCCTTTCGCGAGGCTCCATATTGTCGTAGTCGGTCGCGGCGCGCTTAATTCGCTCCCGCAGCCGGTCGTCCCGAGAGTTCATCTTTAGGTGCTTCGGTAAGCGCCCGAAGCCATAATTTCTGAGGGCGGTGAATAGTTTTGGATCGACCTTAGAGATGTGATCCCGAATTTCGTCTCTGTGCGCAGGAAGATAAGGCCCGTAGACGCGCTCAACAAAAGCCAAAAGTGCAGCGTCGCGCTCAGCCCCAGACTTGCCGCGAAAATTCAAATTCCACTTCTTGGGATACTGCGGAAGGGGGCAAGAGTCCTGCCAACACTTTCGGGTGATGCTTCCGCGCCGAATAATTCTTTATATATGTTGCCTTCGCCTGCCGGGGGTTTCAGCCCGAGAGACTAAATCAGGCGCGCCATTGGATGCAACTTTTTGTCATTCTCAGTCGGGCGAGCTGCCCTTGTTAGGTGCGCTTCTGCGCGAGAAATCTGCGCCTCGGTAAATCCAGGATAGCCAGCAGCCTTCGCCATTGCCATTCGAGCGGCAAATTTGTCATGCACGCTGGGCATTTCTAAATGACCTGGGAGGGCGGAGCGCCTCTCGTAGTTTCGGACGGCCTGAAGCAATCTCGGATCATGCTTCCCTATATACTCTCGGAGAACATTCTTGTTCGCGGGCAGAAAGGCTCCATAGGTCTCCTCCAAAAAACTGATCAGAAGGTTGTATGATTCTGCACTTGGACGACCACGCTGACGCCCCGGCCATAGTCTCGGAGGGCTTTCCGGTAGAGATGGCGGTGTACTACCTGCGGCGTTTGCAAATTCTTCTTTAGATATGGGCTCCGTACCTGCCGGGGGTTTTACCGGAGAGACTAAATCAAGCGTGTTCGTCGGTACAATTTTGGTTGTTTTTTCTTTGAGAAACTGTTTGCGCGGACGGGTCAGCTTTCCGACGACAGAGCGTCGTTCCGATTGGCTCATGCCTTCAAAGCCGTTCTGCGCTGCGGCCCGTTGCAGACGGCTAAGTACTCGCTCACTCCGCTTCGTCATACCGATGTCCGATGGAAGATCGGCGCGCCGCTCGTAGTTGGTGATCGCGGAGTAGAGCTTGCGGTCATTCCTGTAGATGTAGTCGCGCAAGCTGTCCCTATGGCCCGCCATGTATGGGCCGTATACCTCACGAATGAACCCCAATAACATCTCATTGGACTCCCGCGTGGGACGCCCAGCCGGTCGCCCCGGCCAGAGTTTGGGGGGGCTTTCCGGTAGAGAGGGCGGTGTACTACCTGCCGCGTCTGCAAATTCTTCTTTAGATATAGGCTCCGTGCCTGCCGGGGGTTTCAGCCGCAAAGACTAAATCAGGCGTGTTCCTGGGTGCAATTTTTATTGCCTTCCACTTTCGGCGGAGGGTGGTGATCGAACCGCCATCTTTGTCTTTTCCCAATCGATATGACCGTAATTTGAATCCGCCAGAGGGTGCGTGCTAGCTTTAAAGGATAGCAACCAGCGGGCCATGTCCCATGTCGTTTGATCTGAATGCCGGTAAAAACATCTGGATGGTCGTCCACGAACAGGCGGGCGATATCGGGTCGTATGGATTGTTTCTGCGCCAGCATGGCATTGAACCCACCATTCTTGTCGCGAAGGAAACCGATTTCAGCGCGCTGGATGCGCGTACGCCCGATGTCGTGATCGTGATGGGCGGACCGATGGGTGTGTACGAGGCCGGGATGTATCCATGGATGACACCGGAAATCAAATTCATCGAACGCCGCATCGGCGCGGACAAGCCGCTGCTGGGCGTGTGTCTTGGGTCGCAGATGATTGCCCACGCGCTGGGCTCGCCCGTTTTCAAAGGTGAGGCCGGCAAGGAAATCGGCTGGACCGCCGTCACGATGAATGAGGCGGGTTTGCGCAGTCCGCTGCGTTATTTCGACCGGTCGCAGACACTGGTGTCGCAATGGCACGGCGATACGTTTGACCTGCCGAAAGGTGCGGTCCTGCTGGGGTCGAACGACCAGTATGAAAACCAGGCGTATGCCTATGGCGATCATGTCGTCGCCACGCAGTTCCATCCCGAGATGACGGCCGAGGTGTTCCGTCGCTGGATGCTGGACCCGGCGAATGAATTGCCGGAAGTCAATCTGAGCCGCGACTACCTGAACGAAGGGTCGCGCATTTACGGCCCCGGCCTTTTGAACAGCAATTTCCAGTTTTTCCGCAGCTGGCTTGCCGATGTATCGCCGCAGACACTGGCCACAAACGACGTGGCCGCACTGCGGAACAGCGCGGCCACGTATTATGCCCGGCAGGTGCCGACGCTGACACCGGCGGCCTGATTCATCAGAAGGCGGCCTTCAGGCGGCCGCGCAGCGTGCCGCGCGGGGCAAGCTGGATGTCGTCGATCAGGAATTTGTCGCCCACCTGTTTCAAGACAAGGCGGTCGGCCCAGTCGTTTTTCGGATCTTCAGGAAATTTGTAGTGAATCTCGACATTCTTTTCCGTCGGTTTCACGACTTCGCAATTCGGGGCCTTGTCTGGAAACCCCGCCAGCGGGATGCCGTCGGCAAAGGGCGGTTTTTCACCGGGGTGCGCCTTGGCCCATTCCTCGTTTTTGGTTTCCGCCTCGTCCCACGCGGCTTTGAGTTCAGGCGTGAACAGGCGCTTGGCCAGGAACGGCTTACCGCCAGCGGCACAGAACAGTTTGCCCGCCGCCTCCGGCGTGGTGGCCGAAACGCGGCCCATGGTCAGCAGGCCGGCAATGGCCGCCAGCACGATAAAGGGCAGGATGTTGGTTTTTGTTTTTGTCTCGGACATGGGGGTTTCGTTTTTTTCTGTTTTGGTGGTTTTGGGTTTCTTGGGTGTGGGCATGGCTTAATCCTCGGCAGCGCGGACGGGGCGCACCGGTTCATGACCGGATTGCCACAGGGTTTCAAAAATGCGGCGCTGGGTCGTGGACAGGTCCTGATTTTTCAGGATGACCGTTTCCCGCGCGGTCCAGAATATATGCGCGACTCGGTCCGCATAGACAATCGTGTCGACGGGGCCCAGCGCGTCGGGCGATACGACGCGGTAATGTTCGGAATGCCGCGGGTAGAAGCCCGGCATGTCGCGCGTGATCAGGCGTTCGTTAAACCCCCCGCGGTCTTTCTGTGCCTGCCAGTCCTTGCCCGCGTCGGCGTCGTGGGCGGAAAAATTGCGGATGTCGGCAAGGGTGGACAGCACCTCGTCCCCCGCGTGCAGGCAGGCGAGCATGTCGGTGGTCAGGGCGCGGAGGAAATTGTCCCCTTCATGCTTGGTGACGGTCACCGTGTCGCGGCGCAGTTCAACCCCGCGCGAGGCGATGAGCGCGATGCCCTGCGCCTCCAGCGCGGCCTGAAGTTTTTCCAGCGTGCCCTGACGGGGGTTGGTGGTGCCGCGTTCTATATTGTTGATCACGTTGAGATGCATGCCGGATGCCCGGGCGAGGTCGGCTTGTGTCCAGTCGAGCAGGGCGCGGGCGGCTTTGATTTGGAAGGTCGTGATCATAGGTCCATTGGGACCTGTTCGTTGTGCTAAATCAACATTATTCTTTTATAAGAAACACAGTTTGTATTGTATAATGCACATTATAAAGTGCGTTTTAACACATCCAAAATTGCCTTTTCCTGCAGATCGAGGTCTTCCGGCCGGTTGAGGCGATGATCGCCGTCATTGACCAGTGTGATCACGACCCTTGCGGGGTCAGGGAATTTGGCCGCCACCCGGCCCGCCGTTTCCCACGGGACGGATGTGTCCAGCTTGCCCTGTAATAAATGAACGGGGCCGGTGAAGGTCCAGTCCTCATCCATGACGTACTGGTTGGGGCCTTCGTCGATCAGGGCGCGGGTGTAATCGCCATTGGGCGTCAGATGGGCGGTAAAGTCCGGTGCCGTCGCAATGCCGACCATGCCCGCAATACGTTCGGGGCGTTCTTCCAGCAGGCGCAAGGCCACCCAGCCGCCCATGGAGGAACCGACGACGATCTGGGGACCGTGGGTCAGTTCATCAAGGACCAGCAGCGCATCATGGACGGCATGGCCGATGGTAAAGTCCGGCCATGCGCCGCCCGATTCGCCGTGTGCATAGGCGTCGTACCGGATGAAAGGGATGTTCAGCCGGCGGCAGGCGCTGTCCAGAAACTGCGCCTTGGTCGCGTTCCGGTCCGACTGAAAGCCGTGCATGAACATAACACCGGCCCCATGCGCCGGTTTTTCCGGAACGAAGCGGTCATACACAAGGGGGGTGCCGTCAGGACGTATAAGTGTTTCGGACATATCCATTATTTGCTATCAGGAAACATGCTCGATCTCAAAACACAAAAGACGCCCGTCGTCATGCAAATCATCCCTGAACTTGGCCCCGGCGGGGCGGAACAGGGTTGCATCGACGTCGCGCAGGCGCTGGTCCAGGCGGGGGCAAGGGCGCTGGTGGTGTCCGCCGGCGGTCCGCGCGTGGGCGAGATCATCCGCGCCAAGGCGGAATTCATCCCGATGCCGGTGCATTCCAAAAACCCGTGGGAAATGTACTGCAATATCGGGCGCATCAAACGCCTGATAACCGCGTGGAACGTCGACATCGTGCATGTGCGCAGCCGCGCCCCGGCATGGAGCGCCTATTACGCATGCAAGGGCACGAATGCCCATTTCATGACCACGGTGCATGCGCCGTACAATCAGGGCGGGTCGTTCAAGAACGCCTATAACAGCATCATGACCAAGGGCGAACGCGTGATCGTGATTTCCAATCACGTCGGGCGTTACGTCACCGAGAATTTCAACGTCGATCCCAAGCGCCTGCGCCTGATTCACCGCGGCATCGCGCTGGACCGGTTCCATCCGACCATGGTGGGCATGCAGCGCATGGCCACGCTTCTGCGTGACTGGCGCATCGAAGACGGCGCGCAGATCATCCTGCTGCCGGGGCGTATCACGCGGTGGAAGGGGCACCACGTGTTGCTTGAGGCGATGGCACGATTACAGCGCCCGGATGTTTTCTGCGTCCTGCTGGGGTCGGATCAGGGCCGTACCGAATACCGTGCCGAACTTGAGGCGCAGATCGAACGGCTGAACCTGACCGGTCAGGTGCGCATCATCGATCACTGCAATGACATGCCGGCGGCTTACATGATTTCCACGGTCATTGTCTCGGCCTCGACCGATCCGGAAGGTTTCGGACGCATCCCGGTGGAGGCGCAGGCCATGGGCCGCCCGATCATTGCGACCGACCATGGGGGCGCACAGGAAACCATCGTGCGCGGTGAAACCGGCTGGCTGATTCCGCCGGGTGATTCCGGCGCCATGGCCGAGGCGCTGCGCCAGGCGCTGGCGCTGACGCCGCAGCAGCGCGCCGTGCTGGCGACAAAATCGATGAACCATGTCGCTATGAATTTTACCCGCGAAAAAATGTGTGACGACACGCTGTCGGTCTACGCCGAGCTTCTGGCAGAAAAATACGGGCGATGAACGCGCCAGCCGCCTTGCCGAGGCACGAGCTTGCGGGAATTCTGGTTACCGTAGGTGCGGCGGTCATTTACGGGTTCTATCCGGCGGCTACGCGCGGCCTGTATGCGGAAGGCGGAAACGCCATTTTCCTCACGATGCTGTCGCTGTTCGCGCGGGCGCTTGTACTGGTCGTATATTGCCTTGCCACACAGAAGAAACTGTTCTCAAGCCGCGAACATATCAAGGCGGGCGTCATCAACGGCGCGTATCAGTTCATGTCTATCGGCTGCATCCTGTGGGCGATGACCTACCTGCCCGGACCGGTGGTCGTGACCATCATGTTCTCCTACGCGACCATGCTGTACCTTTACATGGTGATACGCGGGGAAGAACCCTACAGCATGTCCACCTTAGGTACGGTCATCGCCGCCTTTGCCGGCGTCGCGATGGTGATGAATGTTTTTCATACCGACGGCCTGACCAGCATCAAGGGGGCTGCCATTGCATTCGTATCCGCCGTTGTGGTCGCGGCACGCATCTATAAATTCGGCGCGGCGTTTAAAACGCTGAACCCGGCGGTCGTGGGTGCGGAGACGTTTATCTGTGCCTTTGCCTTTTCCTGCATCCTTCCGTTTTTCGGTCCGGTTTTGTTGCCGCATACCGATATGGGGTGGGGGTGGGCAACGTTGTCTTCGGCGTCGCTGGCACTGGGCGGTTTTGCGGCGCTGTACGGTATTGCACTTCTGGGGCCGTTCAAATTCGCCTTTTTCATCAAGCTGGAGCCTGTATTCGGCGCAATTTTATCGGCCGTCCTTATTCATGAGATTCTTGGCGTCACACAATATGCCGGTATCGCGTTGGTGGTCGGCAGCCTGCTGGCCTATCAGCTGATGCAGAAAAAGGGGACAGCATGAAAAAGAACATCCTGGTCATCAAGCACAGCGCCTTTGGCGATTTCGTGCAGGCGCTGGGTGTCATGCGCGCCATTCGCATACATCACAAGGGCGATCACATCACCCTTCTGACCACGAAGCCGTTTGTCCGTCTGGCGGAGGCATCGGGTTATTTTGACGCGGTGGCCGTCGACCTGCGCCCGAAATGGTATGAATTCGCCAAGTGGTTCGCGTTCCGGAAATTTCTGAACGACGGAAAATTCGCGCGCGTTTACGACCTGCAGAATTCCGAACGCACGGGACTTTATTTAAGCCTGTTCCGGCGCATCCCGGAATGGAACGGGATCGCGTTTTCGGCGTCCCACCGGATTTCCGATGATGCGCAGCGCAAGGCGATGCATGTCTTTGACGCGCTGCGCGCGCAGCTGGCGATTGCCGGTATCGTCAAGATCACGCCCGATGACCTGTCATGGCTGGAAAGCGATGCGTTTACCCTGACCCTGCCGCGGCCCTATGTCCTGATCGCCGCCGGGTCGTCGCCGCAGCACCCTAAAAAGCGCTGGCCCGCGGACCGTTATGGGGAGATATGCCAGTGGCTGGCGGCGCAGGGTTTTACACCCGTTCTTCTGGGAACGCAGGATGACGCGGCCGTGAATGCCGCGATTGCACAAGCCTGCCCGCAGGCCGTGGACCTGACCGGTAAAACCGCGATCACGGACATACCCGCGCTGGCACGTGCGGCGCGCGCGGCGCTTGGCAACGATACAGGACCCATCCAGATGATCGGGCCGACAGGATGCAAAACGCTGGGGCTTTATCCGGGCTTTTCCAACCCGCGCCGGCACGGTCCGCTGGGCGCCCATGTCCTGACCATCCAGGGTGAGACGATGGACGCCATCAGCATCGATGACGTGAAGGCCGCGTTCACGCCTTTTTTAAGCGTATAAAAAACCCCCGGCATATAGCGGGGGTTTTTTCCATTCTTTGTAGAATCCTTTTACGCCTGCTTGGGCGTCTTAGTTTACCCGCAGGCTTAGGCCTGCTTGGGCATGGGCATCAGCACCATGATGGCCTGGCGGCCTTCGGCGGTGATGTCCTGTTCGACCTTGGCGATGTCGGCCAGTTCGGCCTTGGCGCGGTGCATGACCTGCATCGAGAGTTCGAAGTGCGACTGTTCGCGGCCACGGAAGCGCAGCGTGAATTTCACCTTGTCGCCTTCAGCGATGAATTTACGGGCCTGCTTGATCTTGATTTCAAAGTCATGCGTGCCGATGGTCGGGCGCAGTTTGAGTTCCTTGATCTCGATGACCTTTTGTTTCTTGCGCGCCTCGTTGGCTTTTTTCTGCTGCTCGTATTTGTATTTGCCGAGATCGAGGATCTTGCAAACCGGCGGGGCGGCATTGGGGGAGACTTCAATCAGGTCAAGACCGGCAGCCTGTGCAAGGCGGATGCCTTCCTGCGGGGTCATGACACCAAGCATTTCGCCTGCCTCGTTGATGACGCGCACTTCGCGCGAGCGGATCTGGTCGTTTACACGAGGGCCGTCTTCGTTCAACTGGGGACGGCGGGGGGGCATCGGCGGACGGGCTATGGGGCATTCTCCTAAAGTTGTTGGGACTGTAAAACTTGATTAATAGGGCGGTTTTGCTGACGTGGCAAGCTGGTCCATGGCGTCGGCAAGGGGCCTGAACTGCTGTTCCTGGCTGCCCAAGGTGCGAATGGCCACGGTTTTCTCCGCCGCTTCGCGCGCGCCGACCACGAACATGACGGGCACCTTGGCGACCGAGTGTTCGCGGACCTTGTAGTTGATTTTCTCGTTCCGCAGGTCGAGTTCGACGCGCAGGCCGCGGGCTTTCAGCGCCTCGTACACCTCGGTCGCGTAGGCGTCGGCTTCCGAGGTGATGGTGGCGACCACGCACTGGACGGGCGCCATCCAGATGGGCAGCTTGCCGGCGTAGTTTTCGATCATCACGCCGATAAAGCGTTCCATCGACCCGAAGGCAGCGCGGTGGAGCATGATGGGGCGGTGTTTCTGGCCGTCTTCACCGATATAGCTTGCGCCCAGACGCTCGGGCAGGACCATGTCCAGTTGCAGCGTGCCGAGCTGCCATGAACGGCCGATAGCGTCTTTCAGATGAAATTCCAGTTTCGGACCATAGAAGGCGCCGTCGCCGGGGGCTTCGGTGTATTCGATTTTTGCGGCCTTGAGCGCGGCGCGCAGGCCGTTTTCGGCGCGGTCCCAGGTTGCGTCGTCGCCGGCGCGCTGGTCCGGGCGCAAGGCCAGGCGCACACGCACCTCGTTAAAGCCGACATCCTTATAGATCTGGTCGAGGAAGGTGCAGAAGGCGACCGCCTCGGATTCGATCTGGTCTTCGCGGCAGAAGATGTGCGCATCGTCCTGCGTCATCTGGCGCACGCGCATCAGGCCGTGCAGGGCGCCGTGCGCCTCGTTCCGGTGGCAGCAGCCGAATTCCGCCATGCGGATGGGCAGGTCGCGGTACGACTTGATGCCCTGATTAAAGATCTGAACGTGCGCGGGACAGTTCATGGGTTTGAGCGCCATCAGGCGCGCCTTGCCGCTGAGCACCGGTTTGTCGTCATCCGTGCCCGGCACTTCGTCCGGCACCACGAACATGTTTTCACGGTATTTGCCCCAGTGGCCGGAGGCGACCCAGAGTTTGTTGTCGATCAGCTGCGGTGTCTTCACCTCGACATAGCCGCCCTGCTGCAGGCGGCGGCGCAGATAGGATTCCAGCGTCAGCCAGATGGAATAGCCCTTCGGATGCCAGAAGACGGAGCCTTGCGCCTCCTCCTGGAAATGGAACAGGTCCATCTGCTGGCCCAGTTTGCGGTGGTCGCGCTTTTCCGCTTCCTCCAGCTGGGTCAGGTAATCCTGCAGTTCCTTGTCGTTGCGCCATGCGGTCGCATAGATGCGGGTGAGCATCTGGCGGTTGGAATCGCCGCGCCAGTAGGCGCCGGCCACCTTCATCAGCTTGAAGGACGTGCCGACATCGGCGGTGGTGCGCATGTGCGGACCGCGGCAGAGGTCGAACCATTCGCCCTGTTTATAAATCTTGATGTCTTCGCTTTCGGGCAGGTCTTCGATCAGTTCGACCTTGAAGTTTTCGCCCTTGGCTTTGAACGTTTCGATTGCGGTCTTCCGGTCCCAGACTTCGCGGGTGAAGGGCTGGGCCTTTGCCACGATCTCCTTCATTTTCTTTTCGATCGCGGCGAAGTCTTCGGGCGTGAAGGGTTCGTTGCGGGCGAAGTCGTAATAGAAGCCGTTTTCGATGACCGGGCCGATCGTGACCTGCGTGCCGGGGAAGAGGGACTGCACAGCCTCGGCCAGCACGTGGGCGGCGTCGTGGCGGATGAGTTCGAGCGCGGCATCATCGTCGCGGCGGATGATGGCGATATTGGCATCGGCGTTGATCGGCAGGCTTAAATCGCAGAGTTCGCCGTTCAGACGAATGGCTACGGCCGCCTTTGCCAGTGATTTTGCAATCGATTCAGCGACTTGAGCACCCGTGGTGCCGGCCGGATAGGTGCGGGTGGCACCATCGGGCAGGGTCAGGGTGATCTGGTCAGAAGACGAAAGCGCGGCGGCGTTGGACATTATCACTACTTTTTTTGGAACTATTTTATGGTTGAGACAGTTGACCGTTGTAGCCCGAAAAGCAGCGTATCTCAAGGGTTTCGGGGCAGAGGGGATGTTGTAATAAAAGTTGCAAATTTTCCTCAAGGGATGAATACATATACGAAATGTCACAGACATAAAAAGTTGACATAATTCGTGTGTGTAAGTATCTTAACCCTTCATTAACATATTAAAAAACGGCTTAGAGGAGATTACCAATGCAACTTAAGACGAAAATTCTTGCCCCCGCCGCCCTGGCTCTGGCCATGGCTGCCGGTTCGGCACAAGCACAGACCCGCGACGGTGGTCCCGGTACCCCCGGTACCACGGCCCCGAGCTGCACCAACTGCACCCCCACCACCCCGACTACGCCGCCGATCGTGATCAATGGCGGCAATGGCGGTAACGGTGGTCAGGGCGGCCAAGGTGGTCAAGGCGGTCAGGGTGGCGATGCCCGCGCACAGGCTGATGCCCGCGCCCAGGCTGACGCTCGTGCCAATGCAACCGGCGGTGCAGCCACCGCAAACGGTGGCGCTGCGACTGCGAACGGTAATGGCGGGAACGTCAATATTCAAACCCGTATGGCGATTGCGCCCAATCCAACCCTGACCAATGGCTGGTGCATGGAATCACTTTCGGCCACGGTTGGCTTCTACGGTTTCGGCGGTGGCGTCGCCAAAGGCGAATTTGCTGAAGCCTGTGGCCGTTGGGCCACCATGGCGAATGGCGCCACCAACGTGAACTGCGCAGTTGGCGCTTTCTCCGTCGTAATGGCTGCCGGACTTCCGCCGCGCGAAGCCATCGTCGAGGCGAGCAACATGTGCCGTATCACGGTAGTACAGAATCCGCCGGCCCCTCCTGCACCTTCTGCACCTCCGGTGCGTATGGCTCCGCCCGCTCCGCGTCCTCGCGGTTAATCTTAGCTTCGCTAACGAGCGCAAAAAAGCCAAAGCAATTTGGCTTTTTTAATACCTTTTCATCCAAGAGGTAAAAGAGATGTCATCTTCGAAATTCAACTTTGCCGCCCGCCGTTTTGCCGCACTCCTCGGTGCTGCGATGTCTGTCAGCCTTGCGGGAAATTTTGCTCATGCGCAGGCTTTGAACGGTCCTGGCACGCAACTTTTGAATTCCGGTTATCGGGGTGATCTCGGTATGCGCCGCCCAACCCCACCCTTTGCCGTTGATGTACAAACTGAATATGCAACGCCGATGGAATCTTCTCCGCAGCGAGTCCAAAACCCTATCTATGACCGCGAGCGTTACCCTGAACTGTGGAGCCGCGGTCGTGCGCCGGCGGTTGAAGAGGTGCGTATTGCCGGCAATTACGCGCCCGGTTCGATCATAATCGACCATATGCGCCAGTACCTGTACGTCACACGCTCTAACGGCACGGCTGTCCAGTTTCCCATCGTGGTGGGACGCGCAGGATCGGAGATTTCAGGTTCGCACCATACGGTGATGGCCATGGAAATGGACCCCACTTGGCAGGCGCCGGCGGGTGACCGCAGACCCAATCCGTTTGCCACGCCTGGACCGCACAATCCGCTAGGCGTGCGCGGCATTTACCTGCAGACGCCGGAAGGGGTCAATCAGGGCTATCTGATCCATGGCACCAACCGTCCAGAAGTATTCAACCTGCCGGATGGAAAACGCAAGGCATCTGCAGGATGCATTCGCATGCTGAATGCTGATGTTGAAATCGCATACGAAATGGTGCGCGAAGGTGCGCCTGTCATTATTTACTACAATAACGAGCTGGCTTCTCGCATTACACGTACGGGAAATGCCCAACCAAATGCACGTCCCAATTGAATCAAAGGGTTGAATGGTTAATACAATATTAAAATATGTTGAAACTGAAGACTAATTATGTATAATACCAAGCAGAAACGGCCAACCGTTCAAAAGGGGTGTTACAATGAACTTGGGAAAGTTGAAAATTAAGGTTGCTCCGGCTGCTATCGCTTTTGGTCTTACCGTCAGCGGATGTGCAACTAACAGCATCGACCGTGAGGGCATGCAGACCCGCAGCACCCAGTTGCTGATCTTCGGCCAATCGGAAACCCGGTTCAACGAAGAAGCGGCTCGGGCCAATGTGCTGGATCTCGGCACAACCAACCCAAACCCGGTAGTGGCTCAAGTTGCAAGAGAGGCCGGCTGTATCGCCCGCGGGGAGCTTGGCGAACGCTTCCGCCGCCGCGACGACTGGCGTGCCACATCCGGTCAATCGGTAAGTTGCCCCCAGGCACCCGCGCCTGTGGCTACACCATCGCAACCATAATTTGTTTAAAACTGTAAAGAGCTGTTAAAGACAATATCATGAAAGCACTGTTCAAACGTCTTAGGAACGCCGCTGCAGGCATTGCCATCACCATGGCGGCTTTCGGCGGCATGACAGCTATGCTCGCGCCTGCCCCTGCCTACGCGCAGGCCGATCATAATGATGAAGATGAAGAAATCCGCCGCGCTTTCGCGCGCTTTGACTTTGTACCCGGTCGCCGCTGGTACCGTCTGCAGGCTGAACCCAGAGACGGAAGCCTTCCGGCACCGATCACGGACAGACGCACGCTTCCTGCGCGTGTCGTTGCGGACGTTGAAAACGAAATCGGCGTGCCGCTGTGCAAAAGGCAAAACGCGCGCGGCGAATGGGAATCGAATCTGAAACCTTGCCATAGACATTCCCAGATGAGCGATCCGCAGTTCGGGATTCTCAATCCGCCCCGCGATCGCGATGGCCCGATTATCGACTTCTTTGCACAAAATTATTCCTACAACATGCCGACTCGCATGTCGGATTTGCGAGTGGCCCGCGCAATTGAAAGCAGTAATCGCGTCTATCTGGCCCGTGTTGAAGACCGTCGTCAGCAGATTATGCTGGCGCAGGCGGAAACCGAGCGCCGTGCCCCAATCGTCGCTGCGCCTTTGCCCCCGGTACGTCCGGTAGAATTGGCAAGTGCATCCGTTCAGCGGCTACCGCGCGTGGTGCCGGTTCCGGTACCGCGTCCGGCCGATCTGGGTACACCTGCCGCCCCCGTCGTTGCGGTTGCTGAAGAACGCCCTGCCGATCCGGCCCCTGTCGCTGTCGCCGCCGTGGAAGAACGTGCCGCGCCCGCCGTCGTGGCGGAACAGCCCGCCCCCGTTGCGCTGGCCCAGGCCGATGCCGTCGCAAGCCCGGTTACCGGCGGCGATGTGGTTGCAACCCAGCTCGCACAACTCGATATTCCGGTGCGCCGCGTGCGCACCATCCGGGTTACGCCGGACCGTCCGGTGGTGGAACAGCCCGTCGCCGTGGCAAGTGCCGAACAGCCCGCACCTGCGAGCGTCCAGGTGGCTGCAGCCGCGCCTGCCGTCGCGCCCGTGGTGGAGCGCGCCGTGTTGACCGCCAGCAATGACGCCCCTGTCCGCGACGTGTTCGCCGCGTTTGCCGCCAATGACACGCGTTCACCGATCCAGCGCATGCTGGACCTGCGTAATGCGCGCCTGCAGGGCGACCTTAAAAACACGCCGCAGCCCGCCAATGACGATCACGACCGCAGCAGCAAGGCGCCGTTCAACGTGGCCGTTCTTAATGAAACTCCGCGCCTGCCGGGTGGCGGC
>CALBME010000088.1 GCA_937896295.1 uncultured Micavibrio sp. | reverse complement strand
TTGGATCCCTTGAACGAGATCCGGCTTTTTGAAGAGAGTGTATGGGGAAGAAAATATGCCGATCTCGAAGAAAGAATTCGTAAAAAAATCGAGGGTTAAGCTTCGTTGATTTTGTACAGCATCACGCCCGTCGCGATTGCTAAATTCAGGGAGTCGGCGCGGCCATGCATGGGCAGTTTGACGAGCGTGGGCAGGATGCTGGCGATATCGTCCGACAGGCCCGCCTGTTCGTTGCCCATCACCAGAAGGGTGGGGGCGTTATACTTCACCGCGCGGTAATCGACCGTCTTGTCGCTTAAGTGCGTGCCGATGACGGTGCCTTTCCAGTCTTTGACGAACGCCTTGAAATCGACTTTGAGCGCCTGCGCGATCGGCACGGCGAACAAAGACCCCATCGATGCGCGCACGGCCTCCGTCGAGAACGGATCGCAGCACTGGTCGATCAGGATGATGCCATCCGCCCCCACCGCGTCCACCGTGCGGATGATGGTGCCCAAGTTTCCGGGGTCGCGCACCTGGTCCAGCGCCACGATGCATTTCCTGGCGGACATGTCTTTCAGCGCGACAAGGCGCTGTCTGAACACGCCGATCACCTGTTGCGGGTTGTCCTTGTGGCTGAGTTTTTCAAGCACAAGGTCATTGACCTCAAGGCACGTGCCGCCGGCCTTGACGCACGCATCGCGCGCGCGCGCGACTTCGGGTTTCTGCGCGATCTTCCAGTGATAGGCCAGCGTGGTCAGCGTCCAGTGATTGTCGATCCCCTCAAGCACATGGCGCAGACCCTCGGCCAGGAACAGGCCGGTTTCGCGGCGCTCCTTGCGCATATCAAGCGCGCGCATCGCCTTGATGTCGGTATTGGCGGTTGATGTCACCTGTTTCACGCTCATGCGGCCCACCTTGCAAAAAGGGATGTCGGTAACGGGCGCTGCCCGGTTTCGTCGCCCAGCCACAGTTCACCGTGGTCGATCGCACCGTCGTTGCGCACATCGCGCATCATGTGGGCCAGCGCCACGGACGAAAAGCGTAAGGCATACGCAGTCAGGATCATGAACGATGCATCGGGTGAAAGCAGGGCGGCGCAATCCTTTAAGAACGGCGCGATGTCAGTTTCGAACTTCCACACCTCGCCGTCGGCACCGCGCCCGTATTTCGGCGGGTCGAGCAGGATGCCGTCATACGTGTTGCCGCGGCGCAGTTCGCGCTGCACGAATTTGCGCGCGTCCTCGATGATCCAGCGTATGGGTTTGTCGGCCATCTTGGACGCGGCCTGGTTATCCTTGGCCCACTGGATGGCCTTCTTCGATGCATCGACATGGGTCACATGCGCGCCGTTCGCGGCGGCGATCAGGCTGGCCGCGCCGGTATAGGCGAACAGGTTGAGAATCTTTAACGGGCGGCCATTGATCCGTTTTGCCATCCATTGCCAGTGGGGGCGCTGTTCCGGGAACAGGCCCAGATGGCGGAAGGCCATGAACCGGGTGACCATCGTGGTCCCCTCGACCGGGACGGTCCATGTCTCGGGCGGGTTTTTGACCTGGAAGTCCCATTGCCCGCCGTCATCCTCCTCGCGTTCCGAGGCGTTTTTGAAGATGGCGCTGGCCTTGGCCCAGCGCTCGGCGGGCAGGGACGGGGCCCAGAATGCCTGCGGCTCCGGCCGGTCGACCAGCACGGTGCCATAGCGTTCGAGCTTCCGGCCGTGGCCGGAATCGACCAGCTGGTACCCGTCCCAGCCGGGTTCAATCAGGGTAATGGGGGCATCCATGCAAAGGACCATTGCGGAAAAAGGGTAAAAAAGCAATAGAAACAAGCCATTGGTTATGCTTTAACAGGGTATGGCCCAGCGTATAGGCATCTATCCCGGCACGTTCGACCCCATCACCAAGGGGCACCTGCACATTATTAAACGCTGTGCCGGGCTGGTCGACCACCTGATCGTGGCGGTGGCGACCAACCCCAATAAGAAGCCCTTGTTCCGGCTGGCCGACCGCCTGAGCCTGGTACAGGGCGATGTGGACGCGATTCCCGATAAAAAGGGCCTGATTACGGTCGAAACCTTCGACACCCTGCTGGTCGAATATGCCCGGGAAAAGGGCGCAGGCGTCATTTTCCGGGGCCTGCGGGCGGTTTCGGACTTTGAATACGAATTCCAGATGACCGGCATGAACGCAAGGCTGGCCCCGGACATCGAAACCATCTTTTTAATGGCGTCCGACAAGTGGCAGTTCGTGTCCAGCTCCTTCCTCAAGGAAATCGCCCGTCTGGGCGGGGACATCACGCCGTTCGTAACCCCGGCCGTGCAGGAAAAAATCCTTGAAGCGGTCCGCTAAAGCGGTTAAACAAGGCCGTCTTTTAAGTTAAGACCGTGTAGCTCAATCGGTAGAGCAACTGACTTTTAATCAGTAGGTCGTGGGTTCAAGTCCCACCGCGGTCACCACTTATTCCCCTTATTCATCCTGTGTCCTGTCCGCTTTTATCCCGACCGCAATGTCTGGATCGCGGCGTCCTGCGCGAACAGGTACAAAAGTATTTTTAAGGCTTCGCCGCGCCGCCCGGTCAGATGCGGGTCCTTGTCGGCCAGAAGTTTTGCCTCGGCATGCGCGGTTTCCATCAGGTCGCTGTGTTCTTCAAGATCGACAAGGTGAAAGGTCGGTACGCCCGACTGGCGCGTGCCCAGAATTTCACCGGCGCCGCGCAGTTCAAGATCTTTCTCCGCGATCAGGAAGCCGTCTTCCGTATCGCGCATGACGGACAGGCGTTGCTTGGCCATTTCCGAAAGCGGCGTGGCGAACAGCAAAAGGCACGCGGATTCTTCCATGCCCCGGCCCACGCGCCCGCGCAGCTGGTGCAGTTGCGCAAGGCCGAAACGTTCCGCGTGTTCGATGACCATCACGCTGGCCTGTGGCACGTCCACGCCGACCTCAATGACGGTCGTCGCGACCAGAACGTCCAGCGCGCCTTCGGCAAACGCCTTCATCGCCTTGTCCTTGTCGGCGGCCTTCATCTGCCCGTGCAGAAGGCCGACACGGTCGCCAAAAAATTTCTGCAGGGTCTCGTAGCGTTCTTCCGCCGCCGCCAGGTCCAGTGTTTCATTTTCTGCCACCAGCGGGCAGACCCAGTACGCGCGCGCGCCGGTGGCGATTTTGCGTTTCAGGCCGGCAATAACCTCGCCCACGCGTTCATTGGAAATCAGAACGGTGTCGATCGGTTTGCGTCCCGGCGGCTTTTCCATCAGGCGCGATACATCCATATCCCCGTAAAGCGTCAGGGTCAGGGTGCGGGGAATGGGTGTTGCCGTCATCACCAGCACATCGGGCGCAAGGCCCTTGGCGGACAGTTCAAGACGCTGGTGCACGCCAAAGCGGTGCTGTTCGTCGATCACGATCAGGCCAAGGTCGCGGAACGTGACATCATCCTGAAAAAGGGCGTGCGTGCCGATGACAATCTGCGCATCGCCGGATTTGATTTTCGCCTGCAGCGTATCGCGTGTTTTACCCTTGTCGCGGCCTGTCAGCACGGCGATGGAAACACCCATCGCGTCCGCCAGTTTCGCCAGCGTCTTGGCATGCTGGCGCGCCAGGATTTCTGTGGGCGCCATCAGCGCCGCCTGCGCCCCGCTTGCCACCGCGTTCATCATGGCGGCAAAGGCGACGATGGTTTTACCCGATCCCACATCCCCCTGCAGAAGCCGCAGCATGCGCAGCGGTTCCTCCATGTCCTTGTCGATATCGGCAATCGCGGCGCTTTGTGCGTTGGTCAGCGTAAAGGGCAGGGATTTAAGCAGTTTTGTACGTGTGGCGGAATCATGCCGGAAAGATCGCCCCTTTTGTTTTTTATTGCGCAGGCGCACCAGCTGCATGGCCAGATTGCGGGCCAGCAATTCGTCATAAGCCAGCCGCATGCGCACCGGTGTGTGCGCATTCAGATCGTCCGGTGATTGCGGTGCGTGCATCTCGCGCATGGCCGCGCGCCATGTCGGCCATTTCTTTTGCCGGAGCAGATGCTCGTCATGCCACTCGGGCAGATCGGGTAATACTTTCAGACCCTCTTCAATGGTCTTGGATATCTGTTTCGGCCCGATGCCTGCGGTCATGGGATAAATTGGCTCGACCTTCGCAATCGATGCCAGATCCTCAGGCTTCCCCGCATGATCTGGGTGCACCATCTGCAGGCGGTTGTTGAATGGTTCGACCTTGCCGCTGACCACCACCTGGCTGTTGAGCGGATAGGCTTTTTGCAACCAGTCGCCGTAAACGTTGAAGAAGACGAGATCGATGGTCGCTGTGCCGTCATCCGCGATCACGCGCGCGGGCATGCCGCGGCGTTTGGGCAGCTGGTAACTCTGGATCGTGACGGTGGTGGTTACGATCTGTCCCGGTTTGGCGTCTTTGAGCTTGGGCGAATGCCGCCGGTCGACGATGTCGATGGGCTGGTGCCAGAGAAGGTCGATGATGCGTTCGCCGCCCAGCAGCTTGTCCAGCAGCTTGGCGTGTTTCGGGCCGACGCCGGTCAGGCTGCGCACCGAACGGTACAGTGGGTCGAGGATAAGCGGACGCATGTGGATGAATGTGCCGTAATCGGGTGATCTTAACCAGTCATTAACCAAAACCGGACTATCTCTGGGGTGAATATTAATTGAGAATTTATGACGCGCCAGATGATTTTTGACCAAGCCCTTGCCGATTTTGATGCCGAATATGTCGAACTTTGCCACGGCAAAACGGTCACAGGCCGTGAATTCCACGCCTTCATCCAGATGACTTTTGGACAATACGCGCATTACAAGCACCTGCTGGAAGGCGGGCGCCCCATCAATCTGAACGAAATAGGCAAAGTGTTGCACGCCGGCTGGGGGCCTAATCCGTCCGTGGAGACCGCGCGCCGTATCATGCGCCAGCATACCGACAACCTGAAAATCGTCGAAAGTCTCGCGCGGCAGCAGCGCGATATCAATGAACTGATCCGCACCCACAGCAGCGAAGGGTACCAGCAGAATGATGACGCC
>CALBME010000087.1 GCA_937896295.1 uncultured Micavibrio sp. | reverse complement strand
ACGGAAGACGGGTTGGAGGTGGAGTGCGACTGCACCGCCGCCATCGCCTTGATCAGGGTTTTGGGACCCGCCGCGTAACCGATGCGCCAGCCGGTCATGGCGAAGGACTTGGAAACGCCGTTCGTGGTCAGGGTGCGGTCATACAGCTTCGGCTCAACCTGTGCGACCGAATAATATTTGAACCCGTCATAGACGAGGTGTTCGTACATGTCGTCGGTCATGATCCAGACATGCGGGTGCTTGAGCAGCACATCGGTCAGACCCTTGATTTCGTCTTTGGTATACGCGGCACCCGTGGGGTTGGACGGCGAATTGAAGATGACCCATTTGGTCTTCGGCGTGATCGCAGCGTCCAGCTGTTCGGGTTTCATCTTGAAGTAATTTTCGGCCGTGCATTCGACAAAGACAGGCGTGCCTTCGGCCATCATGACCATGTCGGGATAGCTGACCCAGTACGGCGCGGGAATGATGACCTCGTCACCCGGGTTAAGGGATGCCATGAAGGCATTGAAAAGAACCTGTTTTCCACCCGTTCCGACACTGACCTGATCGGTCGCGTAGTCCAGTTCGTTTTCGCGTTTGAATTTCTCGACGATCGCTTTTTTCAGTTCGGGGGTACCGTCGACAGCCGTGTATTTGGTTTTGCCCGCTTTAATGGCGGCGATGGCCGCATCCTTGATATGATCGGGTGTATCGAAATCGGGTTCGCCTGCGCCAAGGCCGATGACATCGCGTCCGGCTGCCTTGAGTTCCGCGGCCTTGGTCGTGACGGCAATGGTCGGTGACGGTTTGATACGGGACAGGCGGCTGGCGACGATGGACATGGAAACTCCCTTACGATCGAATGAAATGCAAACACATGAAAACGGCCTTTTTTTAGACCTCTCCCCGCGCTTGCGCAAGTATTGTAGAATCATGGCCATGATGTTCAAAGCCCGGTCCGGTCCCCAGCGCTATTTCGACGGATGGGCCCGCGCCTATGACCGCGACCTTGCCCGTTACGATTATGCCGTGCCGCAAATGGTCTACGACGCCCTGAAAAACCGGATTTCGGGGCGTTTGCCCCTGCGCCTTCTCGATATGGGCATCGGCACGGGCCTGTCTTCGTCCCTGTTCCGGGCGCATTTTCCCGACATGCACATCACCGGCGTCGATGCCTCGCAGAACATGCTGGACCTGTGCCGGGGCAAGGGCGTGGCTGACCGCCTGTTCTGCTGTGACGTGCGGCGCGACACGCTGCCCCCCGGCCCGTACCAGGCGATCATCGCCGCCGGTCTCATGGAATTCATCGAACATCCCCAGGATGTGCTGGATCACGTCATCCGCCATCTGGCGCCGGGCGGATACGCCGCACTGGCCTTTGAAACGCCTGCGACCGCGCATCTTTACGGCCCGCGGGGCTTCAGCGGCATCATCGGCCGGGCGCCCAATGCGCTGACCGTGCGCCGGATCCACACACGCTTTCCCTGGCCGCATATCTATTCCAAGTACCTGCATTCCACCCAGTATGTGGTCCAGTTATCGGAACAGGCAGGGATGGAGGTGGTCGAGGCGATTCGATTTGACGCCTATCGCCGTGGAAACGGGGACGTGGTCACCCATGATCTTCTGGTGGTGCGCAAATAAGCCTCCTGTCAGGGATTAAAAAAACCCGCTTTCGCGGGTTTCTTTAAACGGGCCGGCAGATCACCGGCGCATGACCTTTTCAGGCTGCCATCGCACTGGCTTTTTTCATGGAGGTCGAAACCTGTTTGTTGATGGGTTCCATGCAGTCCATCATCAGTTTGACCGATTGTTCGGACAGCTGGGCAGTCGCGGACATTGCGTCCTCGAACGACTCTTGTGCGATACGGTTCTGGGTTTCGGCGAATTCGTTGATGGTCTTGCAGGCCATCAGGGATTTCCAGACATTGGCGTTCTTCTCGCCGGCGGTCTGGGCGTGGTTCACGCAGGCTTTCATCATCTCTTCCATACCTTTGGCAAAGATAGAACCGCACTGGGTGATGACATCGGTCGCATCCTTGCTGATGGATACCATGTCTTCAAACTGCTTCATTCCACCGTCAGCGAACTTATTCATGCTGAAGGCATTGTTTTTGGCTGATTTTGTCATAGTCACTGCTCCTATTCTTACGACGTTTTCCTACGCAACGGGGGGAAAACGGCGCTGGAGAGCGTATCTTCAGCGCCGTTAGTCTTATTTCTTAGCCTTTTTAGCTTTTTTAGCTTTTTTGGCAGCCGGCTTCTTGGTTGCTTTTTTAGCAGCCGGTTTTTTCGCTTTTTTAGCAGCCGGTTTCTTGGCTACTTTTTTAGCGGTCGTTTTTTTCTTGGCAGCTTTTTTAACAGCAGCCAGGACTTTCAACATATCACTCATGGTTAAACCCCCATTGTTGCAGTGCACAAAATAGGACAAATTCCTATTACAGTCAACAATGATACCTAAATGTGTGTAGGAGTCGAGTGCGTGTGTAAAAAGATGGACAATGCCTTCCGAAAATTTTTACACTGACGAACAACACAACATCTCTCAAACTCAACGAAAACCAAGACAACATGCAAAACGTGCGCACTCAAAACACGACAAAAACTTGCGTGGAAAAAAATGCGCAGCGCTTCCGTTTTTCGGTTTTCGTATGCCTTTTTTTAACGACTCTGATTCTCGGATTCGCAAATTTTGATTCTGCGCAGGCCAAAACCAAGTCCAAAAAACCGGTCCAAACCAAACCGTATTCCGCGATCATCGTCGACGCCGCGACCGGCGAAGTGCTGATGGCGCGCCAGGCGGATTCCATCCGCCACCCCGCCTCGCTGACCAAGATCATGACCTTATATATGGTGTTCGATGCGCTCGAACGGGGTGAGCTGCGCATGAACGACCGCATCACCATCTCCAAACATGCGGCGTCGATGTCGCCGTCCAAGATGGGTATCCCCGTCGGACAGAGCATCTCGGTCGAGGACGCCATCAAGTCGATCGTCACCAAATCCGCGAACGACGTGTCGGCCGCTGTGGGTGAGCGCCTTGGCGGCACGGAACGCATGTTTTGCGTGAAAATGACCAGAAAAGCCCATGAACTGGGCATGTCCCGCACTACCTTCCGCAACGCGTCGGGCCTGCCCGACCCGCAACAGGTGACCACGGCGCGCGACATGGCCAAGCTGGCCATGGCCATGCTGCGCGACTATCCGCAGTACTATCATTACTTCGGTATCCGCAATTTCGAATACAAGGGTACGGTCATCGGGAATCATAACCGCCTGCTGGGCGAATATCCGGGCCTGGACGGAATCAAGACCGGGTATATCAACGCATCGGGTTTCAACCTGGTCGCATCGGCCAAGCAGAACGGACGCCGCCTGGTCGGTGTGGTGTTCGGCGGCCAGACATGGCGCTCGCGCAACAACAACATGGTGCAGCTTCTGGACGCCGGCTTCGCCGAACTGGGCCGCCGCCGTCAAAACGGAACGCAGGTCGCCGCCAGCAACACCGTTCTTCCCATTCCGCTACCCAACGCCGTTGACGAGGCTGCGGCGATCGCAAGCGCGACGACACAGGTCGAAGAAACGGATACCGCCGAAGACGGCGCGGGGTATGCCGCCGCCGACGGTGAAAAAGTTGCCGCGATGATTGACGGCATGCAGGCCGACACACCCGCATCGCAGGCGGCGGAACGTGTCGCCATGGCGACCACGTCCGTGCCCGTTCCGGCACCGCGTCCGGCGCTTGCCATGACACCCATTGCCCCCCGCCCCGCGGCCCCTGTCCCGGCACCCGCCGCTCAGACCCCTGCCGCCCCGCGGGCCATGGCGCCCGTGGCCACCCCGCCCGGCGGTTCGACACCGCCTGCGGCTGCGGCCCGCACCATCATGCAGCTGCGCGTACCGGCGTCGCAGGCGCGGAACATCCCTTCCGCCCAGATCGCCCATGCCTCCGCCCCGCGCGGCTGGTCCATCCAGGTGGGCGCCTTCCCATCCCGCGCCATGACCGACCAGGCCCTGCGCACCGCACAGTCGCGCCTGCCCACCAACCTGCAGGGGGGCCAGCCGGTCATCGTGCCCCAGAATACCCAGGCCGGCATGATCTTCCGCGCCCGTCTTCAGGGTTATGATGAAGTCCAGGCCAACAGCGCGTGTTCGCACCTGGGTTCCTGCCTTGTGGTTGCGCCGGGTTCGTGACAATGTGGCCCCGTTCACAGACGCGAGGGCCGTAACTTTGAATCTGAACTGGGACAAGCTGCGTATCTTTCATGCGGTCGCCGAGGCCGGAAGCTTTACGCGCGCGTGCGAAGTCTTACATCTTTCCCAATCCGCCATCAGCCGCCAGATCGGCGCGCTCGAAGAATCCTTAAGCGTGCCCTTGTTTCACCGCCATGCGCGGGGCCTGCTGCTGACAGAACAGGGCGACCTGCTGCTGAAGGCCACCAAAGATGTGTACGAGAAACTGGCCCTGCTGGAGGGGCGTATTTCCGATACGAAATCGGCCCCCGAAGGTCCCATTAAAATCACCGTGCCCACGTTCATCGGTTCCAGCTGGCTTGCGCCGCGCATCGATGCCTTCCGCCGCAAGTTTCCGAAGATGCGCATCACGCTGATCCTGGACGACCGCATCCTTAATCTTGGCATGCGCGAAGCCGACGCCGCGGTGCGCCTTTACGAACCGGACCAGCCCGACCTGATCAAGCGCAAGCTTGCGCATGTGAAATTCCATCTCTGTGCCGCCAAGTCGTATCTGAAGGATCACCCCATGCCGAAAACGGCGGCCGATCTGAAAAAGCACTGGCTGGTGGGGTATCCGAACGGTGTGGCGCTGCCGCATGCGCATACCGAATGGCTGTTCCAGATCGCGGGCGTCGACAAGGAAACGTCGCCCAACGTGATGCTGATGAATTCGATGGAGGCCATGCTGGCCACGGTCGAAAAAGGATGCGGCATTGCCTGCCTGCCTGATTTCATGATCGCGCAAAGCGGTGCCTTACAGATCATCCTCGACCAGTACCCTGCCCCGGAAGTTCCGGTTTACTTCGTATATCCGCAGGAACGGCGCAATTCGACCCGCATACAAGTGTTCCGCGATTTCATGATGGAAGAAGTCGGCGGCGACACTGTTTAAGCCATAGCATTGATAAGGTTAATAAAAGGCGAGGTATGCACATTATGCATACCTGCTACGCCTGAAATTGCTTAGTATTTAGTGGCAAGCCGGATAACGAAGCATTACATAGAGGTCGCCGGCGTTCGCGTCGGCTTTACGTCTCCCAGACGTGAAACCTCCCTGTTCAACTCGCCGGACCGTAAGGTCCGGTTTCTTTTTGCACTTCTTTTTATCCAGACGGTAAACCGGATTCCTGATGAACGGGGGCATTCACCAGAAACCCGGCTTGTCTGTGCAATTCTCTTACGCGGCCACAAGGCGCGCGGCAGCCGGCATCGGCACGGCGGGACGGTTGTTCGCGCGTGCAACCAGATTGTCGATTTCATTCACCAGCACCGGGCGATTCCGGAACAGCGGGTCGATATAGACGCAGGCGACTTCACCGTTGAAATCACGGCGCAGGCAGGCAATGGGGCCACCCAGCACGACGTTGCGGCGCGGGCCGCCGCGGAATTCTTCCTCGACGCACGGAAACCCGGTTTCGGGGTTGCGGTCGATCACAGCGATATACTGATCGTGATTACCGTTCAGGAACTGGCGGGCCGCATCACGCGGGGTGGCTGCGGGGTCCATGAAGGACGGACGCTCAATCCCGGCCCAGGCGACGGTGCGCTGGACATCGGAAAGCGAAAATTCGCGGGTTTCAAGATTATGCGCGGTCATGTGCTTACTGCCTCTATTACGTTTTTTTGTTTGTGTGAGCTGACAATGCCTGACGCGGGGGCATTTCCGATAATTCTTTGTTTGTATATCCGATGCAAATTCTGCATTATAGGTGTGAAAGGCGCGAAAATCCGCGGATTTATTCATGGAATTGACCGAAATCGAAGACTTCCTGGCCCTGGCCCGCACCGGGTCTTTCCGCCGCGCGGCGGACTTGCGCCACATTACCCAGCCGGCTTTTTCCCGCCGCATCATGGCGATCGAGGACCGCGTGGGCACACCCCTTTTCGACCGTACCGTCACACCGGTCGACCTGACGCCGGCGGGCGAACGCTTTCTGGTGCATGCCGAACAGATCAGCCGCGGCATCGCCAAGGCGGTCGAAGATACGCGCAGCGCATCAAGCGCGCTGCAGAACCCCGTGCGTGTCGTGATTTCCCACACGCTGGCCATTTCGTTTTTTCCGATGTGGTGGAAGGACTGCACCCGCGCCATGCCGGATCTGACCGTGCGCCTGACCGGTCAGCGGATCGAGCAATGCGTGTCCGACCTGCGCGAGGGTCTGGCCGATTTCGCCATGGTTCACACATCGCAAAGCATGCTGCCCTTTGGCGATATCACCGGCCTGCAGTCGCTGCGCCTTGGCGCGGACCAGATGATGCCGGTCATGGCCAAGCGCCTGATGGGACAGGAGGCGGGATTGCTGGCCTATGCCCCCGGCTCGTTCCTCGGCCGCTGCGTCGAGGGACTGATCCACGATCTTCCCCGTCATCGCCGCAACATGGATACGGTGTTTGAAAGCCCGTCTTCGGAAGTCCTGCGCGCCATGGCGCTGGCTGGTTTTGGAATCGCCTTCCTGCCCCAGAGCCTGATCGAAGACGATCTTGCGGCTGAGTTTCTGGTCCCCGCCCTGCCCAAGCGATACCGGCTCGATCTTGAGATCTTGATCATCCGCCGCGCGGCGCGCATGTCGGACGCGGCCGAAAACTTGTGGCGGCACCTGCAGAAAGCATAAGCTTTTTCGATGCTGCTTGTCCGCCCCGCCATGGAACACCTGCCGTCTTACCGCGACGCGCTTTTGCGCGACTGGTCGCCGGACAACATCAATCTTCTGGTCGCCACGCGGCGTGAACTGGCCGCAATTGCCGATGACCCGGAACGCTTCATCGAACTGATGGAGGATCGCGCATGCCTTGGCGGCGACATCACTTTGCCCGATGGCTCGACCGCAAGACGCCTTCCCGGTTTCCGGCGCTGGATGTGGCATGACGGTGAATTCGTAGGCAGTATCGGCCTGCGCTGGCAGCCCGGAACATCCGAACTGCCGCCTCATGTGCTGGGGCATATCGGTTATTCCGTCGTGCCGTGGCATCACCGGCGCGGTTTCGGGACGGATGCGCTGCGCCAGATCCTGCCCGTGGCGAAGGCCGAAGGTCTTGCGCATGTCTACATCACCACCCAGCCCGACAACGAAGCGTCCCGCAAAGTCATCCTGTCGAATGGCGGAGTTTTTCTGGGCGAATATACCGAAGCCGCCGCGTATGGCGGGCGCGTGGGCCACAAATACCGCATAGCTTTGTAAAAGCTTAAAAACTGCTGCGCGGCACCAATCACAAGCCCTTACAAATACTTGGAAAAACCGTTAGAATGAAGGCGTGACGAGTAACACCTTCATTGCTCTCTATACATATGGCGGCGGTATGCGCGGGCTGGTGCCCGCCCACATCATGGCGGCCATCGAGTCGCGTACCGGCCTTGGCATGGCCGAAATGGTGGACATGTTCACCGGGCCTTCGACCGGGTCCATCCTGAATGCCGCGCTGACGCGCCCGCACCGGCGCCGCCCGTTCGAGCCGCAGTACAAGGCCAAGCACATGATCCGCTTTTACGAGCGCGAGGGCGCGTCGATCTTCCCCTATGACCGCTTCCGGGAATTTCGCGGCCTGCTGCATGATTTCAACAACCGGACCATCAAGATCTCCAAGCTCTCGCAGATGATGCGGCACGGGCATTACAACGAACGCAATCTGGCCAAGGCGCTGTATGCACTGTACGGCGATGCCAAAATCGGGGACTCCGTCGCCTCGCTGGTCATTCCCTGTTACAGCCTTGGCGGCGAAGATCCGAACGGCCCCATCGGCGGCACCGCCGTGTGGCTTAAAAACATTCGCCCGCCGGCCTATAGCCCCACAGCCGCAAAACCGCTGGACGTCACGCTGTATGACGCGGTCATGGCATCGGCCGCAGCACCCACCTATTTCCCGTGCCACGACTTTTCAGCCTACGATCCCAATAACGGCACCTGGCGTACGGTGCACGCCATTGACGGGTCCATCTTCGACAACCCGTGCATTTCGTATCAGGCGGTCGTTAAACCGCATGTGCCGGAAGATTACCAGCCGGTGATGATCTGTATGGGCACGGGCATCACCAACCGTCCCATTCACAAGGATGAATGGAACCGCTTCGGCGCGCTGGGGGTTGTGGATCCGGCCAACGACCTGCCGCTGATCAACATTTTCTTCCACGCGTCGGAATCCGCGATGATGGAATCCTTCGGCAAGGAACTGGGCCGCGACCTGTTCATGTTCAACCGGTCCATGCTGGCGCCCCTGCCGAACAACGAACCCCTTCCTTCCGTCGCCATCGACGACGCAACGCCGGAAAACATGGCGCGGCTGGAGCGGTTCGCGCAGGTTATCCTGGAAGACAACCACAAGCAGTTTGACGAACTGTGCCACCTGCTGGTCAGCAACCGCGACCGCAAGCACGAACAGAACCAGGATTTCCTGAGCACGTTCAAACGTACCATTCACACCCTGACCGGTGGAATGCTCAAGACAGACGGCAAATAAAACCAACTTGCTGCGCTGCGCATTGTAAGCCGACCCGAATCTGCCGAACGTGACAGCAATGGGCCGCGGCACATACATCGCGCATAATGCGTATTCCGACAGCGGGGCCGCTTTCGGGCTTCTCAGCGTCCTGCCGGCTGCTTATATCGAGGCTGTCACCGAACGGCCCTTCGCTTCCTTCTTCAATGCATTAAGCGGCGCATCCATCGGCGGCGTCATCACCGCGTCACTTGCCATCGGCGCCCCGGCCATCGAACTCGCCCACAGCATCTATGCCTGCTCGATCGATCTTCTGAACCGGTCGTCCCAGTCGCTTGTGGTCAGCCAGATTCTGAACCAGAAGATTTTCGGCGGGCATCACGTGCTGGCCGATCATTTCGATCACAGCGTCCTTTACCGCATGCTGGCGCCCAGATACGGCGATACGACCATGAGCGACCTGCCCGTCTCGCTGGTCTTGAGTGCGCACAACATGACCAAAAAGCGGGATGAACTTCTGGGACGCCTCGACAGCCGTCTTTTCGATACCGGGGCGCTGGCCATGGAACTGGTCAATGGCACCACCCGGCTGATCGACGGGGTGATGGCCGGCACATCGATCCCCAGCGTATTCATGCCCTACACCGTCAAAGGGTCGCATTACCGCGACAACGGCATGGTGATTTCGGCGGGCCTGATCCACAAGGAACTGGATGCGGCGCTGAAGGCTCGGCAACAGGCGCTGCACGCCGGAAACATCAATCCGGACATCAGCCGCCGCGGTTTCCTGTCCTTCGGCCGCGCCGGCGCGGCACCTGCCAAATTCCGCACTCTTGCGAATACCGATCACGCGCTGGTGCGCACCCTGTTCCTTGGGACCGGCGATATGTCGGAACTGCCCTATACGCCTGAACGCCAGGTCCATGCCGGGTTTTTCGGCGCGATCGACAACGCCGAATACAGCACACTGCACGCCACGAAGGCCGGCGCATGGGCGCAGGACCGGCGCGACATGGCACGCGGCTACGACCCCGCCAGCATGGCCGCCACCGGCATGCCCGCCATCACGCCGATCAACCGGTCGATCATTCCCAGGCAGGGCACGGAGGAGGAACGGCTGTTCCCGACCTCCAACCCGCTGGACTGCACGCCTGCCAACCTGCACAAAATTTTTTACGTTGCCGCTCTCAACGTGGCGGACAATGTGGGCAAGCTGGGCGCCATGCTCCATGAAATTGCGGTAACACGGTATGCACAGGGCGATATCGACGCCGACGAATACCGTAAATCATGCGCGGACGCGCACCGCATTGCCACGCAGGACCCTTGGCCCATTCTGGAACGCATCATGGTCACGGACCGCAACGGCCAGGAAATCTACAATCGGTATTCGCAGGAAAAACGCCGGCGCGTGCGCTGGCCCCGGCTTGAGGCAGTTGCGTAAAAACGTCAGCGGTTTTCCGGGAATCCGAAATCGTCCAGCGGCGCGGACCCATCCACATACCAGCCCCAGCGATCGACCACTTCCGCCAGTTGCACATCGATCGCCTTGAGGCGGGCGCGGGCACGCTGCTGCATCAGGGTGGCCACCATGCCGGTGACGGCGGCCTCGATCGCGTAGCCGCAGGCGGCAATGACGTAAATGATGATGACTGTCTTGGGTTGCAGCAGGATCAGCGTGGCCGCGTCGATGGAATTGGGCGACGGGCCCATCCACAGCTCAAGCAGGAACGGCAGGCAGCCGGCGAAATTCATCAGCCCAACGCTGATCGCCTTGCTTTTCTGGCGGGATTTATCGACAAGATTGGCCGCCAGCGTGGGCAGCATACCCGCCATCAGGATCATGGTCGACGCCATGAACAGGACGCAGCTGACAAGCGCGACCACGGTCAGGAAATGTTTCTGCAGACGTCCCATTTATAAAATCCTCGCGCCGCTTAAATACAGGATGACGATTCCCGTGATCAT
>CALBME010000086.1 GCA_937896295.1 uncultured Micavibrio sp. | reverse complement strand
TGCCGGCGGTATCGCGGCGCAGGCGTTCCGCGAGGGCCTGCCTTGCGGCGGCGTCACCGGCGGCGGCAAGGAAATGCGCGTGGGCGACCGTGCGTTGCAGATCACGGGTCCGTCCCAACTCCAGCCGAGGCCGTACGAATGGCAACCCGCAAGCCGATAAGCCTTCTGAAAGGAACGGGCGGCGCCGGGCAGACATGGCCGGACGAACCAACGCGCTTTACGGAAGAGCATATCGATCCGTTCCTTCTGTGGTGCGTGCATCAGGGGTCGTCGGATATCACATGGCAAACCGACCGCCCGGTTTATAACGAAATTCACGGCAAGCTTTATCCCGGTACGTTCCGCCCGATGGATGCCGCCGACATGGCGATCGTGCTTGCGAAAATTTACGGGCCCGAGGCGCAGGCACGCCTCGCGGGTGGCGACGATCTGGACGTGTCGTACGAAATCCGCCCCGACAGGTACAAGCGTCACCGTTTCCGCGTGAACATCACCGCCATCCTGTCCAAGGGACGAGACGCGGCGCAGGTCACCATGCGCGCGCTTCCGAGCGAGCCGCCGAAAATGTCGGACCTGAACATAGAGCCTGAGATCATCGACAACTGGGCGCAGCGTCAGGGCATGGTCGTCATCACCGGTCCTACGGGTTCGGGTAAAACCACGCTGCTGGCGTCCGGTTGCCGCATGCTGCTGGAAAAGAAACACGGCTGCGGCAAGATGCTGACCTACGAAGCGCCGATCGAATTCACCTATGATGCGATTCACTCGCCGCACTCGGTCGTGGCACAGACGGAAATTCCGCGCCACCTGCCAAGCTTTGCCGCCGGCGTGCGCAACGCCCTGCGCCGCAAACCGAATATCATTCTGGTGGGTGAAGCGCGCGACAAGGAAACCATTTCCGCCGCGATCGAGGCGGGTCAGACCGGCCACGCCGTTTACACCACGACGCACACCACCGGCGTTGCCGCCACCATCCGCCGTATGATTTCGACCTTTGAAGGGGATGAACGCGCCGAGCGCGCCTATGCCCTGATGGAAACGTTACGCATGGTGGTGACGCAGGCGCTGGTGCCGAAAATCGGCGGCGGACGCGTAGGCGTGCGCGAGTGGATGGTGTTCAACGACCTGGTGCGCGAAAAACTTCTGGATATGGACTACAACCAGTGGACGGTTGAAATCCAGCGCATGATCCCGAACTACGGACAGACCTTGTCACGGTCCGCCACCAAGCTGTTCGAAACCGGCGTGATCGAGCGCCGCTGGTACCTGACCCTGACGCAGGCCGCCGGATCGACCTGATCCTCATGTCTGCCTGCGGTAGACAGTCGCAGCATCCTTAACCCTGTGGTACAATCAGGCCATGGCAGAAATTCAGACAGAAAGTGACTGGCACTGGCGCAACAGCATGAAACCGGTACGGTTTTTTGCACTGGATGCGCGCGTCGCCCTGTTCCTGATGTTTTTCATGGTTCATATGCGGGCGTGGACATTCACCCTGTTTATCGTGATGTGCATCCTGTTCTGGCTTCTGGAACGCAAGGGCCTGACATTTGATGCGTCGGTACGGTCGTTCCGGACCTGGATCCTGGGCGCAAATCGTCCCGGCCTGCTTTGGCACCGGCGCCGAAGACTCAACGACTTCGGTTAACAATAGAATTAAACCGTGTGGTTTACTTTTTCCTCGATCCGGCGATCGGGGATCAGCCACCACAGCGCCACTGCCAGATAAATTCCGTTTGAGATCAGTGGATTAACAAAAGCCAACCCCACCCCTGCCATATACAGCACGGGTGACAGGCGCCCCTTGATGTCCGCGCCCACCGCCTGGGCCAGCAGCGTATTTTTTCCCTGTACGTGAATGATGGTTCGCTGCAGGAGGTTGTAGGCCAGCGCGGGCATCAACAGCGCAACCCCATAGACGGCACTGGGCCATGCCGCGAAGTGATTTTCTCCCATCCATGCGGTGGCAAACGGAATAAGGGACAGCCAGAACAGCAGATGCATGTTCGCCCAGAGAATGCGTCCGTTTACCTTTTCCAGGGTCTGGAGCATGTGATGGTGATTGTTCCAATAAATGGCTACGTACACGAAGCTCAGCACGTAACTCAGGAAAACAGGCGCCAGCGCCAGCAGGGCGGCGGGTTCGGCGCTGTGCGGGGCTTTCAGCTCCAGCACCATGATCGTGATGATGATGGCAATGACGCCATCTGAAAACATGGTCAGACGTTCTTTTTCCATGCGTCCATTCTATCCACCGCCATGTCTTTGAACAGCTTGTGTTTTGGCGCAAGCGATCTTAAACTTTCGCACAGAAAAGACGGGGCGGATGATTCGCACCCGCCTGCCAGTTTTCCGAGGGTCATGAGGTTATCGATGAATGGTCGTGTGCGCAGCGTTCTGATCGCCGCATCTGTTTTGGTATTGTCCGCCGCAAGCGCGCAGGCTGGTTTCCAGTGGACGGCACCCGCGCCGTCGGCAGCCGCACCCGGCAACAGCAACGCCCGCCCGCCAGAAATGGCGCCGCGTTCGGCAGCAGCGCCGGTTACACCCGTCATGTCCGAATCCCTTGCCAGCGGCCAGCCGATCCAGGCCGGCGCGCCCATCGCCACCATGCCGGACGGCCCGGCAAGCGCGGCGCCCATTTACGGCCAGGGCATGACCAACGACCCCGTGACGTGGAATGCGCCGATGCAGCAACAGCAGCGTTCGCGCAATAACGAGGTTTACGTCCCCCGCGCGCCGCAGACCAACGGCATGCCGCAGCCGATCGTGGCGCAGGCTCCGGCCCCCGTATCGGGCAGCATCGACGGATACAGCAATCTCCTGTCACCGATGAACAATAGCCAGTACGAAGTGGCGCAAGGCTTTGGCCGCGACCTGCCGCTGGTCATGGCGATCCGTCAGATCGTACCGCCGCGCTATGGTTTCGTGTTCGACCAGAATATCGACGTCCAGCAGCACATTTCATGGCAGGGCGGCGCGCCGTGGGACATTGTCCTGCAAAACACCCTTGCCCCCATGGGCATGCAGGCCACCATCAACGGCAACGTCATTTCGATCAGCCGCACCGGCGGGCTGCAGATGGCGTCGATGAACGGCCCTTCGGTTGCGACGCAGACCATCCAGACGAACACCACGACGACCATGACCCCGGCCCCGGCCATGATTTCCGCCGCGCCTGCGCCCATGGCACCGATGGCCATGCCCGCCGTGATCGACGACATGACCGCACCGGCCTATGCGGCCCCGGCGGCTGCCGGCCGCCCCGATTTGCTGGCCAACAGCACCTGGACCGCGCCGCGCAATTCCACCCTGCGCAGCATCCTGGAAGACTGGAGCAAGCGCGCCGATGTCGAGCTGTACTGGGCTTCGGAATATGACTATCCGGTCCAGTCGGGCGTGTCCCTCAACGGCACGTTCGAGGAGGCCGTACAGGTCCTTCTGAAGGGGTTGTACGATTCCAAGCCGCGCCCGATGGGCCGCCTGCACCCCAACCTGCCGAACGGCCCCGCCGTGCTGGTGATCGAAACCCGCCAGAACAGCATGTAACGCTTTAAAAGGGGTCCTTCGCGGACCCCTTTTAAATTCCCACCCAATCTTCCCTGCCGCCGCGCTCATATGCCGCCTAGGCCCTTGTAATTCCGCTTCTCTCGGGCGCTTGCTTGCCGTACAATTTGAGTCGTCATAACGCAGGCGGGATCGCTAGATTTCGTCTTTCTCTTAAAACATCTCCAGCCGGTGGCCACACGTCCATGATGCTTTCGCCCTTCAAAGGTTTCGCCAAGACCCTTCCCGCCCTTCTGTTCGCGGCAGGGCTGGGCCTGACATCCTGTGCCGAAGTCCGCACCGTCGATACGAATTACGAGGACATGACCGTCAGCGCCGACCGCGCTCTGACCGACATCAGCCCCAAAAATCCGGTCGCGCAATCCCTGACCATCGATTCCAACCCCTATTACGGTTCGGCGGCAGTGCCGATCACCAACGGCTCGGCCCTGCCACCGCAGTTTGAAACGCAAAACGCCATCGTCATGACCTTTGCCCGTCCGGTGACGATGGAAGAACTGATGCGCATGGTGCAGGCCGTTACCGGCCTGCGCGCAGCCGCCACGGGCACGTCGCTCAGCGCCGCCACCACCACGACGGAAAAAACCTTCATGCCCACCGACGGCGAACAGGTCGCAGGCGGACGCGTCGTATGGTCGGGCCGTCTTTCCGACCTGCTGAATCAGGCAGCCGATTATTTCAACGCCGATTGGCATTATGACGGCACCAGCATCGATTTCGCGCAGCAAATCACGCGCACCTTCATGCTGCACGCACTGGCCAGCGAATTATCGTATAAAGGCACGGTTAAATCGGGAAGCTCGGGCGACTCGGCATCGAACCTGCCGGAAGTTGACGTGACCTCCAGCGCATCCCTCAAAGTCTGGGATGAAATCAAGGACGCTGTTTCCACCATCATGGGCGACGCCGGCAAGGCCGCGTTTTCACCCAGCACGGGCACCATCACCGTCACCGGCGAGCCGGACATCGTCCGCCGCGTCGAAGCTTACCTGAACCAGCAGAACAGCATGCGCCTGCGCCGCGTGGCCATCGCCGTGAAAGTCATTTCGGTGACCGCGAACAACGACCTCGACCTTTCGGCAGACGTCACCGGCATTGTCCGCCGCGCGTTCGGCATGACATCAGTACGCAGCATCGGCGGCGCCACGTCCGGCCTTGCGCTGGGCGTCATCCGCGCACCACAAGATACGGCGGTCGCCACCCAGGTCAGCACCGACCGCCTGCTCGCCGAATTCAAGGCGAACAGCAACGTCACGCGCGCATCCGTCGCCCATTCCGGCGCCATCGTTACGCTGTCCGACCAGCCCGCGCCGCTGCAGGTTGGCCGCCAGATCAGCTACCTGAAACGCACCTCGTCGACTTCGGGCGATACCGGCGGTTCGGTCAGCCTCGAGCCCGGCACGGTCAACACCGGCCTTATGATGACGATCCTGCCGCGTATTGTTGAGGGCAACAAAATCCTGATGCGTCTTTCAGTCGCCATCACGGATGCGCAACAACCTTTCGCAACGTTTACGTCCGGTTCGGGCGACTCGGCTGCGTCGATCCAGCTGCCTGAAGTGGAAACGACCGGCTTCCTGCAGAACGCCGTCGTCACTTCGGGCGAGACGCTGGTTCTGGCGGGCTTTGAGAAGAAACTCAATTCCAAGACGGATCAGGGTACGCCGTACCTGCCGATCCTGGGCGGAAGCAAAAACACCAACCGCGACCGCGAAGTTACGGTGATGCTGATTACTTCGGAGATCCTGCCGGAAGATCCGATCACGGTGATCGGCAACCAGTAAGGAGCCGGGGAAACCGTTCATGGCCCGCAACGACGACAACAGCGACAAGGATTTCCTGGACATCGATCTCGATGAGCCACTGGATATGGCTGAGGCTGAGGCGGCGGTGCATGAGGAAATCACCGCCCAACCCGCCAAGGGCCCCAGCGGCGAAGGCATTCTTCTTTACGACAACAAGCGTTATGCCGTCGGTCTCAACTGGCTGATCGCGGATGACGAGGGCGACACAGCCCTGGCCAAGGGCCGCGCGAAGGAATTCAAAGCCGATTTCTATACCATGCGTCAGGGCGTGGTCACGCAGCATGGTTTCGGTTACCTGCGCAAAGGCCACCGGCTGGGCCAGTCGGCACTGGCGTCCGTCGCGGCGGATGCGCTTGTCGGCGAGTGGCACGCCGTTTTCGTAGCCGACAATGGCTGGTGGTATGTCGCCGTTCACTCGGACAACATCGCCCCGGACGGCGATATCCTGTTTTCATCCGAAGAAGCCGCCTATAACCATTTCATGGCGCAGGGCGAAGCATTCCGCTGGCCGCGCGCCTATGCGCCGGAATCGTGGAACGTGCCGGATGCGACCGGTGAAATTCCGCTTTCCCGCGTCATTGGCGAGGCGCCGCCATCCATCCTCAAGCCCGTCAACCTGGATGCTATTTTTTCGGGCAAGCGCAACAAGAACCTGGCGTTTGGCGCGATCGCAACCATCGTCGTGCTGCTGGTCGTGTCGATTGCGGGGCAAAGCCTTCTGACGTCGCTGGTACCGATGAGGCGCAGCTGCCCCTGCCGGGTATCGAGTCGTCCGACGTACTGCAGGTCCCTCCGAAAGAACCAAGCGTTGTGCAGGAAGAAAGCGGCATGTCCCTGACCAAGATGGGATTGCTGGTACCAAGCGAACAGATGAACAGCTGTCTCGACGGCTTTGCCGCGCTGGCCGTGCCGTTGCCGGGCTGGAAAATGGTAACCCTGCGCTGCAAAGACACAATCGTCGAGGGGAATTGGAACCGCCAGATCGGGTCTTATGAAATGGTGGAGCCGTACCTGTCGCGTTTCCCCGAAGGCGTGACCCGTAATTTTGCCGATTCGCAGAACCTTATCGCCAACCGCCGTCTGACCGCGAAGCTTGAGCCGACCGAAGCACAGGAGCTTTTGGACAGAAGTTATGCTATCATCATCCTGACCAAGCGGTTTGCGAATATCGGCCAGATCACCCTGCGGGAGGTCGTGCCGGCAGCCAGCCAGCAGCTGGTCCAGAGTGTGGAGATGATTCAACAGTCCGGCTTTAACGCGATCGGTAAAGACAAGGTTGAACTGAAGCCGCTGACCCGCGATGACATGCCGTACCTGGCCATCGAATTGAAGAGCAGCACGCCGCCGAACATGATCGGAAAATATTTCGACCTGCCGGGACTTGTGTTCCTGAACATGTCGACAAGCGTCAGCGACGGAATCTGGGTTTACAGCGCCAAGCTGATCCTGCGCCCCGACGCCCGCCTGATTGCCGCCAATTCCAAAGCGCGCCAGCTTTTGGCCGCGAACGCAAATTAAGGAGTAAAAACGATGACATCACGAACCGCCCTTTTTCGTCTTTTGACAGCGGCTGCGTTTATCACGTTTGCCGCAGGCGCCCATGCGCAGGACGTTGCCGCGCCCGACGAATCCCAACTGAACGCACCGGGCGCGTCAGCAGCCCCCACGCTGGAGCAGCCGCAAGACCAGGGACAGGCGCAGGCTGCAGCCCCGCAACAACAGGCAGCAGCTTCATCCGGCATGCCCGAACAGCCGAAAACGGTTCAGAACGACGGACCGCCCGCCACCGATCCGTGCCCCGCGCCGGAAGCCGCGCTGAACGCGTCGCCCGACGATCTGGCCAAGGTGCAGGAAGATATCGACCGTTTCACGCTGTGCGTCCAGCGCGCGCAGCTGCTTGAACGCCTGAACGAAAGCGTTGTCAAAAACGTCGCCGCCGCGGATGCGGCGCTGGGCCTGCAAGCCCCTCCCGGCATGGCAGGCGCACAACGCGCGGGCGGCATGGGCCTGATGCCCCTGCCTGCCAACGCGCTTGCCGGTGCCGATGTCGGACCGAACATCGCGCAGGGCCGCCCGGTGCCCAGCATGCCCGCACCTTCCAGCGCGCCTGCGGACAACGAAGCGCCGGCGAAGGCGGCAGAGCCTGAAAAACCGGCCATGCCCTGGACGATCCGTGAAATTTACAGCGCGGGCGGCGGCGTCGAAGCCAAGCTGGTCAGCCCCGAGGGCGATGAAATCCGCGCCAAGACCGGCGCCAAGCTGCCGGACGGCAAGACCACCGTTGTGCGCGTGACGCCGGCAGGTGTGACCATTCGTGATGACAAAGGCGTCAAGCCGCTGGACTGGGTGAAAAGCTGATGGCGTTTTCTCTTCTGCCAGGCAAGAAGAAAGCCAATGACCACTGGGATCCCGCCGTACCGCTGACGGCGGAGGGTGGGCCGCTGGATCGCGGCCAGAACCTGCGCCAGATTGCCGCCTATTATATCGACGGTAAGATGATCGTGTCCAAGTCGCACCGGTCGTCGCCGCATATCCTGTCCCTGATCGCCGAGATCCGCGCAAACGGTTACCCCGAGCCGGTCATCGAAGGCGTCGAACTGAACCGCGTCCAGCTTTCGTACGAACGTACGGCCGGATCTTTCGACTTCCGTTCCAAACAGGACGAGGTGCGGATGCGCCGCGAGGTGTTGAACCTCGTTGGTGACATGGCCAAGCGCCGGGTTTCGGATATTCACGTTGTCGTCTATGAACAAAGCTGCCTTGTACGCGCGCGGGTCGCGGGCGCCATGGAACACATCGCCGAATGGCCGCCGGAATACGGCCATAGCTTCTGCGCCGCCGCGTTCACCATGGCGGATGCCGCCGACGTCAACTACCAGCCCTATGAATATCAGGGTGCGCGGGTTTCGAACCGTAAGGACCTGCAGTTGCCGGAGGGCGTGATTTCCCTTCGTCTGCAGTTCAACCCGACCGTTTATGACGGTCGCGCAATGATTTTGCGTATCCTGTACAACACCGACGACAAAACCGCCGGTGACGTCGCGGCCCTCGGTTTCACGCCCGAGCAGCTGGAGGATTTCGAGTTCCTGCGCTCCAAGCCGTATGGCATCAACGTGGTCGCAGGCCCCACGGGTCACGGCAAATCCACGACCCTGCAGCGGAACATCATCGCGATTCTGAAGGAATATAATTACAACCTCGCCTTCTACACCGTGGAAGATCCGCCGGAATACCCGATTCAGGGCGCCGTGCAGATGCCGGTGACCAACGCCAACACGCAGGAAGAGCGTGCGGCCCAGTTCACCAAGGCCATCGCCGCCGCCATGCGTTCGAACCCGGACCGTATCATGATCGGTGAGGTGCGCGACGCCGCATCCGCCGGCCTTGCGTTTGAAGCCGCGATGACCGGCCACCAAGTGTGGACGTCGCTCCACTCCAACGATGCGATCACCATTCCTTTCCGTCTGCGTGACCTTGAGGTCGAGGAATACAAGCTGTGCGATCCCACGCTGATGACGGGTATGATTTCACAGCGCCTGGTTCGCAAACTGTGCAAGTCATGCTGCCTGCCGATCGAGGAAAAAGAGCTTAACTACAACCTGCTGGCGCGCCTTGAAGCCGCGCAGGTGCCCGTGGAACGCCTGCGCAAGCGTAACCCGCAGGGTTGCCCGAAATGCAACAGTACTGGTTATTCAAGCCGTACCGTCGTCTCGGAAATCATCATTCCCGACAACACGTTCATGGATATGGTGCGCCGCGACCAGAAGCAGGACGCCGAGCAATACTGGCTGACATCGCTGAACGGTAAAAACATGATGGAGCATATGGTCGATCGCCTGCGTGCAGGCGAAGTGGACCCGGGCGATGCCGAGCGTATCGTGGGTCCGATCATTCTTCCCAAGCGCGGATAGGCGAAAGGGACGATACCCATGGCCAAAAAGCGCAAGACAGACACCTGGTTCAATCTCTCCGTTAAAATGGAGTTCAGCGGAGAGCAGCGGCAGAAATTTTACATCAAGCTGATGCAACTGCTCGAGAACGGTGTGTCGCTTGATACGGCGCTGGCGCAAATCGGCAGAATTGCCGCGCGCAACAAGCCGCGCTCGGCCCTGCCCAAACTGTATAAAAAATGGCGTAACAACGTGGCGGAAGGCATGAACTTCGGCCAGTGTGTCGGCCCCTATGTTCCCAGCGCCGAAGCCATCCTGATCGAAACCGGCGCGAACTCGGGCAAACTCCTCAAATCCCTGCACAATGCGGCCGATGCCATCGAAAACCAGGGCAAGATCAAAAAGGCGATCATCACCGCCGGCGCATACCCGGCCGTGCTGGTCGCCATGCTGGTGGCGGCCATGGTGCTGTCATCCTTCAAGGTGATTCCGACGTTCGAGCAGATCATTCCCGTCGATAAATGGGAGGGCGTCGCTTACGGTGTCGCCATCGCGGCGCGATTCATCCGTGAACAGGGCCTGTTCATTCTCATGGGTGTGTGCGGCGTCATTGTGACGGTCAGTATGTCCATGCCGCGCTGGACCGGAAAGGCGCGCATTTATGCCGACCGGATGGTGCCATACAGCATGTATAAGATGTGGCAGGGTTCGGCGTTCCTGCTTTCTATCGCGTCGTTGATGTCGGCAGGGGTCAAACTGGACGAGGTCAGTCTGCAGCGTATCAGCCGCCTGTCATCGCCTTACCTGAAACAGCGCGTCAAAGCCCTGCAGAAATATATCGCCGGTGGCGAAAACCTGGGCGACGCCCTGTTCAACACGGGATATGAATTCCCGGATGCCGAAATTATCGGCGATCTTCAGATTTACGCCCGCCTGCGCGGATTCGACCAGAACCTGATCCGCGTCACTAATACGTGGGTGGACGGGCTGGTCGAGAAGGTCAATACGGCGATGAAAATCGTCAATTTCGTCATCCTGATCCTGATCGCCATTGTCATCGGCTGCCTGATTATCTCGTTTTACTCGGTATTCCAGCAGATTCAGACGTCGCAGGAATAAAGATCCGGCACAAATTGTCACACCAAAAATTGAATCAAATGAGGTACTTGTGACGCATTGACAGTTTCAACAAATAGATCAGAATGTTCGTAGTTTAATAAATTTTTAGGCGAATCCGCCTATTCTGAAAGCCTGGAGAAAAAAACACATGAAAATCAATTGCCCTAATACACGCCGCCAGTCCGGCTTCTCACTTCTCGAGTTGCTGCTGGTTGTTGCCGTCGGCGCGGTCCTTATCCTCGCCGGTCTCGGCGCTTACCGCCTTGTCTCGGAAAATAACAATACCAACCAAGCCACCCGTCTTCTGACTACGCTGAAACAACAGGTTCAGCAGGCTTATCAGGGGCAATCCACATACGGTGCTGCCAACGCCAACATCCTGGGAGAACTCGCTGACATGCGCGCGCTTCCGTCGGATCTCGGTACCAACGGCGCCGGCGCTGCAATGACTGCAAAAGGCCCGTTCGGCCCGGTTGAAGTCAATGCTCAAGACAACCGCTTTGAAATCGTGTTTACCAACGTTCCGCGCGGTGCATGCATCCGCCTGGGCCAACAGTTCAGTGCACAGAACGCCAACGACTTTATCTCGCTGGTTGCCGGTGGCACGACCTTTGACCAGACGTCCGGTGCAATCACCCAGGCTCAGATGACCGCAGCCTGCTCTGACACCGCCGCCAACAACGAAATGACCTGGACCTTCCAGTAAGACCGGTCTTTCAAGGACTTGAATACAAAGAGGCCCCTTTTCGGGGCCTCTTTTCTTTGTGCTTTTTCCATCCCTTTAAAAAGCGATTCAGGTAGAATTTATCAAGAGTTCACAAAGTCTTAATCCCCTTAATCTACAATATGGTATCATGACACGGAGACGTATAAAGGCCGTCAGAGCCATCACGCCTCCCTTGTGCGCAGGGAGAAGGGACCAGAAAGGCATTTCGCTTTTACTGGCTTTGATTTTTGTCGCCTTCTTCGGTGCCATCCTTGTCACCATTGCCCGTTTCAGCAGCTTTGAAGTCCGCAAGATAGAGGCGCGTGTCGCCGGATGGGAACTGGTCGAGATCGCCAAGGCCGCGCGTCTTTACATGCGCGACCGTTATGCCGCCGATGCCACATTGCGCGCCACTGCCGCCACGCCAACATCCATTCCGCTGGCGACACTGATTGCGGACGGTTACCTGCCTGGTAATTTCGGACGCGTCGATGCCGGCGGCCAGCAGATCAACGCACTGAACATGCCTGTCTTTATCATCATGGCCAACTGGGGCCCGAACGGTATTGCATCGTCACCGACGGACCCCGCAACCGTGCCTTCGGCATTCGTGTATTACGCACCGGGCGGTAAAGGCGCCAAAAACCTGACGGTTGAAATGGTCGCCGCCATCCGAAAAGAAAACGTCGCCATCACCGCCCCCTTGTTTGACAGCACCGACACCAACGTTTCGGCAGATTGCCGCGGCGGCGGCCCGGCGGCGGCCATCTGGGATACAGGCTGCCTGCGTCCCGATGAATTCGCCGCGCTTGTGGCGCCCCTTGGCGGCCCGACAGTGCTTGAACCCGGTGCGCTGATCATGCCGGCGTGGAAGGCCGTTCAACCGGATTTACGCGCGGTTTTACGCTTTCCGCAGCCGGAAAATCCCGGCTACGCCACCATGCTGACCGATCTTGGCATGGGAACGCCGACGGGCGATTGTTCACTGACATCCAATCAGGTGCAATTTACGGCAACGAATGCGGCCGGCGCCACATATCAGGAAACCACCAATGTGTGCGACGCGCTGTCGGATTCCGCCACCACTGACCTGCGTTACAACATCAACCATGTCGCCAATATCCAGGCACAGCGCCTTGTAGCCATGCCGCAGACCGCCGATTTCGGCGGTGATACCAATGTTTTCATCGGTAACGGTAACGACGATTCCATGCGCGTGAACGGTAATATCGCCCTGGGCAGTGACCTGCGCGTCTACAATACCCGCGCATTGCCTGCGGGCGTGAATGACCGCTTTAACGTCCCCAATGGCACACTGGTTGTGGAACGCAATGCCTATGCCTATTCCAACAACGTGGCGGCAAAGGGTCATGCCCTGATCGGTTCCATCAGCGAAGCCAACGCACTGGTCAGCGACCGACTGGATACGCCGACCTTTGATTCCATCAGCGCAGGCACGACCACCGGCCCCGCGCAGATGAACGTCACCACATCCACCAACCTGTCCGGAAACATGATGGTCCGGAATTTTGGCGGCGGCGTCACAGCCGAACTGATTACCGATACGATGACCGGCAATAGTGCGCAGGTCCACGTTACAGACAGCACCGGTACACAGGCACAGATCACAAACACCCTGAATTTAAGCAATTCAACCGCGACCGTGGTGGGCAGTACGCCGATCATGAACGGCGGCGTGCCTTCAGCCTATACCGCCATCGCCGGTGAAATCGCCGATACGGGCACCATCAATGTGACCAGCGCGCAGCCGGGCGGCAGCAATGCCGACCTTCAGTTCCTGGCCGGAAATGCGCTGGTGAGCGCCGGTACAACCAGTAATGCGGACCGTAACGCGCCGCTGCCCATCATCAACACCACCGGGCGCTGCCTGGAAGGTGCAAACGTAGCGAACGCCTGCGCCGACCGTCAGTATGTCCCGCCAAACATTACGCCGTAAGACATGGATATGAAGAGATATACAGGTACCCACGCGCACAGACAGGCAGGTTTCACCCTGCTGGAACTGCTGTTGTCGATTGGCGTTCTTGGCCTGCTGCTGGCAGGAATGTACGGTATATTCAATTCATGGACCGAGCGGGCGATTAACAGGCAGGCGGCGACAGACATGCTGCGCCTGCGGACGGCGGCGCATGACTACGTGCTTGCCAATTTCGATACGTTCAGCGCCGATCCGCCGAACATATTCCAGGAAATCGACGTCGACGACATGAAGCCGGATAACTACCTGCCGTCGGCTTACGAACCCATAAACGCATTCCGCCAGCAGATGCGTGTTTTCCGCCGCAACCTGCAGGTCAATAAAATCGACACTGCCGGCAACGCGATGATGGATTCATTCGGTAATTTCATCATCCTGACCACGATCGAGGTGGTCGTGGTTTCAGACAACCCACCCGGCGATGTCGTCCGCGCAGGAAACAAGCGTCTTATCGATGCTGCTACAGCAGGCGGCCCCGCGATGGGCATTTCCGCCGATCTGGTCATGCCCAGCATGACTTTCACCAACGTTGTGGCGTCAGTTCTCAATCAATGGTCGGTGCCGCGCGCGGCACTGGCAGCGGCGGGTTATGCCGCCACACCCGATACGGATGGCGGGTATCTGGCGACCTACGATCTGGTCAGTTCAGAATTTTCGGATGCCAACGATCACTGGCTGTACCGCGTGCAGATCGACGGACGTCCTGAACTGAACCGGATGCAGACGAACCTGGACATGAACGCCAATGAACTGCAGAACACCGGCACGGTCATCGCGGACAAATTCCTGGTAGAAGGCAACGCGGCTTTCCGCGGTCAGGCGCAAGGGGCTGCGGCCGACACAGCACAGGCCATGACGGTGGAACAGGCATTGCGTATCGATACGGGCGGTGACGTACGCCTGAACATGAAAACCCCCACAGCAGGCTGCAGCTTTTCAGCGGCTGTCGATGGCGGCAACCGCGTCTTGAGCGGATCGGGATGCGCCATCAGCGGTGGCGAGATCCAGACAGTGGGCGAGGCAGGCGGCGACGGCCGTATGATGGTTGCCAACAACATGGTCGCCAAGGGCAACGTCATCACCGATTTTACGAATGTGCAGAACACGACGAACGTCGCGGGCATTTCCACCTTTGATACGGTGACCGGCGCGACGATGAACACCAGCACCACCGCGCTTGCACCCACCACCAACATCACCGGCGGCAGCATCATTGCGGAGCAATATCAGGCGGGCAACATGTCTGTCACCAACGGCGCCACGTCCAATCAGCTGGTCATGGCACGGGCGGCCCCCGGCCCCGCCTTCCAGTTCAGTACCAACCAGATGGAAGTCGGCAACGGCGTCCAGCTGACCGGACGGCTGGCCGCCGCAAACGTTACCGCGGACGCGCCGGGCAACAGCGCCATTCTTTATCTTGATAATGCGCAGGCCCCCGGCGGGTACAGCGATCCGAATATGAACACGCCCAGCGGTGCCGCGCGCCAGATTGAATGCGTCGCCCATACGAATGGCCGTACCTATTGCGAGCCGCGCGGTTCGACCTATTACCTTGGTAATACCGTCTATGATAATTGCTGGGGCACAGGCACAGGATATATGTGTCAGTACTGGCGCAACACATTGTATGGCTGGCAGTACTACGGTGAATGCACGTTTACGCGCAGTACCGGTAATTCCGGTCAGGCCTATCACTCTTACAGCTGTTCATGATGATCAAAAGACGCAGACACACGGCTGGTTTTTCATTGCTGGAGATGATCCTGTCCGTCGGGGTCGTCTTCGCGCTGATGATTGCAGTTTTCCTTCTGCTGCAGACATTCGGTGAACGCGAAATGGCGCGGTCGAATGCCAAGTACATGAACACCATCGCGGAGTCGATGAACCTTATCCTGCAGGATCTGGATAATTTCAACGCGCTTTACCAGGCAGCGGCCGATCCCGCCGTCGGCAATGGCGGCTATGAGCTGATTGCCGACCAGACCGCGCCCGCCACCAACAACATCACCAAGAATTTTGTCGTGAATGGCGTGACCATTCAGGGGTCGCGTCTGTTTAACCCGCAGTTCCGCGACTATGCGCCCATTCGCTCCAATGTGCGCATCCTGCTGCGCGTGGCGGATGACCGGGCCGATCCCAATGATGACCCGGCACTGGACGTGATGATCATCACCACCACACCACGACCCGACAGCCAGGTGCGCACAGCCGCTACAGAGGCCGGACCACATGGCGGCTTCATCCGCAGTTACGGCGCGAAGACGGACGCCCGCATCGAAAGCGCGTTCGGATCGTGGCAGATCAACCCGAGCGATGGCCTGCAAAACACGGCGTGGTACATCAACAACCTTAATCCGGACCTCGATTCCCTCGAAGACGGCAGTTATTTCGTCTATTACATGTACAAAAACATCGAAGAAGTCGGCGGTGATTACCTGCACCGCCTGCCGGACGTCGATCCCGCCCTGCGCCGCAATACGATGTTCGGTCCACTCAATCTTGGCGGTAACGATATTTTTGGCGGCGACGATATCAATATCGGTAATGACGGTTCAGCGCGCGCCCTTACAGCCGCGTCCAATCCCGGTCTTCATGCGGATTGTGAAAACAATGTCCTGTGCGTCAGTGGCACGGCCATCGTCAAGGGGTCAGCCACCGTCAGCAATACGATGAGCGTGAACGGTTCAGCCCTGATTGCGGATACGTCGCGCACGAATAACCTGCGTATCGAAAACGCGCTGACTGATACTGAAAAACAGGATTATAACGCCCAGAACCATCTGATCGTGGATGGTGACGGCAATGACGGCATGGGTACGCAGGACCTGGTCGAGGTGACCAACAACGCCCGTTTCCTTGACGGTTCGACAGTCGCCACCGGCAACCTGACGAATACCAACAACACCGTCCTGACCATGCCGGATGGCGGGGTGCTGACAGCTGGCACGGTCGATGCCCATCGCCTGTCGGCCACGTCGGTTGCATCACAATCGCTGCTGGTCGACAACCAGCTGCGCAGCGGTATCGTGACCCAGGGCAATATCAACGTGGCGAACGGCAAGGCCGGCGTCATTGATATCAGAAATTCGGGCGACCTTGTCTTTGGCGGTACAGGCCCGGGGCGGGAGCGGACCATTACCGCGCCGCGCGTGAATATTCGCACCCTGAATATCAGCAATTTCGGCCAATGCTTTGACGGTTGCGCTGGGCCGTAGAAGTGGCCCCTGTTTTCGCTTATAATGGTGAGCAGGGATTCATTCGATGCGCCATTTAGCAATATTGTCTTTATTTATCAGTGGCTTGGTATTTTCCGGCGGCGCGAAGGCCCAAGAAATGCCACCCTTTGCCATTCCGCAGATCATCACCGCCGATGAAATCGCCAATCTGGGTGTCGATTTTGACGATTCGTTTTATGCGATCGGCAACCCGTATCTGTCCGATACGATGAAGCTGAATTACCAGATCAGCCTGCTCGACAAGCTGGTCATGCGCCAGTCCGCACTCGACAAGATCGTCGAGGCCTATGGCGGCATGGGGGTAAGCTTCCCGGCCCCGCCGCCGCCGCGCGGCATTTGCGAGCAACTGCCCGCCAACGGTCCCTGCCTTGCCGCCTATCCCGAGCTTTACAGCGACCTGGTCGCGGAGCGTAAAAAATATTACCAGGACATGGTCGTGAAAGCCAAAGAGGCTGAACCCGACCGCAAAAAAGGCGAGTCCGACGAGGAAATGGCCGCCCGCAAGAAGAGAGAGGCCGAAGAAAAAGCGCGCCTTGCCGAAATCGAAGCCCGCAAGACCCGTTATAAATGGGCAGAACTGACCTGCCTTGCCGGCGAATGCAAAGGCGTTCTTGTGCATTCCACCGATCCCACCATTCGGTATACCGTTCATGCCGGTACACGCCTGCCGGATGGCACGGTCGTTGAAAGCGTCCGCCCGGGCGATGTCCGTGTGTCCATGGACGGCGAGATGATCAAATTGCGTCCGGCACCCGGCGAAGAAGACAGCAACGCAAATATGCAGGCGATCAATCCGCTGGCCGAGGCGTTGTCATCATCCGGTGTCGATACGGGCAACCTGCCCAGCGGCGCAAACGGTTCGACAAGTGAGGCCCGCGCCGCGGCTGCGAATATCGTGGCCAACGCCACAGGCGGCAGCGTGGACGGCAACACACCGCCCCCCATCGCATCAACGCCCGGTCCGATGCCGGTGGAGGGCCAGCCGGCACCCCCGCCCAGCGCATCGCCAGCGGATGGTGCGCCGCTCGGCCCTTCCGGTCTCTTTTAAAAGCCTTTATCCGCCCAGAAAGCGCGCGAGGCTAAGCTGACTCATGATTGAGGTGACGTTATACGACGCCTCAAGCTGGGTTTGCAGGGTCTGAAATTTAATGATCGCGTCGGTGGGATCGGCCGTTTCAGTCTGCTCCATCAGCGTCTGCATCGACTGGATATCATTCTCGTGATTGGTCTGAATGTTCGACAGGACAGCCGTCGCATTTGCCAGTTTGGCCGAGTCCGCGCGCAGCGCGTTTACACCATCCTGAATGGTGGAATAAAGGTGATCGATGACCTTATAAAAATCTTCCTTGCTGGCAACATCCGTTGTTTCATCCGGAAATTCCATCTGGGAAATTGCCCGCAGACCATTCAGCACCTTTTTCATACCCGGGCTGTTGGCCTTGACGGTATAATCGACTTCATAATTATCGTCGGCGCGGACATAGACGTTTTTTGCGGTCTGAACCGTATTGGAAAACCCGCTTTCAGCATCCGATAGCGCATCGAAGCTGGCCAGAAAGGCATCGGTATCGTTGGTACCGTCCAGCCAATCAGTCACCTTCAGCGCCAGATTGTTATCAGCGCCGCTTGTACCGTTCAGCGGTTTGTTCGTGACGTCAGATCCGGAAAAAAGGTATCGCCCACCCACCTCGACATTCACGTTGGCCTCAATGATCTGAAGGGCGGTCGAGGCTGTCTGCTTGATGGTGGCCAGATCGAATTCGGTCCCACGGCTGAGCTGGATACCGATGGCGCTCAGAAGATTTCTGGCCTGCACGGTGTTTTCCTCGATGGCATCATCCATCTGCTGGATCTGCATCTGGGCGTTGGCGATGTTATAACCATACGCCTCCAGTTCTTTCATGCCGCTGCGGTAACGCTGAATCTTGAGTGATTCAACGCCATATCCCGCGAAGGTCTGATGCTTGACGCCGGATGTCACCTGTTCCTGATAGGTGTTCATCTGGCCCTGAATTTCCTTCATCCGGGCAATGACGCCCAATTGCTGGCCAAGGGTGGAAACGGTGGTCATGATTATCTCCTTACGGCTTTATCAGCGGATAGAATTCAAAAGTTCATCCATCATCTGTTGCACGACGCTGATCGTACGCGCAGACGCGCTATAGGCGGTCTGAATGGAAATGAGATGGGCCATTTCCTCGTCAATGTTCACCCCGTGTTCATTCAGAAGCTGGGATTCAAGCGTCGAGCGATAGCTGGTTTCATTGGTCAGATCGAGTTCGACGCCCTGCGCTTCCTGCGACTGTATCCCCACCAGCTGCGTGGAATATTCGGCCAGCGTCAAAATCCCAGACAGGCTGACGCTTAAGTTCGCGCCGGGGCCAAGGCCTGTCATGTTGAACGGGGTGTGTGACACTTCATTCAGGGTCATGCCCAGGGCCTGCAGCGGTGTTTTCAGCCCGTCCGCGATGGAAATGTCGCCACCATTTTCAGGCCGGATAGTCAGTTTGCCCGCGACGATGGACGCATCGATTCCCGTGATGGCGTTAAGTTTGCCCAGCAGTGTTGTGCCGGTATCCGTGGGATCAATGGTCACGGTAACAGGATCGTTATTGCCAAGGCCGATTTTGAACGAAGGCGATTCTGCGTTCGTGACGCCAGCACTCAGACCCAGTTCGGCCAGACCGGCAGCGCCCAGCGTGCCTGCACCGATGGTCAGGTCACCCGACGTGGTCAGGACAAGCTGACCGGCGGAGGTCAGCGCGGCCGCGCCGGGTATCGCCGCATTGATGGCACCCACAAGCCCTGAGGCATTCATGCCGGCGGTAATGGTGATCGTCTGAGGCAGGCCGGCGCCGACCTGAAGGGTAAATGTATCGTTTGTACCGGGATTGATGAATGCGCTATCGGCAAGCGTGGCCAGGGTCTGCACATTCTGGTTGCCGATGACACGGGCCTGGCCGGTAAGGCCCAGTTCGGTGAAAAGCGTTGCGGGGCCGGTGGTGATGGTGGTGGCTGCCGTTGCCTGCTGATAGGCAACATCGCCAAAGGCGAATTCGACAATCTTGCGCAGGACTTCGTTCGATCCGGCCTGCACCACCGTCAGCGGGTCGGTACCGGAACGGATCAGCGATTTATTATTCGTCACTGCCGGATTGACCATCATGTTATCGGCAAAGCCCGCATAGTCAGATGGCACGTTGTTGGGAATAGTGCCATTGGGCAGGGTAAAAAGATCCATGCCTTCGGCCGAGAAACGGGACGCGGTCTGATAGGCCAGTTCATCCATCTGCGCCTGATATGTGGGCAAGGTCTTGTCGCGCAAGGTCACCAGGGCGCCCAGCTTGCCGCCGAGACTGGCGCTGGCGGTCAGGTCGGTTCCGTTGGAGGGATTCCCCAGAATAATGGCGGCGGCGCTGGCCGGATAGTAAGACTGGACCCCCACCTGGCTGGGATTGAAATTGACCGGCACCGCTTCCGTATGGGCCAGAAGATCGCCGGTCGCCGTCATCACCGTAACCGAGCCGTCGTTGTTGGCGTAGTAGGAAATGTCGAGCTGCTGCGCGAGATTGCGGATGGACAGATCGCGCTGATCTTCCAGATCGGCGCTGGAGCGCAGCTGCGCACGGGCAGCCTTGATGGATTTGTTCAGATCTGCGATCTGCGAGGTCAGCAGATTGATCGTATCGACGGACTGTTTCATCTCGCTTTGCGCGGAGTTGCGCAGCTGCGTGATCGACATGGTGTATTGCGAGAATTTTTTAACCGTCTGCTGGGCCGCGTCGTATACGGTTTCGATAAGGTAGTCGGATTCCGGCTGGTTTGCGAGCTGCGAGAAAACGGTTTTCAGGTTGCTGAGTGACGATGTGATCGAGGTGTCGGATTCCGGCGTGCCGTGAAGGGACTGAACCTGGCTCAGATACGACTTGGTGGTTTCAAGGCCGGCGGTCAGGGAGATCTGACGGCGAAGGTCTTTCAGCAACAGGTCGTTGACATGGCGCTCAACGAGACCGACATCGACACCGCCGCCCTGTCCGCCGATGACGACGGTATACTGGTTGAGGGTTTTTTTGGTGTAGCCGTCAGTCGAGGCGTTGGCGATGTTGTTCGAGGTCACGCCGATCTGTGCCTGCGCGGTGCGCAGGCCGGAAAGAGCGACTGAAAGCGGGCTTACCGTGGCCATGAATTCATCCTTGCAATTCAAACCTATGGTCATCACTACCCACAGGCGGGCTTATGGCCGGTAATTTGCAAGGACTATGCCAGATGGGGCATTTGGGCGGTTTTGAGAGAAGATTCAGGGGCCTAGCCCCTGAAAGACCGGTTATTCGCCGCGGCTGCCGTCAGACTGGAGGGTCTGGATACGTTCGCGGAGATCCTGGTACTGCGGTTCGATCAGAACGGCACCCAGGGCGCCGAGCAGCAGGTTGGTCTGCTTGATCTGTTCGCGGATGTCATACAGAAGGGTCATTTCCTTCATCTGTTTCTGGATCGAGACCACCATCAGGTTCGAAACGCTGAACTTACCCACGTCTGCCAAGTCGACAGACATGGATTTCGGATCGCTTTCATAGATCTTGAAGCGGATATACTCCTCGGACGCGCGGGAGACCTTGCCCTTGCTGTTGAGAATCATCTGCTTGGCCGGGCCGTCATAGCCGGCACGGTTGATGGCCGCCTCGAGGGAATCGAGCGCCTTGACCTCGCCATTGACGGGCGAACGGTCAGCCTGCTGTTCCATGAAGGGGTGCTGGAACATCGTGGTGCGCGCCGCCAGCGTATTCTGGTCGGCAATCACCTGCACGGCATCGGGCGGCAGGGATTCCTGCTTGGTGATGGAGACAGGAAGCGGTTCGAAAATACGCGACGAGAAAACGTTATCGACGTAGCGTTTGACGAGATTGACGTTGTGCGGGCTTTCCGGCTGTTCGGAGTCGTCATAGACGTACGAACCAAGGGCGCTGGACGCCAGCTGGTCTGCGTTTTCAAGTTCCGGCTTGGTGGCCGTGCAATATTCACTGGCCGCACCGTCGGCACCGTCCTTGGTGCAGAGCTGCATGTCGATGCGTTCCTTGACGCGGGCCTTGTCGTTTTCCAGCTTGCCACGCGCGTAGGCGGGCAGGGATTTATCGCCGGCCATTTCGCGAGCGGAAAGTCGTACCAGGTTGTTCAGTGCCTGAATGGCCATGAACTGCAGGGCCAGCGACGATTGACCCATCGACGGTTCGGGGCAGAGGGTTTCCGTCCGTCCGACCGCGTTCATCTGAGTTTCCAGGTTCATGCGCTTGGTGTCCTGCTGGTACTGCGCAATCTGCTGCGCCTCAGCGGTACGGGCACCCATGGAGCTTAAAAGAGTGGAGGTCTTGTCAGCTGCACCCTGCTGGGCCTTGGTCAGTTCGACCATGCGGGGCCACCAGACTTTTTCAAAGTAATCGACCAGCGAGGTGGGCGGGCTTACGGCCATCGGCTCTTCGTCCGCGCCTTCGGTTTCACCGGGGATCATCGATTTGAAGGGGCCGGTATAGACACCGCCCGGACCCACGATAGCGCTGACAACGCACTGGTCGCAGGTGTAAATGGCGCTTGCAGGGCGCACATAACCTATTGAAAATATGATGAAAAATGCAAAAAAGAGAGGTAGCTGAAACCTGCCGCGCATTAAAGCCCTCTAAGCCCTTGTAGCCCTGTTTTTTATTATTTTAACAAATTTTGAGGCGTTTTGGCAAAGCTTGTTTACCCGCCCAGCTGGGCGCTGACGGCCTGAAGCAATGCGTCAGGCGTTTCCTCATGCGGATATACGGCCATCAGGCGGCCTTCCGGGTCGCGCAGATACAGAAATGCGGAATGGTCCATGGTATAGCCGCCATCTTCCAGCGGGACCCTGGCGGCATAGATTTTCCAATCGGAAATCAGCCGGTCGATCCGCGCGCGGGTGCCGGTGACGCCGGCAATCGCCGGGTCGAAGACAGAGATATAGGATTTCAGGACGCCCGGCGTGTCGCGTTCGGGGTCAACAGTGATCAGGATGGGCTTGAGTTTTGTGCGTTTTTCCGGCGGCAGGTTTTTCAGCACATAGGTGATTTTCTGAAGTTCGGCAGGGCAGACAGCCGGACAGTTGGTAAAGCCGAAAAACACAAGCTGGTACTGGCCGGGGAATGCATCCTTCGTCAGCGGGGTACCATTATGGTCGGTGAGCCCGGTGAAATCGCCGCCGAACTTCTGGCCGACGTAACCGTTCTGCGCACCGCCCGCCCCCGGCGCGCGGCTTTGCATATAGCCGATCAGGCCGGCGCATAAAACGCCGACCAGAACGGAAATCAGTAAACGGGTTGCGCGGTGTCTGTTCACACCCGCTATTTAAAGCACTGCCAGCATTTCGGCAACCAGCGGATGGCGGACAATGTCACACGCCTTCAGATTGACGATGCCTACATTCCGGCAGTTCTCAAGCTTGGCCGCCACCTGGGCAAGACCCGACATGCCGGGCAGAAGATCGCTCTGGTCCGGATCGCCCGTGACCACCATGGTGGAGTTCCAGCCCAGACGCGAGAGCAGCATTTTAAGCTGCTGGAAGGTGCAGTTCTGCGCCTCGTCGACCACGATGAAGGCATTGTTGAGCGTACGTCCGCGCATGAACCCGATCGGCGCGATTTCAATCGTGCCTTCGTCCATGTACTGACGCACGCGCTTGCCGCCGAGGCGATCGCCAAGGGCGTCGTAAAGCGGACGCAGATACGGCGCCATTTTTTCGTGCATGTCGCCGGGCAGGTATCCGATGCTTTCACCAGCCTCCATCGCGGGGCGCGACAGAATGATACGGTCGATCTTGTTGTCTTCCAGCGCCTCCACCGCGGCGGAAATGGCCAGATACGTCTTGCCCGAACCCGCGGGCCCGATGGCCAGCGTCATGGCATGTTCGTTGATCGCATCCATCAGCACTTTCTGTCCTTCGGTGCGGGGCTTGACGCGCTTGATATAGGACTGGTCGCGGTTGCGGTCGATTTCCTCGGCCATCGGATCCCAGGTGTCGTTGAAGGCGGACCCTCCGGTCAGGCGGTCCTTGCCACCCTTAATGCTGCGGAAGTTGGCGTGCTTTTCTTTCCGGGACATTTTCGACATAGGGCGGTTTCCTTTGTAGGGGTTTGAAGGACAGAGTCAGGCGAAAGGACTTAAATGCAAAAAACCTCCATGACAGGGAGGTTTTGGATCACAGCGTATTTTGCAGAAGGCGCACCCGGACCGGTGCCGGAGAAACTGAAGGAGAGGTGCAACAAATTGGTCAATACGGGGGAGCCCCTTGAAAACTGACGATGACTGTACCTGAAACTGATTCTATCTGAATCGTATCAGAATGCGTCAGTTATTTTTTAGGATTAAATGCCACGCGCCCGATCTATCCCTGCGCGAATTGACGCAAGGAAGCCATCGCCCTTTTCCAGCGCGATGGCGGTGATGCCATCGCCATACAGGCGGTCAAGTTCGCGGATCAGTTCCAGCACGTCGGCGCGCTCAAGTCCCGCAGCCGCCTGTTCGAATGCCGTAGCCGGGGCGTCGGATACCGGCACCGGGGCGAGCGGCGGCGGGGTTGAAACGCCGCGCCGCGCGCCGGTCTGATAAGCGCTGACAGCAGCCGCAGCCTGCGGCGACGATGCCGCGCGCGTCTGATCGGCGGAAGGCACCTGTTGCGGCGACGGGGCGCTCATTCCGCCGATTTTATCGAGAAGATTCATCAGGAAATTTTTAAGTGCCGGTACGGAGACGTCCGTGAGATCCTCGTAAGGGTCGCGGAAGCCGGGTTGCTCCTGATCGTCATCTTTCTTTTTATAGAATTCAGGATCGTGACGGTGCAGCGCCTGCCTTGTATCCGATTCATCCGTCTTGCGCGGATCGACCGGCGCCTTTGGAATATTCGGCTGCTGGTCGATGCGCGATATCATTGGGCGCCCGCCTTGAGATCGAGAAGGCTTTTATCCTCAGCCGGATGATAGTCATCGGCACGGTGCATCCACAACAACGTGTCCTGATTATTGGCCGTAGACCAGAAGCGCATTTCCTGAATCTTACCAAGGATCAGCCAGTAGGAAAGCTTGTTGTGGCGAAACGGCGTCTTGCTGTCGGCCTGAATGGGCTTGAGAAGGATTTCAGCAGTGACCTGTCCGCCGCCCGCCTTTTCCAGCATCGTGTTCATTTCGGCCTTGGACTTTTTCATTTTGTGAAATTCGGCAATGCCTTGCGGAACGATGGCGACATTGATGTCGTACATCATGAAGCTGAAAAACGTGCTGGGCGTGAATTCATTAAGCGTCAGCATTTCCTGAAGCGTGCTGTAACGGTTCAGATTGATCCGCACCTGCACGTTGATCATATCGGTGGGATCGAATTCGTTCCATTCCTGCTGAAGGCGGTTGGTTTCGTTGTTGACGATGGTGTCGTAATCATCAGCATGCGCCTTTTTCAGGAAAGGCGACTTTTTGGCCCACGCCATGAAGTCCGGCGTCTGCCCGACCATTTTGTACCAGAGCATGACCAGACGTTCGGGATGGGTGGGCTTGCCCCGCGTCAGCATCAGCAGCGGCGGGCCAGGGTCCGGCGTTACGGGGGCGGTCACCGGCGCATTGGCCCCGGGGACGGGCGCGGTCTGTGCAAAGGCGGGCGTCGCCAGCATAAGGGCACATACAAGCATCAGCGCGCGGATCATCGGATATATTCCATCTTTGACGTGGCGGGTATTATATCGTTAATGCAGGAATAGTCATTTTGGAAGAGAGATGTGGCACGCACATGGCACGGCGCGGCAAAGACGGAGGGGTTGATGAAGAAGGGCTCTGGGCCCTGGTCGCAGCCGACATCACGCCGCTGAAAGGCCGCAAGGCCCCTGCCCCGCCGCTGTCGCCCACCGGCACGGTCAAGGCCGCGCCGCGCACCGCCGCCGCCCGGGCAGCTCCCGTCAGAACGCCCGTGATGACAGCCCCGCAAGGCCGGGACATGGACCGGCGCACGGAACAGAAACTGGTGCGCGGGCAGATGGAGATCGAGGCCACCATCGACCTGCACGGACATGGCCAGGCGGCAGCACATGATGCTTTTTTACGTTTTCTAAGCGAGGCGCGCAGGCGGGGTTACCGATGCGTTCTTGCGATTACCGGCAAAGGTAAAGACGGGCGCGGCATTCTACGCGCGCGCATTCAGGAATGGGTCAACGAGGCGCCCTTAAAAGATTTTGTGCTGAAGGCTGTTCCCGCGCGGCAGCGGGACGGCGGCCACGGGGCCTTTTATATCTTTCTGCGGCGACAGCGATAAAATCGCATCCATGATCGCTCTCTGCGGCCTTGAAGGCGCGGCCCTGAATGGTGCCGGAGGATGCTGTTTTGCGAGAAGATCGCGCAGGGTCTTTATCGTTTCGGGCGTGAAGAGGTGCAGTTCATGCCCCTTTTCGCCGATGCAGGCGACGGGCACCGTGAATTGCGCAGGGCCAAGCCCGCGCGGCTTGCCCATCACCATATATTGCAGATACGCATTTTTTCCCGCGCCCATCTGCCTGCATTTATAGCCGTATTTTTTCTCGAGCTCGGCGTTCAGCGCCCTGAATTCTGCGTCCAGTTCCTGGAAACGGATGCGGGTCAGCCTGTTTGCCTCTTTCATTACACCCAGGAAACCGTCAAACGTGCGTTTCTGGGCTTCCACGTATTCGGCCAGCACGGCTTTGAAATCACGCGCATGCAGGCATTTTTCACCCAATGCCTTAAATCCGCCGACCATGCCGCGCACTTCGTCATAATGCGGCATATCCACACTGATACCGTCATAATACATGTGAGTCAGCCTCAGGCCGCCGGGAATACGTTCCGCCCGAAAACCCTGTGCACGGACCGCATGCTCAAAGTCATGGGTACACGCCAGCAGAAGGGTCTGATAAAGGGCGCTGTCCTGTGCGATAGAGCGCCGACCCTGCGGTGTTTCGACAAAATGTATGCGCTGGCGGTGGCGCGTGCCCGGCTGATAAAAATCGCCATCGTGCACGAGAAGCCCGTCCTGTTCGCGGGTTGTATAATTCTTGCAATGGATGCGGATGGAACCGGCGTCGCTTTCATTCGCCTTGAATTCCTTATCCCGTTCACACACGGCTTCTTCAAGACGCGCGAGAACGTCGAAGGCCTTGCGGTTGTCGCCGCCGCGCCCATAGCGGTGAATGACGGCCGACATGTGTTCGTACACCATGTGGTCGATATAAAAGCTTCGCTTTTTCCCCCGGCGCGTCCTGAATTCGAATTCGTTTTCCAGCCTGCCGATGCGCGCGGCAAAATCATGCGCGTTTTTTTTGAGACGCCGGTATTTTGCATCGATGTCCGCGGGCGTGGTCTTCAACGTCAGGGTGATTCCCATTTCTGGCCATGCGCCGTCGCGAACCACGACAGTCCCATGCGCGATCACGATTTCATCATCCGGCCAGCGGGCCGCAAGCATGGACGCCATTTTCTCCAGCGCCGTTGTTTTTTCGCTGACCTGTTTTTGTTCGCGCAAGATGTCTTCCCACCCAGCGAGAATGACCAGCGGATCCCTATCCGTTTCACCGAAAGGTTTCAGGTGAATGGCGGTGCGCCATGCGGGATGATAGGCGTGCAGGGTGTTGTCCGGGTCAGTTTCCGTCAGGATGCCGTATTCCCGGCCCAACCGATCCAGCGTTTGCGTGACGTCGCGCGCGTTGCGGCGCATGGTTTCAATCAGCTGCACCGCGGTGGCCGCGCATACATCAAACGGCACTGTCATGCCAATCAGCGGCTGATCGGGGAGCGTGACGATGAGTGCGTCTTCTGCGATGTCATAACTTTCGCGTGCGGAATCGATAGATGCCGCCACCTGCCGCAGCCAGAGATCATGAGGGGAAGGCGTTTTTTTATGACCAAGGGCGCGGACATGCATAACAGCCTTGGCCGCCCTTACCTGTGTATCCCGCTTGTCAGTACCCGCGATGACGTTGAGCGCGATCTCATGATACCTGTTATGAATATAGCGGCGATGCGAGGTGCCGCCGTGATTATCGCGCAGCTCGAAGCCCTCACGCCGGAGCATGGCCTCGATGCGGGCGGTCGGAATGATCTGGTGGCCGCGAAGACAATCTTCGGGTTCAAGCCCCTTACTCATTGAAATTCCCTGTTCTTCTTTTTGTTTGATGCAAGCACAGGACATCCCGAAAGCGCAAGGAATGGTTGCCGGATAGGACGACGCGGGTTAGTTAGAAATGGTTAAGACGCTGAATTTGTAATTTTATTTTACATAGAATATACAGACAGGCATGCTTGTAGGACGGCTTACAGACAGTCAAGGTCACGACGGCGACCCCATCCTTGCGGATGAGTTGTCCAAGGACGAATACCGCAAACTGACCGATGCAGGGCGGGTGCGATGCCCCGACTGCGACGCGCGGCTTATCCATGTCTCTGGCATCAACGACAGCGACGACCTGCCGGACCGCTTCCGGGCGCAGGCGATCCCAGCCAACGGCAATATCCAGCTGCGCGTACCGCACTGGCGATCGCATGCGATCGAGGATCATGCGCCCGACTGCGAATACCGGAATGATCCGCACATGGCGGAACATGTCGTCAGCTTCAAACAGGCCTTGCTGGATGGGCGCCCCATCCGCGTGAACATCAATTTTTCAATCGGCTTTGGCGGGCTTGCCGCGCGCTTCAATACGGCCGTCAGCGACCCGCGTAGCGGGCTCTGGCACAAGGATGCCTGGATGTCGCAGCATCCCAACGCGCTTTCGGTACCGGCCCGCGACATTACCGACATCCTGCATTACCTGCAGGTCGCCAAACAGCTTAAGGGCAAAGAAGGCCTGCACCAGCTGTTCTTCAACAATCAGGAAGCGGTGCAGTCATGCGCCCGCTTTGTCGTCGCGGGTGAGCCCGCGCGCATCCAGAACGTGGTGAATGCGATTTACAAACGCTGGCGCGACAGCCGCACGCAGAATCAGTTTTATGGCGATACGCCGCGCCTGTTTTTATTCGAGGCCACACCGCGGCAACAGGAACTGGCGCGCAGCGTCACCGATTCCGACCTGTGGGGCCAGAAAATGACGATCCATGCGCCGATCGAATATCAGGTCAAGCTGGGTCTCGATTCCCATGTCTATACCGTCACCAACCAGACCATGCTGGACAAGGGTCCGCGCCTGTGGGTGGTAGCGACACCAAAAATGACCGCGAACCAGCTGAAAGACGTACAACGCAGGATAGAGGGGCAACCGCACGGATTGCACGGCAAGCCGCTGTTCCTGACCCTGACCATCGATACGCGCAGCGCCATGGGCGTGGTCGGATCAGAACGCCTGACCCGCGGGCAGGCGCGTGACGCCAATCCGTCGCGCCAGCTGCATCTTTTTGCCGACCGGCCACGCAAGGGCCACCGCCGCGGAGCACGCGGACAGCACCTGTCCGCCAAGTAAAAAACGTGCGGCAACGCAATATTCAATTGCAGCAAACCTTTTCTTTTTTTTCACCTGTTCCGCGCTATCATTAATGAACAATGGAACAATCCGTACAACATAAAAGCCCGCTGCTGGCCGTCGAACGCGTTGAGCATACGATTGCGTCCAGCGATCTCAACGACCTGTGCGATGCGACTGATGCCGCCATCAAGGCAGGCGGCGGCTTCGGATGGGTGGAATTACCCTCACGCGATGTGCTGGAACGTTTCTGGCAGGGCGTGGCGGCCATGCCGCTGCGCGCGCTGTTTCTCGCCCGTCTCGACGGTGTCGTGTGCGGTACATGCCAGCTGATCCGCCCGACACAGAATAACGAGGCGCAGAGACACGCGGTACAGCTGACCGGACTTTTTGTATCGCCGTGGGCACGCGGGCGCGGACTGTCACGCATGCTTCTGGATCATGCAGAAAGCGAAGCACGCAACATGGGTCACAATGTCATCAATCTGGATGTGCGGGAAACCATGGACGCCGCCATCAAGCTGTACGAGTCTGCCGGATACCGTCAAATCGGTACGCACCCTTATTATGCGCATATCAACGGCGCCTTTGTGCCGGGCCGGTATTACACCAAATTGCTGTGATGCCTTGATGCGCCTGATATAGCCCTATAAATTGGGCTTATGATTCTCAAATCGGTTTCCCCGCATTTTGCAAATGATGTTGCACTGTTAAGCCGCTTTGCCGCCGATCCCGGCCTGTGGGAAACCGAAATCACGCAGGCGATGGCATCATACGGTCACGACCTGTACACGGATGACGCCATCGGGGCCGTACAAAAGGCACGCCGCCTGATCCGCATTTTTGTCGCCGGCCTTCATCACAACGACGCCTTCAAAACCGAACTTGCGGCAGCGCCCTTACAGAACTGGGGCGATTTTGCGGAAACGCCCGCGCCCCGCGCACTGCAGGATTCGCTGGCCGATAAGCTGTTCATCGTGCAGTCGGATCAGGACGTGCCGGTGATCGAGATCGGGGATCAGGCGCGGTATATCGGCGCCGTACTGTTCGAAAAATGCGCCGTGCGCAAACTCGATTTCGATATCGGCATTTACGACGATAATTTTACCGCGGTTCTTTTCAAATATGCCGACGAGACGGCCTTGCAGGCACTGGCCGCGCATTTTCTGAACGTGCGCGCGAACGTCACAACACGCATTTTCGTACAACACAACCTGCCTGAAGGCCCGCTGATCGAGCCCGATACCGCCAAAAGCCGGCAATACCGCGACCTGCTGCGCCCATGGCGTGAAAAGGTCCTCGCGGGCCGGTTGCGCACGGTTCTGACATCCATTCCCACAAAGCGGGACGCGGAGGTCGACGGCATCCCGTATAAGGATTATGCCGAACTGTATTTCCGCATGTGCGACCAGCCATGGGACCTGATCAAGCAAGCGCAGTACAGGCTGATCGAAAAACTGAACGCCGGAAAAATATTACGCTTTACCAATGCCGATGGAACCGACCTTACGATGAATATCGACGGGTTCACCTTCTGCAATTCGGTCATCGCACGTAACATTCCGGGGTCGGAGGTTTTTTCCGCGCCCAAAATCGATTCCACCAACGGCATCATCGTGGCCAAGGGCCGTTTTTCAGCCAAGGAAGAGGCCGGTGCGATTATTGAGAATATCACCCTTGTCTTCAAAGACGGCACGCTTACCAGAGCGCGCGCGGAAAAGGGGCAGGAGCATCTGGATAAGGCATTGTCGGTGGATGACGGCGCCAGACGTATCGGCGAAATCGGCATCGGCACCAACCCTTACCTGAAACGTCACGTCACCAGCATTCTTTTATCGGAAAAAATCGGCGGGTCTTTTCATGTTGCGCTCGGCGACGCCTACACCATGACCGATTACATCGGCGATCCGGTCGTAGTCGATAACGGCAACCGCAGCCTGCTGCACTGGGACATCACCACCATGCTGTACGGCAAAAAAGGTGAAATCATTCTGGACGGTGCACCGATCATGCAGGACGGTATTTTCCTGGACCCCGCGCTGGACGTGCTGAACCGCGGCTGGAAGGCCGTGCCCTTTGCCGAGCGCCCGTCCGAATGGCAGAAAATCTATCCCGACACGTAAGGAACGCCCAATGACCTATGATCCGAATAATATTTTCGCCCGCATCCTGCGCAAGGAAATCCCGAACAGCACGGTCTACGAAGACACGCATGTTCTGGCCTTTAACGACATCAATCCGCAGGCGCCGACACATATCCTGGTGATTCCCAAGGGCGCGTACGAAACGCTGACCGATTTCGCGCAAAAGGCCAGCGCCGAGGAACAGTCCGCCTTTTTTGCGGCCATCGGTAAAATCGTGGCGGAGAAACAACTGGACGCCGCCGGCTACCGGGTCATTGCGAATACCGGTACGCACGGCGGTCAGGAAGTGCCGCATTTTCACCTGCATATACTTGCAGGGAAAAAACTGGGCAAAATGCTGCCGGGCTAGACGGTGATGCCAGCCTCGGGCAGGACGGGAGCGTCTTTTTCTTTCACGTCATCGCGCGTCTGCGACACCAGCCAGGGCGAGCCCTTCGTCTTCACGTCGCGGGTGAAGGTCCAGACATCGGTCATGGTGACAACGCGTTCTGAATCGCCCGCGATAGTTTTGCCGGTGGCGTCGGTCAGCGCATAGGACTCGTCCGCCTTGATGCGCAGGGTGATGGATGCCATGCGGCCATCGAGTTTCGCATCGATCATATCGGCATCGCGGATCATCAGCACCTCGGTCATGGCCTTATGTCCGGCGGCTTCGCGCACGGCGATCGCCTTGTCAAATCCGGCGTAGACGGATTCGGTCAACATTTCTTTCAGTTTGACGCGGTCGCCATCGGCGAAGGCCGTGACCACGGACGAAAAGGTTTCCTTTGCCGTTTCAAGAAAACGGTTGGTGTCGAACCCGCGATCGGCCAGGGCAATCTGGACCAGCGCGGCATCGACCGGCGTGCCTGTATTCGCAGACGGTGCAGCAGCCGCACCCTGACCTGCTTGCGTCATGGCCCCGCCTTGCGGAACTATGAAGGGATTGGGACGCTGACGGCCCTCGTTATTGCGCGTGCCAAGCACACTGCGTAGCCACAGCAGCAGCACGCCTGCGATCGCAGCGTAGACGAGAATATCCGTCGGAATTTTTTCCAAGAACTCCATAAAGGTCCCATATCTTGTTATTGAAGAAGCCGCATGCTACAGCACTTGAACACAACTGACGATATCAAAAGACCATGGCCGAAAATCAACCGCAGAATCAAAGTGATAATCCCGCCCCGCGCATGGTGCCGCTGACCGTTCATGCTCAATATATAAAGGATCTGTCGCTGGAAAACCCCCGCGCGCCGCAAAGCCTGATGCCGGGACAGCCCGTGCCGGCCATGAACGTCAACGTTACGCTGGATGCACGCAAGATCGACCCGGTGCGCCCGGAGGCCACCGCTTACGAAGTCATCCTGCATATCGAGGCGCAGGCCACGCGTGAAAAGGATGTCGTCTTTATCGTCGAGCTTGATTACGGCGTCGTCGCATCGGTCGGGAATGTCGTCCCGGAGCAGCATCACCACCCGCTGCTGATGATCGAAGTGCCGAAACTGTCTTTCCCGTTCGCACGCCAGATCCTGGCCGAAGTGACCAGCCAGGCCGGCTTCCCGCCGCTGCTGCTCAACCCGGTGGACTTCGAAGGGATGTACCGCGACCAGTACCTGGCGCAGGCGCGCGCAGCGAACACCAGCGCGGCGTAAGCCGCGTTCGGGCGTTTCAGGCTTTTTTCCAGATCGGGTCTTTCAGTTTTTCGACGAGGGCTGCGTGCGCGGCCTCTTCCTCCGGTGTCGGCGTGAACACACGTAAGGGACGCGGGAGGCGGGCTTCCACCACCGGGATGTTTGTACCTTCCTGCATCGCGGATTTCAGCGGCGGGGTATCGAGGGTAAGACCGTGCTGGCGCCCGCCCAGCAATTCAAGATAGACCACCGCCAGAAGTTCGGAGTCGAGCAGCGCTCCGTGCAGCGAACGGCTTGAGAGGTCGACGTTAAATCGCCGGCAGAGCGCATCAAGGCTGGCGGGCGAGCCGGGAAATTTGCGGCGCGCGACCATGACGGTGTCAATGACACGGCGCATCTGCAACGCGGGGAAGCCCAGCGTGCGCAATTCGGCGTTCAGAAACTTGATATCGAATTCTGCGTTGTGAATGACCAGAACGTCATCGCCGATGAATTCAAGAAACTGGTCGACCACTTCGGCAAAGGTCGGATGTTTTTTGAGGAAGTCATAGGTCAGCCCATGAACGGCCACGGCTTCGGCCGGTACGTCGCGTTCAGGATTCAGGTATAGATGCAGCGTGCGCCCGGTGGGCACATGGTTCATCAGTTCGACGCAGCCGATTTCGACAATCCGGTCGCCTGTCGCCGGGTCCATGCCCGTGGTTTCAGTATCGAGAACGATTTCACGCATGCCCCATTATAAGGGGGGCGTGTCATACGGCGTCAACCAGCGCGTGCGGTTGTTTCACAAGAAGGCCCGGCGCAACGTCGTCCAGCCAGTCGGTGAAGAAGCAGCGGTTCTGGTTTTTCAGGCGGTCGCCGTGGCGATGGGCCAGTTCGCGCATGCCTTCCACCGTCTGGCCGGATTCATGGATGTCGCACAAAAGGCGGGCGTACCAGCGTTCCAGTTTAACTTCGGTGACTTCCGGATGGAATTGCAGGCCAAGCGCGTTTTTGCCGTATGAAAACGCCTGATGTTCATACATTTCGGAACTGGCCAGCAGTTGTGCGCCGCCTGGCAGGTCGAATGTATCGCCGTGCCAGTGCGCGCAGACGCAGTGTTCCTGATCGAGATGTTTCAGCGCGGTTTTCTTGCCGGCCTCGTTCACGGAGACGGGTTTCCAGCCCACTTCCTTGCCCGGCTTGCCCTTGTAAACGCGGGCGCCCAGCGCCTTGGCCAGAATCTGGGACCCAAGGCATACGCCGAGGATGGGTTTGCCCAGCGCCACGCGTTCTTCCGCAAAACGGATTTCATGATGCAGGTGGGGATAGCTGTTGGCCTCGTACACGCCCATCGGGCCGCCCATAATGATGACCAGATCGGCCTCGGCCGGGTCGAGGCATTCGATGTCGCAGGTGCCGGTCAGAAAAGTGCGCGGGCGGATGTGATGCGCGCGCAAGACATGTTCGAACGATCCCAGATCTTCGTGCGTCACGTGGACGAAGGCCCATACTTTAGGATCGGTGTTCGTCATTATCCTTTTTCCCTTCGCCCTTCAGGTGCGTCAGTAACCGTTTTACGGCCATCAGCGTGGCGCGATACCCAAGGGCGGTATTGATGACCGTGTCCGCGCGGGCGCGTTTTTCACGGTCGGACATCTGCAAACCCAGTATCGCACGCAGGCGTTGTTCCGTCATGTTCTTCCGTGACAGTACGCGCCGTTTTTGGACAAATTGTGGCGCTGTGACCACGATGATGTGGTCAAAACGGCGCGCCTGATGCGTCTCAAACAAAAGAGGAATGTCCAGAACGGCCAGTTTTCTGCCCTTTTTTCTCTGGTTACGCAAAAATTTCTCGGACTCGGCACGTACCATGGGATGCAGAATTTTTTCGAGTTTTTTTCTCGCAACTGCGTCATTGAAGACGATCGCGCCCAGAATTTTATGATCGATTCTGTTATCTTGTAACGCTTTTGGGAACAACCCGGCGACTTTCCGGACGGCTGCGCCGTTATATCCTAACAGTTTGTGCACTGCCTCGTCCGAGGCGTGCACCGGAATATTCAGCGCGCGCAGCTGACGTGCGAGTACCGATTTCCCCATGCCGATCGAACCCGTCAGTCCGACGACGATCATGCCAGCACCTTTTTCACCAGATCAGGGTCAACATCGGGCATGACGCCGAACCACGCCTCGAACGCGGGCCGCGCCTGATGCAGCAGCATGCCGATACCCGTAACGACACGATTGCCGTTTTTACGCGCGTCGCGCAGCAGCGGGGTTTCCAGCGGTGCATAAACGATGTCATGGACCAGGGCGCCGGGATTGACGCGGCTGAAATCGAGATCGAGCGGCGGGTGCCCCGCCATACCAAGCGTGGTGGTATTGACGATCAGGTTGGCGTCTTTAGTCAGGTCGGGCAGGCGTTCCCAAGCCGCACCGACACAGGGCGGAAATTCATCGGCCAGTTCGCGGGCACGCTGCAGCGTGCGGTTGATGATGCGGATATTGTCGACGCCTTCTTTCTGCAGGGCATAGATGACGGCGCGTGCCGCGCCCCCTGCCCCGATCACGACAGCAGGCCCGCCCCTTAAGTTAAAGTCAGGTGCGGACAATTTAAGGTTGGCAATAAAGCCGAATGCGTCGGTGTTCCGCCCTTCCAGCGTGCCGTCCGGGGCGATCACCACGGTGTTGACCGCGCCGATGCGTTCGGCGTCAGCACGCAGGAAATCGACATGATCCATTACCGCCTGTTTGTGCGGCACCGTGATGTTAAAACCGCGAAAACCCGCGTCGACCATGCGCGCGATGCTGTCTTTAAGCGCGTTCGGCTGCACGGCGATCGCCTCGTACGTACCGACGATGCTGTAGCGGTCGAGCCAGTGATTGTGAATCAGCGGGGATTTCGAATGATTGACCGGCCAGCCGATCACGCCTGCCTTTGAGGTCATAGCAGCATCCTGTCCGGGTGGTGACGGTTGAGCAGTACCATGATCTCGGCGGCGGTTTCCTCGACGCTGCGGCGCGTGACATCAATCACCGGCCAGCCATGGGATGAAAACAGTTTACGCGCCTTGCGTATTTCTTCGTCCACCGCCTCAAGCGAGAGGTAAGCGCTTTGCGCAAAGCGCATGTCGAGCACTTCGCCTGTCTTCAGGCGGTTTTTGCGGATTTCGACAAGACGTTCGGGCGCCTCGACCAGGCCGATATACAAAGGTCCTTTATGTTCGAACGCCTCGGGCGGGACATCGACGCCGGGGACAAGCGGGATGTTGGCCGTGCGTATGCCGCGATTGGCGAGATAGATGGATGTCGGTGTCTTGGACGTGCGCGATGCGCCGACCAGTATCACTTCCGCATCGTCGATGGTATCGAGGCTTTGGCCATCGTCGTGATGCAGGGCGAAATCGACGGCATCGATGCGTTCGAAATAGGCAGCGTTGAGTTCGTATTGAGCTGCCGGTTTTTCCTTCGACGCCTGTCCCAGATAATGCGACAGGCCGCGCAGGATCGGATCCAACACAGGCACGCACGGCACCTGCAGCCGGTTGCAGGCATCGCGCAGTTTTTTGCGCAGTTCTTTTTCCACCAGCGTAAAAAGAACCGGTCCGGGTGTTTCTGCGATGCCCTCGATTACCTGGTCGAGCTGTTCCTCGGTGCGGATGAAATTCCAGAATTTTTCCGACGGAGTCGCGTCCTCGAACTGCGCAAGGCAGGCCCGCGCCACACCGTGAAGGGTGGTGCCGGTGGCATCGGAAACAAGATGTAAATAAAAGCGCCCCGCCATCAGGCGTCCAGTTTAGGCCTGAACCAGCTGGTCAGGAAAGAGGCGTGCGGCCAGTTTTCTGTCGCGGATCGCCAGATTGCCGACGCGCACCGAGCCGATATCACCCATGATCTGCGCGAAATGCGCGGCCGCCATGTCGTCCTTGATGCTGCGCCATGCCGGGTTCCCGGCAATTTCGGCGGCATAGGAGCCGAGATAAGAGGTATTGGTCAGCGGATCGATCGCAAGGCAGCGGATGGCGCCGTCCGCCAGCGTGCCGCGGCCTTCGAATGACAGGTCGGCCAGCTCCCGATCCATCATGGCCAGCGTTTCAAAGTCGCATTTCGTGACGCGGGCGTCACGTTCGAACCACTGCAGGAAGGCGGATGTGAGCGCGGGTCCGTCCGCCAGTATGGCCGGCGTGCGGCCAAGGGTACGGGCATAATCCTGTGCGATGTCGCTGTCGTTTTCGCCCAGCGCATGGTGCCAGAGGGCGTCATCGCCGTCTTTGCGGGTTTCGTAGGCCATGCGCAGGGTCATGACCGCGCCGTCGGCTTCCAGCACGCGGTTCAAAAGGGGCCACAGATCGACGCGGTGCATGGTCAAAGCGTCATCGGCGCGCAGCGATTGCCATGCGGCGCGCAAGGCCGCAAAGGTACGCAAGGTCAGGCCATGCTGAAAATAGCGGGAGCGTGCGATGGCCACATCGGCCAGGCCGCCGTTGTTTACCGTAATGATGCGGTTATCCGTATCGAGTTCAAAGGGCGTGTCGCCAAGATCAGCCCCCTGAAGCAGCCAGCCGTCAAGATCCACCGCCAGACACAGCGCGGTGTCAGACGCCTGGACAAGCGCCGCCACCGGCCAGTTGGCCAGCAGGTCTTCAGGATCTGTGCAGTCGATGATGTGTGGCAAGGAAATAGCCATAATCAGAGGGTCTGTTCTTTCGAACGCCCGAGGTTATACACAGGTTCCGATTCGTTGGGAATCCGAATCTTAACGATTGGACAGGGACAGGAAGTGGTCGAGGTAATAAACGGTTGCCATATTGCTGGTGCCGTTTTTCTTGCCCACCGTGTCTTTTGCGACCGTTTTGCCAGACCTGAACGCGATGATTTCGGCTTTGGCTTCATTGGCCTCACCTTGCGAGTGGAACGGGGCGGCATGAGGGACGCCCGCGGGGATCGAGGGGATACCCTGCATGTTCTGTTCCATCGTGTCTTCCGATGCGCGGAAGCTGCGTTCGAATTTGATAAACCACAGGAAATTGGCGTTGGAACGGTCGCGCACCTCGGTGAAGAGCGGATCGGAAAGGATCATTTCGATCATACCGGTCAGATAGTTTTTGCCCATCGGCAGGTCGCCGGTGCGTGCAATGATGTCGCCGGTGACGATTTTGGAAACATGCGGGTTGTCGAAAACAAGACCATGGTGGTCTGCCAGCATCGACTGGATCAGGCGGCGGTCAACGTCCTTGCAACGGCCCGAGAAGAACCAGCGTTCAAACGCAGCATGCGCGGCCTGACCATTGTTGAGGGAACGGAAATCGGCGATCGCCTCGCGGGCGAAACCGGCGGCCAGATCATAGGCCGAACCCGTGAGGATGCGGGACCATGCGTCCTTGTTTCCGGACAGATTCAGTTCCCACGCGGTGCGCACCATCGCGCAGGCCTGGTCAGCCTGCTGAATACGGTTGAGCAGCACGGCTTCTTCGGGTGCGAAATGCAGCGGGTTGATAGCAACGCCATTCATGTGCAGCCATGCCTGGCGCAACGCACGCACGGTCATGAGCGTGGCAATGGACAAAGGCAGGCGCGGGTTGACCAGGATGGTCATGGCATCGCGGTCATAGGCGGCCGTATCGACCTGGGCGGAGCTTACGATTTTCAGGCCGCGCTTGAGGGCGTCGGCATACATGGCCATCGCCATCGCTGACTGGGACAGCTGGTCGATGACCTGTTCGGCGGTGACGGCGGCTGACGGGGCGGACAGGGCCGCGTCGAAAGCCATTTCGATGTTGTCGCGGGCATAGCCGTCGATGTGCTGGCTTGCACCTTCCAGACGCGCCATGCGGGCACGAAGGGAGTCGAGGTTTTCAGGATAGAATTCGGCCGGCATCTGTTCGCCGGTCAGAAGGCCCAGGCTTGCATCCAGTTCGGCTTCATCCGCGTCGACATAGTCGATGTAGAAAAGCGGCTGGTCGCCAAGGATGTTGCAGATCACGGGAGAGAGGCGATCGCCCATATGGCACGCCATGCGTGTCGCAAGCGGACCGTGATAGATGAAGCTGTCGCCGTTGTTGTTTTCGGTACCCATAACCCAAGACCCTTAGTCATTGTTAATCCTCATTCATTTTACGGGGCGGTGGTTAAGGACTCACCAATGAAAGACTAACGAGATCTTTATGGATTATTGAAAACCAGTGAAATATTATCTATTTAATTCAATGACTTGTTAAATACGAAAAAGCCTCTGTGGGCGGCCATGCGGCTTAAAGCGCGGTCATCGGGTCGCTGACGGTCAGGCCTTCGGCCACCACTTCGCGGGATACGATTTCCACCTTGCCCTGCGGGCTGATTTCCATGGTGCAGCGGAAAAGCGTATCGCGGAAAAGCACGCAGGCGACAAAGGCGAATCCGCCTGCGCCTTCATGGATCTGTTCTATCGGCATGACGGTGCGGGCCAGCGATTTGCGGGCCTGCGGGGTGGGTTCCTCGCGCCACGGCATGTCATCGACGCCTTCGACCAGCACAAAGCGGTCGGCGCCGGGACGCGCGTATTCAAACCAGAAACGCAAGTAATCGGGCGCGGTTTCAGCGGTCCGATATTTGGAAAGAAAGCCCGAATTCCTGATTTCTCGATGCAGCAATTCCAGTTCCGCAATCCCGTAGTTTCATTCCCGGATACG
>CALBME010000085.1 GCA_937896295.1 uncultured Micavibrio sp. | reverse complement strand
GAGTTCAGACGTGTGCTCTTCCGATCTCCGACACCAGGGGCCAATTGCCCTCAGGCAAGGGGTGATCCGGCTGCTCCCAGCCCAGCTGTGTCGAACCGCGACGGCCCGCATGATTGAGCTGGAGGCCGACGCGGGCCGTGCTTTGCGCGTGCACGAAGTCGGTGATCTGCTTCCAGGCTGCGGTCTGCTCGTCGTTCCAAAGCCCGGTGTCGCCCGGGGTCATGCGCCCCTCAGGCAGCACGGCCGTGGCTTCGGCCAAGACCAGGCCGGCCCCGCCCAAGGCGCGGCTGCCCAGGTGCACCAGGTGGAAAGGGCCGGGCAAGCCGTCCTTCGCCGAATACAGCAGCGTCGGCGAGACCACCACGCGGTTCGGCAACGTGAGCCCCCGCAAGGAGAACGGGGTGAGCAGGGGCGGCCGCGGTGCCACGGCCCGGGGCGCAGGCACGCCCGCGCGCTCGGCCAGCCAACGCTCATAGGCATCAAGCCATTGCGGGTCCCGCAGGCGCAGGTTCTCGTGCGAGATGCGCTGCGAGCGGGTCAGCAGCGTGACGCGGCCGTCGGCCTCGGCGAACGCGTGGCCGATCTGTTCCCGGCGGAGCTGTCGGGCGGTATGCAAAAACGCGTAAGCCTCGCCCGTGCCATTGCCGCGAACCCGGAAATCATTTTCTTTGACGAACCCACGACGGGCCTTGATCCCATCATGGCCGACGTCATCAACGAACTGATCGTCCAGTGCGTGAAGGATCTGGGCGCAACCGCGCTGACCATCACTCACGATATGGCCTCGGCCCGCAAGATCGCGGATCACGTCGCCATGATTTACGAGGGTAAGATCATCTGGACCGGCCCCGTGGCCGATCTCGACCATTCCGGCAATCCCTTCGTCGAACAGTTCATTCACGGCCGCGCCGAGGGCCCCATCACCAAAAACGTTTAACCGGCACTAAAAGAAAAGGCCCCTTTCGGGGCCTTTGTTTTCAAGCGGCTCTGGCCTCGATCAGCTGCAGCGCGTCACCCTGATCGGGCAGGGCGGTGATGATGCTGGGCTCCCGCCGCGCCTGGCTCGGGTCGTCCCACACGATGGTGTTGAACGAATTATGCGGCTGCGCGAACGGCATCCAGTTCGGATAGATGCGACCCGATTCCACGCACACCCATGCACGTTCCGGCACGGCGCTGGTGGCCGATTCCATGACCAGATCGGCGGCATTATGATGCCCCAGTTTTTCTTCCATAGCCGCCATCAGGCGCAGGGCGCGCGCGCTCTTGCGCAGAAGCATCGCGGCGTCGATGTGCTGGCGTGCGGCACCGGTCAGGTTCTGGGCCAGCGCGGATTCAGCCAGCATCAGGTGCGAATCTTCATGATCGGGGTTTGCCGCCGCCAGTTTCGACAGCCACTGATACTGCTTGGTCGGGGTACCGGCGTCTTCCGGCGCCAGTGCCATCCACGCATCTTTCAGTTCCGGATGCGGGGTGACGGACCACATCTTCTCGATGATTTTAAGCGCGCTCTTGCGTTCGCTGCGGCGGATCAGGAAGGGGATATACGCCAAAGCCGCCGGCAGGAAATGCGGCGCGCTTGCATACGCCTCCCGGGTCAGCAGATAGGCCTGATCGGCGGCGCCCCGTCCCTGTGCCTCGCCCGCGCGGGCCAGGAACATGGCCGCGCGCATGTCTTTGGCACGGTTCGGCACGATCGCCTTGTTTTTTTCCAGCTTGGCCAGGATGTCCACAGCCTCGTTCCAGTTGCGCGCGCGCAGTTCAAGCGCGTAAAGCGTCTTAAGGATCCAGCCCTGTTTCGGGTGCATGCGGTACGCCTGCCGTGCCAGGACCAGCGCCTGATCCTGCTGGTTGCGGTCCAGCGACAGCTGCAGTAATCCGCGCACGCCGATGAACGCGGTTTCCTTGGTGTTGAGCAGTTCACGGAACGCGCTTTCCGCGCCCATCGTGTCGCCTTTCAGGCGGGCGGTCATACCGGACAGCAGGGGCACAAGGCCGTGATCGTTCTTGATCAGGCGGCGTGCACGCTCGGCCTGTTTTTCTGCCGTATGCGCATCACCCGCCGCGATGGCCGACAGGCCGTGACTGACGGCCTGAAGCGCCTGATCCTGTGCGCGCGCGTCCAGCTTGCGCGCGATGGTGCGCGGTGTCGCCTTCAGGGCCCCCCACAGGCGGTAAACCCAGGCAAAGACGATTGAGAAACACAGGATGCAGAAAATCAGGAAACCGGTCTGGATATCGACGTCATACCCCATCCAGTGCAGCGAGGTATGCCCCGGCTGCAATGTCAGCCACACGCCGCCCGCGATGAGGATGCCCAGTTTGGAAATGGCCCACAGCGTGCGCAGCATGACGATAAAACCTTATTGCTGAATGGTGACGCCCGACGATTCCGGCGGGATCATAACCGGCGGGCTCATCGGTGCGGCGGACGGGGCGTCACCGCCGGCCTGCGGTTCCGTGCGCGGAAAACTCTGCACGCCCGGCGGCACGGGTTGCGCTTCCATCGGTGCGATGCCCTGTGCGGGCGGCGTCTGCGTAATGGACGGCGCGTCCAGTGCGGGCTGCAGTGCCGACGACGACGGCGCCATGTTGATGGGGCCGCTATTGACCACGCCGGTCAGGCCGGATGCGGGTGCGGCCATCGTGCTCAGGCCGTTTTTGACCTTGCCGATGATGGCGTTGACCAGGTTCATGTCGACGGTTTGCGCGATCAGGGTGGCTTGCGCCTTTTCCTGCCAGGGTGCGGCGGCTTCGGCCGCAGGTCCCTGCAATTGCTGAAGCGTGGTCATCGCGCCCTGAACGTCGCCGGCATCCAGCTGCGCTGATGCCTGCTGGATCAGTGCGTTTTCTCCGGCGTCGGCCGTGGTGGCGCTGTTCTTGCGCACCGACAGAAGGGATTTGAGGTGCAGCATCAGCTTATCCTTGATCGAGACGTCTTCGCCGCGCAGTTTCGCGCTGATGATATCGCCCGATGCCGCCTGCAGCTCGGCCTTGAGCGCCTGCGGCGACAGAATGCCGCTCTGTGCATGCGGGGCCAGCTTGTCCAGCGACTCGGCAAGCGCAGGGTCCGCGCTGCTCACGCTTTTCAGAAGTTCAAGATCCTGCTCGAACGGGGCCTGACGGTCCACCGCCTCGCGCAGCTGAGTCAGCGCCAGCAGCATCGCGGCTGCGCCGACATCGTTACCCGACACCTGCGACAGCGTACGGCCCAGCGCGTCGTTTTGCGCGCGCGCCTGTTCCAGCGCGCTTTCCATCTGGTCGGTGCGGCCCTGCACGCCCAGAACCGTGGCGCGCAGATCGTCGATCGCGGCCTGCCATTCGGCCTGGCCCTGCGGCGATGCCGCCATGGCCTGGATACGGTCGGTCAGGTTGGACAGGGCGGGGGCGGCGGCGCCACCGGCGCCGCTGGTCAGCTGCGCTTCCAGAACGGCAAGGCGTTGGGTCAGCGGGGCGTTGGTGCCGGCGGCGACTTCGCGTGCCAGCTGGGCCAGACCCTCGGCCGATGTGCCGATGACGGATGTGATGTTGCTCACCTGCGTCTGCAGGGTGCGGATGGCGCCGGCGGTATCGCCCGCGCTGCGCGCCTGTTGTTCCAGCGCGGTGACGCGCCCGTCCAGCGATTGAATCTTCACGCCCTGTTGCGCCTGATCCGGGCCGAACAGCAGATAGGCGGCCCCGGCCGCCAGCACCACCAGAACGGCGCTGGTGGCAAGCGATGTGCGGCGCGCGCTTTTATGCATGGCGCGCAGATCGGCGGCACCCAGGGTTTCGGCAGGTGCGGTGTTCGTGCGCTGGCTTTGTGTCTTGTCTGCCTTGGGCGCTTGGGTGTCCTGGGTCATGGCGGCGGCCTTGGGTGCGGGTTGTGCCTGCGCCTGCACGCGCGGCTGCGGTTGCGGCTGGGGTGCGGGGGTCTGGCGGTGGCTGACCGGCGATCCGGTCAGGATCGTATCGACGGCCGGAACATCCTGAACCGCGCGCAGGCGGGTCAATGCGGGGTCTTCCTCGATCCCGGTGCCGGCGGTGGTGCGGGCGCGGGTATTTTCATTCGCGCCCATGCCGACCAGGTCCTGGATCTGGACGTCGAAGCGGCGGGCGGCATTCAGGATTTCTTCGCGGCGGATCGCGGGGATGACATCGCGTTTTTTCCAGCCCTGCACCGTGGTGACCGGCACGTTCAGCTTGGACGCCATCGGGCGGATGCCGCCAAAACGTTCGACGATCAGCCCGCCATTCGGGATGACGTCATCGCTGGGGCCGGGTGTATGGAATTCCTGGGTGCTGGGCATGAATTTCATCCTCGTCTGGGCGGCGGGTGAAAAACTGTACTAAAGAAGGGCCAGAATGGCGTCCTCTTCGGGCCGTGAAGCCGCGTACGTACCGCCGCTATGCAATGTTGCCAGTGACTCTATCATGGACGGGGCCAGACACAAGAGTTTGATTTGATTCAACGATTGATCCCGAATGTATGTCTGTACGTTCTGGGCGAAGACGGCGGCGGCGCGGGTTGAATAAAACAGTACGGCATGGATCGCGCCTGTACGCAAAGCCTCAAGGAAGTCTTGCGAAAATCCGGATGCGCCTTCGGTTTCGTACACGATCCAGTCCAGGATAATGCCCGGCACCGCCGCAAGCGTGGCGCGGGTGTCCTGCGCGATATCCCGCCCGCAGATATGAAGAAGGCGCGATGACGGGCCGATCTCTTTGCGGCTTTTCAGGAAATCGCCCAACGCCTTCACATCCCCGCCTCCATCATGGACATTGACCCATCCGCGTTCGCGCGCCAGCTGGGCGGTGCGCGGCCCCACCGCATAAAGGGGTTTGTGCAGGAAGGCGACCTCGCGCACCAGCGTATTCAGGTGTCGTAAGGCCTGCGCCGACGTGACCACCAGCCCCTCGACGCACATCGGGTCGTGGGGGGTGGGGGCGTGCGTGGCCTTTACGGTCAGCATCGGTTCGGTCAGGGCGCGGTATCCCATCGCCTCGATGCGCGCCGCAAGCGCGTCGGCGTCCGGCCGTGTGCGGGTGATGACGACGGTTTTCATGGGCAAAGAAGTATCAAGACTCTGGCATCAATACCAGCGAGGCCGTGAAAACCTGTAGATTTTTAAGAAACGCAGGACAGCAGGACCGCCTGCGGAATCATTTCCTTGAGCGACCGGCCGACACGCAGGCCCAGCGCGCGGGCGTCCTCGACGCTGGCCACGGGGGCGGTTTCCTCGGCATGGAACATCTCCGCCCCGTCGGGGGATGCAAAAAACCCGCGCAGGCGCATGATTCCCGGTTCCACCACCGTGGCATACGCGCCGATCGGCGTACCGCAATTCCCGTCGATGACGGTCAGCACTGTGCGTTCCGCGGTAATCAGATGATGTGTCTCGACATGGCTGATGGCGTCGATCAGCGCGTGCGTCGCTGCGTCGTCCTTGCGTGTTTCGATCGCAACGATGCCCTGGCCCGCTGCGGGCAGCATGGCTTCGGGCTCGATATACGATGAAATGATGCTCTCGCGTCCCAGGCGCTTGAGGCCGATCGCGGCCAGGATCATGGCGTCGACCTGGCCTTTTTGCAGTTTTTCGATCCGCGTATCGACATTGCCGCGGAAGGTGACGACCTTCAGGTCGGGGCGGCGGTTGAGAATGACGGACTGGCGGCGCGGGGACGACGTCCCGACGATGGCGCCTTCCGGCAGTTCGTCCAGCGATAGCGATTTGTGGGAAATGAATGCATCGCGCGCATCGCCGCGCGGCAGGACATGGTTGATCACAAGGTCGGTGGGCATGTGCGTCGGGATATCCTTGGCCGAATGCACGCCGATATCGACATGGCCCTCGCGCAGATGCGCCTCGATATTCTGCACATACAGGCCCTTGCCGCCCTTTTCTTCCGACAGGCGCACCTCGCCCTGGCCGGGTTTCCAGTCGCCCTGTGCCTTGATGATGACGATCTCCGTCTCAAGTCCGGGATGCGCCTGGCGCAGGGCCGCGCACACCATTTCCGCCTGAGTCAGCGCAAGGCGGCTGCCGCGCGTGCCCACTTTCAGAAGTTTTTGTTGAGGGGTATAGGTCATATCGGGTTTTCTATTAGTGTCCTTTTCGGGCGAAATAAAGGAATTTTACAAAATGACCTTTCTGGTCCTGGGTATCGAGACAAGTTGCGATGAAACGGCGGCCGCCGTGGTCGATGCCGACCGTAACATTCTGTCCAACATCGTCTTTTCGCAGATATCCGACCACGCCGCGCATGGCGGGGTGGTGCCCGAAATCGCGGCGCGCGCCCATCTCAATGCCATTAATCTCGTGGTGAAACAGGCGCTTGATACTGCCAAGGTGACCGGTGAACAGCTTTCGGGCATTGCCGCGACCGCCGGTCCCGGCCTGATAGGCGGGGTGATGGTCGGCCTGATGACCGCCAAGGCATTATCCGCCCAGTGGGACAAACCGCTGATCGGCGTCAATCATCTGGAAGGGCATGCCCTCAGCCCACGCCTGTCCGACAACGTGGCCTTTCCCTATCTGCTGCTGCTCGTCTCGGGCGGTCATTCCCAGATCCTGCTCTGCCGCGGCGTGGGGGATTATCAGCTGCTGGGCGCCACCATCGACGATGCCGCCGGCGAATGTTTTGACAAGACCGCCAAGCTTTTAAGCCTGCCCCAGCCGGGCGGCCCCGCCTTGGAACGGCTGGCGAAACAGGCGAAAAATCCGGGCCGCATCGACCTGCCGCGCCCGCTGCTCGGTAAAAAAACGCTCGATTTTTCTTTCTCGGGCCTCAAGACCGCCGTGCGCGAACGGATCGAGGCGCTCTCCGCCAACGGCGAAATCAGGCACGAGGATGCTGCCGACATCGCCGCCGCCCTTCAGGCCACCATTGCCAGCCATCTGTCTGATCGTGTCGCCAAGGCGCTCGATACCGTTCAGGTAAAGGCCTTGGTTGCGGCTGGCGGCGTCGCCGCCAATGGCGCGGTGCGGGAATCGCTGCAAAAAATTGCCGCCGCGCACGGTCTGCCCTTTATGGCCCCGCCGGCCGCGCTGTGCACCGATAACGGCGCCATGATTGCATGGGCGGGGCTGGAACGCCTTATAAGGGGCGAACGATCCCTTCTGGATATACCGGCGCGTCCCCGTTGGCCGCTCGATCAAAACGCGGTAAAGCTTAAACAGGCTTTGTAAGAACAACACCGGTCAGACATTAAGGTTGGGCATGACACAGACGATTGGCGTACTTGGTGGTGGGGCATGGGGAACGGCACTGACGCAGGTCCAGGCGGTGGCCGGGCGCAATGTCACGCTGTGGGCGCGCGAGACCGCCGTCGTCAACGCGGTCAACAATACCGGCGAAAACACGCCGTTCCTGCCCGGCGTCGACCTTCATAAAAACATTCATGCGACTTCCGATCTGGCCGAGGCGATCATCCCCGATATTCTGTTGCTGGTGGTGCCCGCGCAGTATGTGCGCGCCATCCTCAAGGAAATCGGCCCCAAGAAACTGGCGGGCAAGACCCTCGTACTTTGCGCCAAGGGCATTGAAATCGAAACCGGTGAACTACTTTCACAGATTTTACGCGAAACGGTTCTGGATGCGCATATTGCCGTGCTTACCGGCCCTACCTTTGCGCGTGAAATCGCGCTGGGTCTGCCCGCCGCCGTGACCGTTGCCGCCGATGATATCGACCGCGCCCGCAATTTAAGCACCCAGCTGGGCAGCAAGAATTTCCGTCCCTATGCCTCCGACGATGTGATCGGCGCCGAAATCGGCGGGGCGGTGAAAAACGTGCTGGCCATTGCCTGTGGTGTCATCGCGGGCCGAAAATACGGCGATTCCGCGCGCGCGGCGCTTCTGACCCGCGGCATGTCCGAAATGACGCGCATGGCCCTGGCCCTGGGCGGCAAGCGCGAAACGCTGATGGGCATGTGCGGTCTGGGCGATCTGGTGCTGACCGCGACATCGATGCAGTCGCGCAATTTCTCGCTCGGCTTCGCGCTGGGCGAGGGGCGCTCGCTTGAGGAGATCATGGGCGGTCGTACGGCGGTGACCGAGGGGGTGCACACTGCCCGCGCGGTCAAGAACCTGATCCGCTCGCTCTCCATTGACCTGCCGGTCATGAGCGCGGTGCACGCCATCCTGCACGAAGGCGCCAATGTCGAAACCGTGATCGACAGCCTGCTCTCGCGCCCCTTCAATGACGAATAGGCATGCGTCTGTCTGACGCGAGGCCCCCTTTGACCGGGGGCGGGGGCCGCCAAAACGGCCGAATGCTCAAGGTTTCCCTTGCCTTTCGCCGCCAAAGACGCTTATAACCGCCCCGATCACTGTGGAAGGCCCCTCCAGGCCGCACCACGCTGACAATAAACATACTGTCCATAAGGAGTTTAAAATGGCAGCACCCGCAGCTAAGGGCAAACAGCCCGTTGGCTTCATCAAGCTGGAAGTTCCGGCTGGAGCCGCAAACCCCTCGCCTCCGATCGGCCCCGCCCTCGGTCAGCGCGGTCTCAACATCATGGAATTCTGTAAGGCGTTCAACGACCAGACCAAGGACCTTGAAAAAGGCATGCCTTGCCCGGTTGTGATCTCCGTCTTCGCAGACCGTACCTTCACCTTCATCATCAAAACCCCGCCGACGGGCTATCTGCTGCAAAAAGCGGCCAAGATTTCCAAGGGTGCCAAAAACCCCTCGAAAGAGATCGTGGGCAAGGTGACGAAGAAACAGGTTCAGGAAATCGCTGAACTCAAAATGAAAGACCTCAACGCAAAAGATCTCGCCGGCGCCATGCGCATGGTTGAGGGTTCGGCGCGTTCTGCAGGTATCGAAGTGGTAGGTTAATCATGGCTACGAAGAAAAAAGACGCAGTAGAAGCAACTGAAGCGCAAGCAGCAGAAGCAACCGAAACCAAGGCTGAAAAAGCCCCGAAAGCCGCCAAGGCCTCCAAAGCCAAGGCAGCCAAGGCAAAAGGCCCGTGGCAATCCAAGCGCCAGAAGAAATTCACCGCCGTTGACCGCAGCAAACTGTATACGCTGAACGACGCCGTGAAACTTCTGAAAGCCAACGCCACGTCCAAGTTCAATGAATCCATCGACATCGCCGTCAACCTGAACGCCGATCCGAAATATGCGGATCAGCAGGTGCGCGGCATGACCGAACTTCCCCACGGCACGGGCAAGTCCCTGCGCGTGGCTGTGTTCGCAAAAGGTCCCAAGGCTGAGGAAGCCAAAAAGGCCGGCGCGGACGCTGTCGGCGCTGATGACCTGATGGAAAGCATGAACGCGGGCAAGCTCGATTACGACCGCGTGATCGCAACGCCGGACCTGATGCCGCTCGTCGGCCGTCTGGGTAAAGTGCTGGGTCCGACAGGCCTGATGCCGAACCCGAAACTCGGCACCGTCACGATGGACGTCAAGAAAGCTGTCGAATCCGCCAAGGCGGGCTCGATTGAATTCCGCGTCGAAAAAGCCGGTATCGTTCAGGCGGGCGTCGGCAAGGCCTCGTTCACCGAGGCGCAGCTGGCTGAGAACATCAAGGCATTCATTGATGCGCTCAACAAGGCCAAGCCGTCGGGCGTTAAAGGCGTCTACATGAAAAAAGTCGCCGTATCCTCGTCGATGGGCCCGGGCATCAAGCTCGACATCGCGTCGATCGTTGCCGCTTAATCACGCCTCATAAAAGACAAAGACGCCGCCATACACTGGCGGCGTTTTCTTTTTCGGTATGGATGGATTGGTGAAGCATGCCTGACAGATTCGACCCCGCTGCCCATGACCCGGCCAAGGTGCCCCCCGGCTGGACCCCGCCGCCGGAAGAGGAGGGCGCGCCGGCAGCCACCCCTTATAAGAAACCGCGCTGGGGCTGGTATGTCTGCGCGGCGCTTTTGGCGCTGGCGGCCTTTGAACGCGCCGTACGTTATGGCCATTTACATATAAACTAGAACGCCCGCCCGGCGCTGCCGGTTCCCGGCAAAGGTTAAAAAAGTGTTGACTCGTTGGTTATCCACACCTATAAGGGCGGCGCTTGCAATCGTTTTTTTTCAACGTATTGCACCTGTCCAAGACTACAGGTGATTGGTCCGGCGCGAGTCGGCAGATCTTAATTCCCTGTACAGACGGATATGGTCCTAAGACCTTGATTTATCGAGATTCTTAAGGCTGTACCGGGGCAGGGCTTGAAGCAAAGTGAAGGCTCTGGCGGTGTGTGCCGTCCAGGGTTTGTGCAACAACTTTTAAAGGCAAAGGTAATCACATGCCCATTAGCCGTGCACAAAAAGCCGACACTGTCCAAGCCCTTAGCGACATGCTGAATGCCAATGAAACCGTCGTCGTGTTTGAACCCAAGGGTTTGACCGTCGCGGAATTCACTGACCTTCGCGTGAAAGCTCGGGCTCAGGGCGGTACGGCCAAAGTCACTAAAAACAAACTGATGGCACGCGCCCTCAAAGGCACGCGCTTCGAATCCCTGGAACCTCTGTTCAAGGGTACGACCGCAATCATCGTTTCGAAAGATCCGGTAGCTGCGGCGAAAGTCACGTTTGATTACGCAAAAGGTAACGACAAGCTCACCATCCTCGGTGGCGCGATGGGCGCGAAAGTGCTCGACAAAGCCGCTGTGGAAGCTCTTGCCAAACTGCCTTCGCTCGATCAGCTGCGTGGCAAAATTGTTGGCGTGCTGCAAGCGCCGGCATCGAAGCTCGCCCGTATCCTGCAGGCTCCGGCTTCGCAGCTTATCGGCGTGACCGCTGCGCAAGGCCGCAAAGGCTGAGCGTACCCGTTTTTAAGGACTGTTTTTTGTAACAACGAATACTAACTTTTTAGGAGTAATAACATGGCCGATCTCGCGAAACTGGTTGACGCTCTCTCGGAACTGAACGTTCTGGAAGCCGCCGAACTCTCGAAAATGCTTGAAGAAAAATGGGGCGTTACTGCTGCTGCACCGGTTGCCGTTGCTGCTGCTGGCGGCGCTGCTGGTCCGGCTGCTGAAGCCAAGACCGAATTTGACGTTGTGTTGACCGCCGCTGGCGACAACAAAATCAACGTCATTAAAGAAGTCCGTGCAATCACCGGTCTGGGCCTGAAAGAAGCCAAGGACCTGGTTGAAGGCGCTCCGAAGCCGCTCAAAGCCGGCGTCAAGAAAGACGAAGCTGACAAGATCAAAGCAACCATCGAGGCTGCTGGCGGGAAAGTCGAACTGAAGTAATTTCAGTTCTGCTGCCGAGTATCTTTTCAGTAACGCTTTTTTGAATATCGGATTGAAATTGACGAAAGTTTTTAAGTTTTAAAATTTGACCATCCGGCGGGCGGCTTCTGAGCTTCCCGCCGCATGGCGTTTCTAAACAGCCTGCCGGCAGGGCTTGAAACACCGCCGACGAAACAAGTTTTGGGACCAAAGGGACGACGATGACCACGAAAAAAACGGCTGCTGCACCGAAAGCGAAAAAGCCTACCACCAAATCGCGCAAGACGGGGACGCTGGCTGCTGAGGCGCCGGTCCAGGGCCGCGCCCAGACCCCGACCCGCATGGCTGGTCTGACCAATGCCTCGCGCATTCTCGGCACCGTCGACGTGACGTCCTTTACGGGCCGCAAGCGCGTCCGTAAATCCTTCGGCAAGATCCGCGAAGTCTGCGAAATGCCGAACCTGATCGAGGTGCAGCGCAACTCGTACGAACAGTTCCTGCAAATGGATACGCCCGCCGAATCCCGCAAGATGCAGGGTCTGCAGGAAGTCCTTTCGACCGTCTTCCCGATCAAGGATTTTTCCGACAAGGCTGAAATCGACTTCGTCAAATACGAACTCGAAGCACCGAAATACGACGTCGAAGAATGCATCCAGCGCGACATGACCTTCGCGGCGCCGCTGCGCGTCACCCTGCGTCTGTCCGTGTTCGATATCGACGAACAGACGGGCCTGCGCTCGATCCGCGACATCAAGGAACAGGACGTCTACCTGGTCGACATGCCGCTGATGACCGCAAACGGCACCTTCTGCATCAACGGCACCGAGCGTGTCATCGTTTCGCAAATGCACCGCTCGCCCGGCGTGTTCTTCGACCACGACGGCGGCAAATCGCACTCTTCGGGCAAATATCTGTTCGCCGCGCGCGTCATTCCGTACCGCGGTTCCTGGCTCGACTTTGAATTCGACGCCAAGGACATCGTCAACGTCCGTATCGACCGCCGCCGCAAGCTGCCTGTCACCACCTTCCTGCGCGCGCTGGATTCGGCTGAAACCGAAGAAGCCCGCTACAAGGCGATGGAAGCCGGCGAAATGGTCGACCCCATGCTCGTCCAGGGTATGAGCAACGAGGAAATCCTCGGCCAGTTCTACGACACCGTCACCTACACCAAGGACAAGAACGGCTGGAAAACCGCTTTCAACCCGGCGCGTTTCCGTGGCGTTAAAATTGCGCATGACCTCGTCAACGCGAAAACCGGCAAGGTCGTGGCCGAGGCTGGCACCAAGCTGGTCGCACGTCAGCTCAAGAAGTTTGAGGAAGACGGCCTGAAGGAAATCCAGGTCCAGGACGAAGAACTGATCGGCGGCTACCTGGCGCTCGACATGTACGACGCCAAGACCGGCGAAGTCCTCTCCGAAGCAGGCGAGGAAGTCACCAAGGAAATGATGAAGGAGTTCGACAAGTCCGGCGTCTCGCAGCTGCAGCTGCTGGGCATCGACCACGTCAATGTCGGCGCCTACATCCGCAACACGCTGCTGGCTGACAAGTGCACCACCCGTGAAGAGGCGCTGATCGACATGTACCGTGTCATGCGCCCCGGCGAACCGCCGACGGTCGAATCCGCTGAAACCCTGTTCAACTCGCTGTTCTTCGATTCCGAACGCTATGACCTTTCGACGGTCGGCCGCGTCAAGATGAACCTGCGTCTTGATCTGGACACCGATGACCAGATGCGCGTGCTGCGCAAGGCTGACATCCTGGCGATCATCAAATACCTCGTTGGCCTGAAAGACGGCCGCGGCGAGGTCGACGATATCGACAACCTCGGCAACCGCCGTGTCCGTTCGGTCGGCGAACTGATGGAAAACCAGATCCGCGTGGGCCTCCTGCGTATGGAACGTGCGATCCGCGAGCGTATGAGCTCGGTCGAAATCGACACCTACATGCCGCACGACCTCATCAACTCCAAACCGGTTCAGGCTGCCGTGCGCGAATTCTTCGGCTCGTCGCAGCTGTCCCAGTTCATGGACCAGACCAACCCGCTGTCCGAAATCACGCACAAGCGTCGTCTTTCGGCTCTGGGACCTGGCGGTCTGTCGCGCGAACGCGCCGGCTTCGAGGTGCGCGACGTGCACCCGACGCACTACGGCCGTATCTGCCCGATTGAAACCCCGGAAGGTCCGAACATCGGTCTGATCAACTCGCTCTCCACCTTCGCCCGCGTCAACCAGTACGGCTTCATTGAAAGCCCGTACCGCAAGATCGTGAACGGCAAGGTGACGGACGAAGTCGTCTACCTCTCGGCCATGGAAGAAGCCCGCTACACGATTGCGCAGGCAAACTCCGAAATGAAGGACGGCAAGTTCACCGCCGAGTTCGTCGCAGCCCGTAAAGGCGGCGAGAACATCATGGCGACCCCGGACATGATCGAAATGATCGATGTCAGCCCGAAACAGATCGTTTCGGTCGCAGCCGCCCTCATTCCGTTCCTCGAAAACGACGACGCCAACCGCGCGCTCATGGGTTCGAACATGCAACGTCAGGCTGTGCCGCTCATCCAGTCGGATGCGCCGCTGGTTGGCACCGGCATGGAAGCCATCGTGGCCCGTGACTCCGGCGCTGCCGTGACCGCCCGCCGTTCGGGTCGCGTCACGCTGGTCGACGCCACGCGTATCGTTATTCAGGCGACTGAAGAACTGCGCGCCGATGAACCGACGGTCGATATCTACCGCCTGTCGAAATTCCAGCGTTCGAACCAGTCGACCTGCATCAACCAGATCCCGCTGGTCAAGGTGGGCGACACGCTGAAAGCCGGCGACATTATCGCTGATGGTCCGTCGACGCAGTACGGCGAACTGGCCCTGGGCCGTAACGTGCTGGTCGCGTTCATGCCCTGGAACGGTTACAACTTCGAAGACTCCATCCTCCTGTCCGAACGCATCGTGAAAGATGACGTCTACACCTCGATCCACATCGAGGAGTTTGAAGTCATGGCCCGCGATACCAAGCTGGGTCAGGAAGAAATCACCCGCGACATTCCGAACGTCGGCGAAGAAGCCCTGCGTCACCTCGACGAAGCCGGCATCGTCTACATCGGCGCCGAAGTGAACCCGGGCGATATTCTGGTCGGTAAAGTCACCCCGAAAGGCGAAAGCCTGATGACGCCGGAGGAAAAACTCCTGCGCGCCATCTTCGGCGAAAAAGCCTCCGACGTGAAAGACTCCTCGCTCCGCGTTCCCCCCGGCGTCACCGGTACGATCGTGGAAGTGCGCGTCTTCAACCGCCGCGGCGTCGACAAGGATGCTCGTGCGATGCAGATCGAACGCGAACAGATCGAACAGATGGCCAAGGACCGCGACGACGAACGCGCGATCCTCGAGAACGGTTTCTACACCCACCTGCGCGACCTCATGGTCGGCCAGACGGTGGCTTCGGCTGCCAAGGGTATCGATCTCAAGAAAGGCGATAAGATCAAAGGCGAGCATCTTGATGAACTCAAGCGCGGCCAATGGCGCCAGATTGCGGTCGAGAACGAGAAAACCGCCGCTCAGATCGAAGGTATGGGTAAAACCTTCGACGAGGCGATCGACAACCTCAAGCAGCGTTTCGAAAACAAGGTCGAAAAACTGCAGCGCGGCGACGAACTGCCGCCGGGCGTCATGAAGATGGTCAAGGTCTTCATCGCGGTGAAGCGTAAAATCCAGCCGGGCGATAAAATGGCCGGCCGTCACGGTAACAAAGGTGTTGTCTCCCGCATCATGAAGCAGGAAGACATGCCCTACCTCGAAGACGGTACGCCGGTTGACATCGTTCTGAACCCGCTGGGCGTTCCTTCGCGTATGAACGTGGGTCAGATCCTGGAAACGCACCTCGGCTGGGCTTCGGCCACGCTGGGCAAGCAGATTGGCCAGATGATCGACACCTTCGCCGATGCGAAAGATGTCAGCGCGGCTGAAATGACCAAGCTGAAAGGCAAGCTCAAGGAAGTTTACGGCGACAAGGAATACTCGGAAAAAGTCACGAAACTCGACGACAGGACGATGGTCGACATGGCCAACAACCTGCGCGGCGGCGTTCCGATGGCGACCCCGGTATTCGACGGTGCCCACGAAGCCGACATCAACGTGCTGCTGGAACAGGCAGGCCTGAAAGCATCGGGTCAGGTTCGCCTGACCGACGGCCGTACGGGTGAACAGTTCCACCGCGATGTCACCGTTGGTTACATCTACATGCTCAAACTGCACCACCTGGTTGACGACAAGATCCACGCACGTTCCACGGGTCCGTACTCGCTGGTCACGCAGCAGCCCCTGGGCGGCAAGGCCCAGTTCGGCGGCCAGCGCTTCGGCGAGATGGAAGTCTGGGCTCTGCAGGCTTACGGCGCGGCTTACACGCTGCAGGAACTGCTCACCGTCAAGTCGGACGACGTTGCGGGCCGCTCGAAAGTGTACGAATCCATCGTTCGCGGTGAAGATACGTTCGAGATCGGCGTGCCGGAATCCTTCAACGTTCTGACCAAGGAACTCAAAGCCCTGGGTCTCAACGTCGACCTGAAAAACACGGGTTCATAATCATCATTTTCCCGGGGCGGCCAGCCCCGGGCACTGAATAAAAAAGTTTGAAAAGTTTTGATCCCGGTGAACCGGGAAATGTGGAGAGAAAAATGAACGAATTGATGAACCTCTTTGGCCAGACCCCGGGCCCGCAAAGCTTCGATGCCATCCGCATCGCCATTGCATCCCCGGAACAGATTTCCAGCTGGTCTTTCGGCGAAGTGAAAAAGCCCGAAACCATCAACTACCGCACGTTCAAACCTGAACGCGACGGCCTGTTCTGCGCCCGTATTTTCGGCCCGATCAAGGATTACGAATGCCTGTGCGGCAAGTACAAGCGCATGAAGTACAAGGGCATCGTCTGCGAAAAATGCGGTGTCGAAGTCACGGTTTCGAAGGTCCGCCGCGAGCGGATGGGCCATATCGAACTGGCAGCGCCGGTCGCGCATATCTGGTTCCTGAAGTCGCTGCCCTCGCGCATCGGCCTGCTGCTCGACATGCAGCTCAAGCAGCTTGAGCGCATCCTCTACTTCGAATCCTATGTCGTCATCGAACCGGGCCTGACCCCGCTCGAACGCTATCAGCTGCTGACCGAAGACGAGCTGATCGACGCGCAGGACGAATATGGCGAAGACGCCTTCTCGGCCGGCATCGGCGCCGAGGCCGTCAAGCAGATGCTGATGGACCTCGACCTGGAAGGCGAGAAGCAGGTCCTGCTGGAAGAGCTGGCGACCACCAAGTCGGAGCTCAAGCCCAAGAAGATCATCAAGCGCCTCAAGGTCGTCGAAAGCTTCCTGGAATCGGGCAACCGCCCCGAATGGATGATCCTGGACGTCGTGCCGGTCATCCCGCCGGAACTGCGCCCGCTGGTTCCGCTGGACGGCGGCCGTTTCGCCACGTCCGACCTCAACGACCTGTATCGCCGCGTCATCAACCGCAACAACCGCCTGAAGCGGCTGATGGAACTGCGCGCGCCCGACATCATCGTGCGCAACGAAAAGCGCATGTTGCAGGAAGCCGTCGACGCCCTGTTCGACAATGGCCGTCGCGGCCGCGTGATCACCGGCGCGAACAAGCGTCCTTTGAAGTCGCTGTCCGACATGCTCAAGGGCAAGCAGGGCCGCTTCCGCCAGAACCTGCTCGGCAAGCGCGTCGACTATTCGGGCCGTTCGGTGATCGTGGTCGGTCCCGAGCTCAAGCTGCACCAGTGCGGCCTGCCGAAGAAGATGGCGCTCGAGCTGTTCAAGCCGTTCATCTATTCCAAGCTCGACGCGAAGGGCTTCTCGGCCACCGTCAAGCAGGCGAAGAAGCTCGTTGAAAAGGAGCGGCCGGAAGTCTGGGATATCCTCGACGAGGTCATCCGCGAGCATCCGGTGCTGCTGAACCGCGCGCCGACGCTGCACCGCCTCGGCATCCAGGCCTTCGAGCCGGTGCTGATCGAAGGCAAGGCGATCCAGCTGC
>CALBME010000084.1 GCA_937896295.1 uncultured Micavibrio sp. | reverse complement strand
GGAAAAACCCGCATCGCCCAGCACCGCATGGTCCAGGAAGCGCTTGGCGGGCGGCTTGGAACGGAATTGCACGCTCTCCAGATTCACACACGCACACCCTGATTTGCCTTGGCGCCGCTTAGGCCCTATAATTTCATTTCAAAAGAAAATAATAAAAATACAAAAGGTAGGGAATTATGACTTCAATCAGCGAACGCATCGCCAAGGAAATCGCAGAAAACGACGTGGTTCTTTATATGAAGGGCACACCCGTTTTCCCGCAATGTGGCTTCTCCGCCGCCGTGGTGCAGATCCTTTCTATTCTCCAGGTCCCGTTCAAAGGTGTCGATATTCTGCCCGATGCAGAACTGCGTCAGGGTATCAAGGATTTCACGAACTGGCCGACCATCCCACAATTGTACATCAAGGGTGAATTCGTCGGCGGCTGCGACATCGTACGTGAAATGTACGAAAGCAACGAATTGCAAACCCTGCTCAAGGAAAAAGGCATCACCTTCCGCGAAGCGGCCTGAAAGACATTAAAATGCCAATGCATGGCTGGTATGCCCATGTGAATTTTGACAGAACGCATATGGATTGATTAAAACACCCTCAAAAAAACGAGGGTGTTTTATTATGCGCGCAATCATGATGCCTTACTGCGATATCAGCGCGGCCGACCAGAAATTCGCGGCTGACCGTATGGGTATAAACGCGTTTATCGCAGACGGCTGCGATTCGGTAAAAAAAGACGTTGCAATGAATGGCACGCCTGACCTGGTGGTCATGGATTTCAGCTGGCTGCAGATCCTGCCCTACGTGCAACATGCAGGACTGGGCACGCTTGCGGATACTCCTCACGCCATGATTCATCATCCGTTCAATAGCGCGGATTTCTCTGCCTATAATCGCGGCGGCCCCTTGAATGTCATTGCCGTTATCCCGCCTGAAGACACGCACGCGCCTGTGGTGGAAACACCGCACCTGAACCGCCTGATGATGGTGCTGGATGCGTTTCAGCGACTGAAGACCGCCATGCCCGAAGATACAACTATCGACGCACGGCTTTTTGCCCCGCTGATACAGCGTATCATGCGCACGCCGGGCGCAGGCCGTGCAGGCCTGCGCTGCGTCGCCTAGGCGGCAGCTGCATTCATGAACGGGTAGTCGACATACCCTTCACGCCCGCCTTTGTAAAACGTCGATACATCGGGTGTATTGAGCAGGGCACCCGATTGCAGACGCATCGGCAGATCCGGGTTGGCGATGAATTTCTGTCCGAACGCAATCGCGTCCGCCATGCCGTCATCCAGGTATTTCTGCGCAGTTTGCCCGTCCTGTCCTTCGTTCAGGATCAGGGTGTTTTTGAACACCTTGCGCATGCCACTCAGTGCAATATTGCTGTCTAGCGGCTCTTTCAAATGCAGATAGGCAAGGTCAAACGCGTTCAGTTCAGCCGCCGCATGCGTAAACGTGCCATAAGGGTCGCTGTCATGCATGGACTGCACACCATTCTGCGACGAGAGCCGAATGCCGGTACGGTCTGAACCGATGGCATCGACGACCGCCTGCGTGACTTCCAGCATGAAACGCGCGCGGTTCTTGAAATTTCCGCCATACATATCGTCGCGCTTGTTTGATCCGTCCCGCAAAAACTGGTCGATCAGGTACCCATTGGCGGCATGGATTTCAACACCGTCAAAGCCTGCCGCGATCGCACCTTTGGCACAGGTGGCGTAGTCGGCAATCGTGCGGCGGATATCGTCCAGTGTCATCGCGCGCGGAACTTCATACGGCTTGTGAACGGAACGATGCTGATCGTCAGCAGCAACCGCGGACGGTGCCAGTGGCGTCTGTCCGATCAGGTCGGAATGCGAAAGACGCCCCATATGCCAAAGTTGCAGGACGATGGTACCCCCCGCCTTATGCACGGCATCAGTGATTTTCTTCCAGCCCGCCCATTGCTCGGGCGTGTAGGCGCCGGGGGCACCCTTCCAGCCATAGCCTTCGGCGGAAATCGCCGTGGCTTCGGAAATGATCAGGCCGGCACCGGCACGTTGTACGTAATACTCCGCCATCAAATCGTTGGGCACGCGGGAATCCCCTGCGCGGGAACGGGTCAGCGGTGCCATGACGACACGGTTTTTCAATGAAAGCGCACCCGCCTGAAGCGGTTCAAAAAGACTGGGCATGGAATATCCCCTCGAGAGTGTTTAACTACGCGGCAGCATGGTGTTCCGGTTGACTGCCACACACATCATAAGCCCAAACGCAAACAGCGTTGAAATCATGACGGTGCCGCCATACGAAATGAGCGGCAGGGGTTCGCCCACCACAGGCATCATCCCCGTTACCATGCCGATATTGATAACAATGTAGATGGCGTAATTTGTAATCAAGCCCAGCGCCAGAAGACGTCCAAACGGGGTTTTTGCCCGCAGGGCGATCCGATAGCCCTGGAAAAATATAAATGAAAACAACAACAAAAGCGCAATACCGCCGATAAAACCCCATTCTTCCGCCCACAGGGTAAAGATGAAGTCGGTATGCTTCTCGGGCAGGAAGTTCAGGTGCGCCTGCGACCCCTCCAGATAGCCCTTACCCGAAAGCCCGCCCGAACCGATGGCGATTTTCGACTGGGTGATGTGATAACCCGCACCCAGCGGATCGCTTTCTGGATTAAGGAACGTCATCACGCGTTTCTTCTGATAATCGTGCAGGAAATGATAGGCAGTGGGAATGATCGCCCCCAGCGCGGCAAGCCCGCCCGCAAACAGCCACCACGGCGCACCGCCGAGAAACACCATGGCCGCAGCAATCATGATGATCATAAGACCGGTACCCAGATCCGGTTGCACGACGATCAGACTGACGGGAATTAATGTCATGACGATCGGCAGGATCAGCGATTTAAGCCGGCGCGGCTCATCGCCCTGCAGCCCATGATAATACCGGGCCAGGGCAAGAACGATGGCCACCTTCATCAGGTCCGATGGCTGCAGGTTGATGAACCCAAGATTGATCCAGCGCTGCGCGCCCATGCCGATCACACCGCCGACCTCAACCACGACCAGCAAAATCACGCATAAAAACCAGAAGTGATAGGAGAAACGGAATATCCATTTCAGGTCGAGGCACGCGACAACCAGCATGCCGATAAAACCGACTGAAAAGCGAATTGCCTGCTGCTTGGCCCAAGGGTCCCAGTTACCGCCCGCCGCGGAATACAATGCAGCAAAACCGATGCAGGCCAGAACAACGACGCTGCCCACCAGCGCCAGGGGTATGGCGCCCAGACGCGATGTCATCCCTGACCGGCCAAAATTATCACGCGGTGCAAACAGGTTCATAACGTTCCCCTTGCCTTGTCTTCCTTGGACGGCACGTCACGGGCAGGCGCATGGCGCACGGGCGTATTGCCCACCTGCATCGCCTGCACGGCGAGCAATATATCTTTGGCGATGGACACGGCAGGGCCAGAGCCGCCTGCATGTTCCACCACGACACAGGTGACATAGCGGGGGTTATCCTTGGGCGCGTATCCCACAAACAATCCCTGGTGACGGAATTTCCACGGCTGATCCTCTTGCGGCACCATGCCTTCCTCGCGCTGTTGCTCGGTGATGCGCCGCACCTGCGCCGTACCGGTTTTTCCACCGAATGCCTGCGCGGGATCATTGACGGCATAAGGGTGGGCCGTACCGCGTTCGTCATTGACCACGGCTTCCATGCCCATGCGCACGCGCATGATATGTTCGGGGATCAAGCCCAGTTCCGGCCAGTTGCCACGCGCATGCCCCACGTCTTTCTGTCCGATTTTAGCCACCACCCAGGGTTTGACCGCCTTGCCGCCATTGACCAGCCGCGCGGTCATGGTCGCCAGCTGTAAAGGGGTTGCCTGCAGATACCCCTGCCCGATACTGGCGACAACGGTTTCACCGCCCTCCCATTTTTTACCCAGGGCCTTAAGCTTCCATGCCTGACTGGGAACCGTACCTTTGCGTTCTTCCGGCAACTCGATGCCCAGTGTGTCACCGAGGCCGAGCCGGTTCGCCATCGCGGCGATCCGGTCGATTCCGATATCGCGCGAAAGACTGTAAAAAAATGTGTCGCAGGACTGGCACAACGCCTGCGTCAGATCGACGGTGCCGTGACCGCCCTTTTTCCAGCAATGGAAACGATGATCGCCGATCTCGTAATAACCGGGGCAGTAGATTTGTGTGTCTTCCTTGATGACATTTGCCTCAAGGCCCGCCATCGCCGTAATCATTTTGAACGTTGATCCGGGTGGATAAACGCCGCCCACCGCCTTGTTGTTCAGCGGGTGCGTATCGTCGGTGTTCAACAGATTCCATGCATCCTGTGAAATACCGGTTGAAAACAGATTGGGGTCGAAAGACGGGCTGGATGCCAGTGCATAAACCGCGCCCGTATGCGCATCCATCACGACGGCCGATGCTGATTTTTCGCGCCCGAGAAATTCCTGAACTTTTTTCTGCAGGTCAAGGTCGACGGTCAGCGCGATATTTTCCCCCGTCTTGCCATTTTCACGTTCCAGTTCACGGATCATGCGGCCTGCGACATTCACCTCGATCCGTGAATTGCCCGCCTCGCCGCGCAGTTCTGTTTCATATTCTTTTTCAAGGCCCGTCTTGCCGACACGAAAACCCGGCAACCCCAGAACCGGGTCCTGGCCGCGGTCATGCTTGGCGACGGACCCCACATAACCAACAAGGTGCGCGGTGGCGGGACCCTGCGGATAAAAACGGCGCTTGCCCTCGTCGATCGAAATACCGGCAAGGTCCGGCATATTGACCTCGATCGCGGCGACCTGTTCCCATGACAGGTTATCGATGATCTCGATGGGCAGGAATTTTGCCTGCTGGTTCGCACGGGTCAGAACGGATTCTATTTCCTGCGGACGCAACGGAAGAATACGCGACAGCGTTTCCAGCGACCCTTCCAGGTCTTCGGTCTGTTCGGGTGTGACCTGAACGCGGAAATCCTGTTCATTGATGGCCAGTCCCTGTCCGTTGCGGTCATAGATAATGCCGCGGACAGGCGCCAGTAATTTCAGGTTGATGCGGTTTTTATCCGCCAGCGTCTTGAACTTGGATGACTCGACCAGCTGCAGGTATCCAAGACGCGCAGCGAGCGTCAGGACCAGCGCCCCTTTCACGCCACCCATCACAAGCGCGCGCCGCGTAAAGGACATCACCTGGTCTTTGTCGCTGCTCATCGATCCTTACAGGCTGTCGCGGGTTTTATGGGGCGAGATTAGCGTAAGCGCGCCCGCCATCACAAGGCTGGTCAGCGGATAGAGTGCGGCATTGCAAAGCGCGGATGTCAGCGCAGATGCGGGCGAAAAAAGCGTCATAGTGACTGCGCCCATGATCAGCCAGCGAATGGATTCCGCCGCAAGACACAGTAACAGGAAACCGGCCCACTGTGCCGCGAAAGGCTGGCTGAGAAGGTAACGGCGCTGACGCCCAATCACCATGCTTGCGAACACCAGCAGAAATGCGTTGAGGCCAAGAAGTTTACCCGCGACAAGATCGATCGCAAACCCCAGCAGAAAGGCAAGCCACGCAGGGAACAGAGTCGCGCGGAACAGCGTCCAGTAGTAAATCGGATGCAGGATCAGCAAAAGCTGTAGGGTAATCAGGCTGGAAAGCTCGAAGGAACGCATCGACACCAGCGCAAAAACAAGTGTCAGAAAAACCGCTGGAAGAGCGCGTAAGGCTGGTACGACCTCTGGCATGGCCAGACCTTAATTCGGTTCGGAGGAACCGTAATCTTCGCTGGCCGCCGCAGTGGACGAGAAGATCGGATCGGCCAGAAGCGGTTTAATGCCGTAATCGACGATTTGCACATGCTGCGCACGTTCCGGCGCGGCATAGAGCTTCACGGCAATGGTGCCGTCTTTGTTTACCTGCGTTTCGCCCACCGGAATGCCGAAGGGGAACAGACCACCAAGACCTGACGTAATCACGCGCTGGCCTGATGTAATCTGGTTATCGGCAGCAACGTGGTCCAGCAACGGCAGTGCGGCATTGTTGCCGGCCAGAATGGCACGCTGGTTTGTACCTTCGACGGTGACGGGAATACGCGAGTTAATGTCCTGCAGCAGCAGAACGCGGGAAGTGCGCGTACCCGCCTCAATCACACGGCCAATCAGGCCTTCGCGGCTGATCACGCCCTGCCCCTTGATCACGCCGGCATCCTTGCCGCCCTCGATAACCAGGCTTTTGGCATAAGTGGACGAACCGTCAGCAATGACGCGTGTGGTGATGAAATTATGGGCGCTTTCACGATCGACATGCAGAAGATCGCGCAGCGCTTTGTTTTCAGACTGCAGCATCAGCGCAGCCTGATACCATTCTTTGAGTTTTTCGTTTTCAGCACGCAGGGAGTCGTTATCCTTCTGAATGCTGGTCCACGAGGCGAGCGATGCAAGGCGCGCCTGAAGGGAATCGAAAGGCTTCTGCGCCAGATTGACGACCGGCGATGCAAAATCGAACACGCTTTGCTGCAGCCGGTCGAGTGACGGGCGCGCCAGCATGTGGGCGCCCATCAGGGCAGCCGCCGCGATCATCAGGATAACAGGTTTGGAGATGCGTCTGTGCGAGGCGCCGTGAGCGGCGTCGGTCGATGTGTAAGCGGCGTAGTTGATGCGTGTATGCGGCATTATGGCTTACGACCAGAAAACTTGAATATCTTCTTAAGAAGTACGTGAAAAAACGCATGCTAACAAGGCGTTGCCGCGGCTTTCCAAAGGGTTTTCTGTGGATAAAAACGTGGGTAAGACGGAACCAAATCAGGCCGTTTTAAGAGCGCCGTTCAGGACCGGACGGTCCTCGAGCGCCTGACCGGTGCCCAAAGCCACACAGGCCAGCGGGTCATCGGCGACCGTGACGGGCAGGCCCGTGGCATAACGAAGGACATAATCAAGATTTTTAAGAAGTGCGCCGCCCCCGGTCATCACAATACCCTTATCGACGATGTCGGCAGCAAGCTCAGGCGCCGTATTTTCAAGCGCGGTCTTCACCGCCTCGACAATATGGCTGACCGGCTCGGCCAGCGCTTCGGCCATCTGGCGTTCGGTCACGACGATTTCTTTGGGAACGCCGTTCATAAGGTCACGGCCCTTGATCTGCATGGTGCGGCCATCGCCGTCATTCGGCGGGCATGCGGCACCGATTTCTTTCTTGATACGTTCAGCGGTGGATTCACCGATCAGAAGATTGTGCACGCGGCGTATATAGGCGATGACGGCCTCGTCCATCCTGTCGCCGCCCACGCGCGCGGAACGCGCATAAACGATACCGCCCAGCGAGATGACGGCCACTTCCGTGGTGCCACCGCCGATATCGACGATCATTGATCCCGTCGGCTCCATGACAGGAAGCCCTGCGCCAATCGCCGCCGCCATGGGCTCCTCAATCAGCCACACTTTACGCGCACCTGCGGATTCAGCCGATTCAATGATCGCACGCTGCTCCACGGCCGTGGAGCCTGACGGCACGCAGATGATCATTTCAGGACTGACGAAAGACCGGCGGTTATGAACCTTGCGGATGAAATGTTTGATCATCGCTTCAGCGACTTCGAAATCGGCGATAACGCCATCACGCAAAGGACGGATGGCCGTGATGTTACCGGGCGTACGGCCCAGCATCAGCTTGGCCTCGTTACCGACGGCCAGCACCTGTTTGCGGCCACCGACATTGGTGATGGCCACGACGGAAGGCTCATTAAGGACGATGCCCTGGTCACGAACATAAACAAGCGTGTTCGCTGTACCCAGATCCATGGCCATGTCGGCAGAAACAAAGCTGAAAAGCTTTGAGAACATCGTCGCTGAATTTCCGTTTTCGTGTGGAGCCTAGCAATAGCAAACAAACCGAGCCGCCGCAAAAGAATAAAGCCGTGTTTTCACACGGCTTTGAACTTGTTCGGCTACTGAACGAAGATCAGCCCTGACGCGCTTTGTAGCGGGGGTTTTCTTTGTCGATCACGTAAACGCGACCTTTACGGCGAACGACGCGGCACGTACGGCTGCGTTTCTTGAGGCTCTTGAGCGAGTTTCTGACTTTCATGGTCTTGGTATCCTTTTCCGAGGGGCTGTTTAACAGGTACCCCCCTGAAATGTCAACATTCCTTTACTTTATTTAACGCACCGGTAGCATGGAGCCCATGGCCCTCTCAATACGCACCAAAAGACAGGTTTTCGCCCCCGGCGACATGATTATGACGCAAGGCGAGATGGGGGATAACGCCTACCTGATCGAAGACGGCCAGGTGGAAGTCTTTGTAACAGATGACAATGCCGCCCAAACCCTTGGAAAACGGGGCACCGGCGCCATTATCGGGGAAATGGCGATTGTCGATTCCCGGCCCCGCACGGCCTCCGTCCGGGCCCTGACCCCCTGCACCCTCCTGGCCATCAGCCGTGAGGATTTCGAGCGCAGGCTGGCCCATGCCGACCCGGTCATGAAAATGGTCATGCAGGTCATTCTGGCCCGGTACCGGGCCATTCTGTACGGCCCCAACAGCGAGCATTCCGACAAGGATGCCGAGGCGATCGAACGCAGCCAGCCCGTATCGG
>CALBME010000083.1 GCA_937896295.1 uncultured Micavibrio sp. | reverse complement strand
TTTGTTTTGGCGCGATCAATACCGGTTTAATCAAACCTTGCTGCCCCGCTTCCAGCGCGCCTTTTAAAGCTTCGGCTTCACATGGATGCACCACCGCGCAAGTAATCGCCTCCAAGCCCGCCACGCTTTGCACCAGAGCTTGCTGACGCGCGCCCAGATCAAACATGGCAATCGTCGGTAAGTGCGCACGTGGTCGGCTAACTCGCTCCGACGGCGCAATGACATGGGCTTCGCCAGTGACAACAGGCTGCCCCTTTTGGTTTTTGATTTCGCAATGCAGACGCAGACGCTTTTTCTCATCGTCTTTCGCCAACACCGTAACCGTCACGGTTAACTCGTCGCCGACACGCACAGGCTTTAAGAATTGCAGGCTTTGTTCGAGATAAATCGTGCCTGGTCCCGGTAAGCGGGTACCAAGCAGCGCCGAAATCAGCGCCCCCCCCCACATACCATGCGCGATGACGCCATGAAACATCGTGTGCTCGGCATAATCCTGATCCAGATGGGCCGGATTGACGTCGCCCGAAACTGTGGCAAATGCCTGAATGTCGGCTGGGCTGAGTTTGCGCAATAAGCTGGCGCTGTCGCCAACGGCTATTTCGTCATAGGTGACATTATTGACGATATCGGTATCACTGCTTAAAGGATAAATAGGGTCATTCATAGCATGCTTTCAGTGAATTTTGGAGTAGGCAGATACTGACAAGCGGTACAAGTTTCCTGATCGGCTTAAGCAAGTCAGTGTGGTTTGCTGTAACACCCGGTTTAATTAACGATGTGGTAGCCACCATCCACGTACAAGGTCTGCCCCGTCATGCCGGATGAGGCGTCGCTGGCTAAAAATGCCGCGAGATTTCCAATTTCCTGCAAGGTCACCAGGCGCCGTAAGGGCGCGCGTTCCATCGCTTTTTGCATAAGCTGATCAAAATCTTGCAAACCTGACGCCGCGCGCGTCGGCACGGGGCCGGGGCTGATCGCATGGACGCCATCAACCAGCCCTTGCTCGACGTCCGCGACCTCTCGGCCGACGACCGCGCCGCGCCCGACGACCTCCCCATGAAGGACGCGCCGCCTTCCGACGCCCCGGCCACGACCGCGATCGCGACCGGCTTCGCCGGGGCGGCCGGCGGTGGCGTGGCGGTGACGAATGCCGTGATGGATACCGCTCCTCCGGGGAAGGACGGTGCCGCATCGGCGTTCCGCGGGGCTGCCGCCGGTCGAACCCGCCACGGCGCTCAGCGCCTCCTGGTTCATGATCGCGGTGGTGCTGACGATCGTCGGCACGTTCGTCGCCCTCGCCGCGCGCGGACTCGAGCTGGATGCCGACGAGACCCGGCGTGCGCCCCGTCCGGTGCGGCGACTCCACCCGACCCGCTGAGGGCGCGCGTCGGGTGGCGTTCACCTGACACCCCCTGGCGGGACCCCGCTCGTTCATCCGCCCGGGAAAACCTGGCGGCGTGCTCAGGCCCGCCCTCGCCACGCTGCTCGCACTGCTGATCGCCCCGGGCCTTGCGATACAGGCCAGCGCCGCACCCGACGAAACCGCCCGCCTGCGTATCGCGCTCGAGAAGGCGCACCCTGGCACTCGCTTTACCGACATCACGCCGGCACCGGTCAAAGGTCTGTACGAGGTGTGGATGGACGGCAACGTGGCCTACGTGCTCGCGAGCGA
>CALBME010000082.1 GCA_937896295.1 uncultured Micavibrio sp. | reverse complement strand
GTTTTTGAAAAGAATTTATGTTGCAAGTTAGTAAAAAAACGCTCAATATCCGGGGCAAACTCCTCGATCTGTCGGAGCCCGTGGTAATGGGAATTCTCAATATTACACCCGATTCTTTCTTCACCGGAAGCCGGATCAGCTCGGAGGGCGAACTGGTCGATCGTGCGGGGCAAATGTTGCAGGAAGGGGCGAGGATCGTCGATATCGGCGGGTACTCCACGCGTCCGGGCGCAAGGGAAGTCGAAGCGGCAGAGGAAGGCGACCGCATTGCATCGGCGGTGGAACCACTCGCTAAATTTTTCCCTCATCTCATTCTTTCCGTTGATACCTTTCGGGCCGTTGTGGCCGAACGCGGCATTGCGGCAGGCGCGCACATCGTCAACGACGTCGCCGGCGGAACGCTGGACGACGAAATGTTCGATACCGTAGCCCGGCTGCGTGTGCCTTACATATTAATGCATATGCGTGGTACGCCTCAGACGATGAACCAGCTCACCAGCTATGAGCACCTGGTGCCCGATATTCTGCAAGATCTGAAAGCGAAGTCGGACATTCTGCGCGGCAAGGGTGTCGCCGATCTGATCATAGACCCGGGTTTCGGTTTTGCGAAGACGATCCCGCAAAATTTTACGCTGATGCACCATTTGAGCGAATTCGGGCTGTTGGATTGTCCGGTGCTGGCTGGCATTTCCCGTAAAACGACCATTTATAAGACGCTGAACATTACGCCCGACGAGGCGCTGAACGGCACCACGGTCATGAACACTCTGGCACTGGAACGAGGAGCGTCGATCCTGCGCGTGCATGACGTGGCGGCCACCCGCGCCTTTCTTCAGCTTCCCTGACGGCCCGGCCTGTTCTATATTAAAGGGAAAGGAGATACCCGATGATCCGATTTGCTCTTGTGCTTCTTCTCGCTGCCGGCCTCTTTTCCGCGGCCCATGCGGGCAATGTGGGTGATACCCTGAACCTTCAGTATCGCAGCGTCGGACCCCTGCAGATTGAAATCACAGGCCCCCGTGCGCTGGTCGAACGGGCGCAGGGTCTGCCCGCCATGCCGCAGGGTGGCTGCGGTTACACGCTGGAATGGGGCGATATGGTCATGGCGGCCCCCTCCACCACGGCCCCGTACTGCAAAATCGACCTGAAACACACCTATGCCAAGGCGGGCCGGTATGAGATCCGCGCGACCGTCGCCGACCCCAAGGACCCCAATGCCGTAAACGGTCTGCTGCAGGGTAAAATGGCCGTCATCCTGAACTGACATAATTTACATAATATAAAAGCAAATCGGCTGTTATCCACAGAAAATTCTGTTGACTCACAACGGGATGGCCCCTTATGTTGCGCCCATTCCACGAAAACGGGGACCCGCGTTTTCAGTCGCGCAAGCGGCGGAATGCTTGAGATTATCGAGGATCACCAGGTCGAAAGACCTCGAAGCCTAAGGAGATAAAATGGCTCGTATCGCAGGGGTAAACATCCCCACCAACAAGCGTGTTCACATCGCGCTCACCTACATTCATGGCATTGGCCGCACCAGCGCTCTGAAAATTCTTGAAGCCGTCAAAATCGGCGATGCCGCGAAGAATTCCTTCCCGCGCGTCAACGAACTCTCGGAAGAGCAGATTGCTAAAATCCGCGAACAGATCGACCAGAACTACAAGGTCGAAGGCGAACTGCGCCGCGAAATCCAGATCAACATCAAGCGTCTGATGGACATGTCGTGCTACCGCGGCCTGCGTCACCGCAAAGGCCTGCCCGTCCGCGGCCAGCGTACCCACACCAACGCCCGTACCCGCAAGGGTCCTGCCGTCGCGATCGCCGGCAAAAAACTGGCTACGAAGAAATAAGGAACTAGACCATGAGCAAGCAAAACAACGAAACCGCTCGCCCGAAGAAGCGCGAACGCAAAAACATCACCACTGGCATTGCCAAGGTGAACGCTTCTTTCAACAATACGATGGTCACCATCACCGACTCGCAAGGCAACACGATTTCGTGGTGCTCGGCTGGCGTGATGGGCTTCAAGGGTTCGCGCAAATCCACGCCGTTCGCGGCGCAGGTCTGTGCCGAGGAAGCTGGCCGCAAGGCGATCGAACACGGCATGAAAGAACTGACCGTCGAAGTCAAAGGTCCGGGCGCTGGCCGCGAATCCGCACTGCGCGCGCTGCAGGCTGCCGGTTTCAGCATCAGCAACATCAAGGACGTGACGCCGATCCCGCACAACGGCTGCCGTCCCCGCAAGCGTCGTCGCGTTTAATCATTAAAAGAATTCCGGCATGCAGCATGGGTTGCATGCCGGCTTTAACCAGAGGCCGGTTAAGAACCGGATGACGTTACAAGAAAGGTAGTACCTATTTATGATCCAGAAAAACTGGCAAGAACTGATCAAGCCGACCAAGATCGACGTAAAAAAATCCGGCCCGAACACCCGTTCGTCCGGCACGATCGTCATTGAACCGCTGGAACGCGGCTTCGGCCTGACCCTGGGCAACGCCCTGCGCCGCGTGCTGCTGTCGTCCCTTCAGGGCGCTGCTGTCACCGCGATCCAGATCGACGGCGTTCTGCACGAATTCTCGTCCATTCCCGGCGTCCGCGAAGACGTCGTGAACATCATCCTCAACGTGAAAAACATCGCTATTGCGATGCACGTCGAAGGACCGAAGAAAATGCGCCTGGCCGCTGAAGGCCCGTGCGAAGTGACCGCGGGCATGATCGAAGCCGGCGCCGATATCGAGATCATGAATCCGGATCTGGTTATCTGCACCCTCGACAAGGGCGCGCGCCTGAACATGGAACTGACCGTCAACACCGGCAAGGGCTACCGCCCGGCATCCGGCAACCGTCCGGAAGAATCGCCGGTCGGCCTGATCCCGGTCGACTCCATCTTCTCGCCGGTCCGCAAGATCTCGTACGAAGTCGATGACACCCGCGTGGGCCAGATCACCGACTACGACAAACTGACGCTGAACGTTGAAACCAACGGCGCTGTCACCCCTGAAGACGCGGTCGCTTACGCTGCCCGCATCTTGCAGGACCAGCTGCAGGTCTTCATCAACTTCGATGAACCCAAGGCTGCGACCGCCCGTAAGGACGAAGCACCGGAACTCCCCTTCAACCGCAATCTGCTGCGCAAGGTCGAAGAGCTCGAACTCTCCGTCCGTTCGGCAAACTGCCTGAAGAACGACAACATCGTCTACATCGGCGATCTCGTTCAGAAATCGGAAAACGACATGCTGCGTACGCCGAACTTCGGCCGCAAGTCGCTCAACGAAATCAAGGAAGTGCTCGCCACCATGGGTCTGCATCTCGGTATGCAGGTCGACGGTTGGCCGCCGGAGAATATTGAAGATCTCCGCCGCAAGCTCGAAGAGCCGTACTAAGAATTTAAAGAAATTAAATACGGGGCCGGGCTGTCCGGCCCCGATTTATCAAACAGCGATGTCCCTTGACACGGCTCGCTTCTAACCAAAAAGGAACGTCACAATGGCTACCCACCGCAATAAAGGCCGTAAATTTTCGCGCAATAAAGGCCACCGCCGCGCACTGTTTTCGAACCTCGCCCAGGCTCTCATCAAGCACGAGCAGATCGTAACCACCCTGCCGAAGGCAAAAGACCTTCGCCCGGTCGTTGAAAAACTCATCACCCTCGCCAAAAAGGGCGGCCTCGCCAATCGTCGTCTCGCCATCGCGCGTCTGCGCGACGTTGCGCTGGTCGGCAAAATGTTCGACACCCTCGCACCGCGCTACAAGGACCGCAGCGGCGGTTACGTCCGTATCATGAAGGCCGGCTTCCGCCATGGCGACAACGCCGCGCTCGCCGTCATCGAACTGGTTGACCGCGATGTCTCGGCCAAAGGCCAGGACTCGGGTCAGATCTTCGATGAAGCCGACGATCAGGCAGCCGAAGGCAAGGAAGCTAAAAAATCCACCAAGAAGGCACCGGCCGGCGACGACAAGCCGACGGGTCCGAAAGGCGGCGCCAAGGCCAAGGCAGCCAAGGGCGGCCAGACCGCGGCCAAACCCGCGGCACCGCGCCGCGTTTCTTCGGGCGGCTAATCGCTTTCTATCGAATAAAAAGCCCCGCACATGCGGGGCTTTTTTTATATCGAAGGGCCCTTTTCGCCGGGTATCCGTACGATGCGGCAGAATTTCAGGCGCCCGTCCGGGTGTTCGTCGATCTGTACGCCGTACCGCCCGCCTGTGGCCGCCTGCAGGAAGTTCCCCGCACGTTTGCCGAACGTACGCAGGATGCGCAGCGCAGATTCTTCCGTATCCCCGACACCCCGTACCCGCGCATGGAAAAGCGTGGCGATGTTATCGGGCGTGGTTGCTTTGCCGTTTTCGTGCAGGAACCGCAGGACATCGACATCGACGGACAGCATGCCCTCAATGGGTTTGCCGTCGACATACGCCGCCAGCCCGGATGGATCAAAGTAAAAACCCTCCGACGGGGGCTCTTCGCGCGGCAGCTCGCTCATCACGCGCTGGGCGACGCGGCGCAGGTCGCCGGCCTGAAACGGACGGCAAAGGACGTTGCGGACATCGACAAGGGGCATCTGGTCCTGAAGCCGGTCAAGCCCGCCCGTATCCTGGTGCACCAGGTAGATATTGGGTTTGGACCGGAATGCCTTGGGCATGGTCCGGAAGTCGTTATCGATTGATTCTCCGTCCACTACGGCAAAGCCAAAGGCGGATTCCGGCACGGTTTCAAGTTCGAAATCCAGGCCTTCGGGCGTGTACATGGTCAGGGACAGGCCGTCGATATGTTTCATTTCGCGCGCGATCACGGGGCGTGCGCTCTGCGGATTGAAAATGCTTTGGGGGCGGGTGATGGCCGCCACGCGCACAGGTAAGGTCATGTTCGGATCCCTGTTTAATTTTTTACATATTATTCAAGACGTCTTTTCGCGTCAAATTCACCTAAGCGCGTTCCCACATACGCCGTCAACCATTTGATATTCAAACCTATTGCAGCGCAAAAAACCGTAACCTTTTCGGGTGTGTATAGGGGCTTGCAGTAGATAAAATGTATTATCAGGATGATACAAAAGACCCGCAGCAACCGGGGTGCAGTCCGGTTCACCGCGCCGCATCTGCGGTGGATAAGTCGGTTCACATGCTTCAAAGCGGCGATAAATTCCTTGAAGATACAACGAGAGCTTCCGTATAGTCGGAAAATTCCATAAAGCTCAAAAACGTTCAGGGGATCGACACATGGCCAAAGTAGGCGCACAGCGCGCAGCCGAACTCACGGGAAAATCCAAATCGACCGTCCAGCGCGCCATGAACGCGGGCAAACTGTCCTTTGAGGTCGACGCCAACCAGCGCCGCCTGATCGACGTCTCCGAACTAGAACGCGTCTTCGGCCTGCAGCCGCAGAACACCTCCACCCCGGCCGCCTCGGCGGGTGAGGGCGGCAACACCGCGGCGATGGAAATCGAACTGGAACGCGCACGCCATGCCATTGAAATCGAACGCCTGAAAATGGAACTGCGAATCGCGCAGGACCAGCGTGACGCCTCCTACCAGCAGATCGAGGACCTCAAGATCCAGCGCGACCTCTGGCAGAAACAGGCCCAGCAGATTCTCATCACCTCGCAATACAGCCAGAAACAATCCGAAGAACGCATCAACGAACTGCAGTCGCGTGAGGAGGCCCGCAAGGCCCAGCTCGCGCAGCGTGCCATGCAGCAGGGCGCCGTGAATGCCGCTGCCCGCACCGCTGCCCCGCGCCAGCAGGCGCCGGCAACGCCCGCTGCCCCGGCCCAGCACCCGTCCCAGCCGGCACGCCCGGTTCAGGACGCGGCCGTCCAGTCGGGTCCCGTCTTCCGCACCGTCACGCCGGGCAACCAGAATCGTACCGCCGCTGCCCAGGCCACGGGCGCTGCAGGTCCCAAGACCTCGCTTTTTGCGTCCCTGTTCGGCGCCAAGAAAAAAGCCTGATCGATAGATCATTCTTGTGATTGAGCCGCGCGGCTGACCGCCGCGAAGCCCCAAAACCAACGCGCCTTTAAACCGTCTCAAATCCATGCGATACATGTCGCATGCGCAAATTCTGGCAGGCGTTTTCATCGCTCATTCTGATGCTGCTCTCCTGGGCTTTTCTGGGCCTGCTCGGCGTGGCCGCGCTGTTTGCGTTTTTGTTGAAAAATTATACCAACGACATTCCCGACTTTAACAAGCTGCAGAATTACCAGCCGCCGGTGGTCACGCGCGTTTATACCGCCGACGGTCAGCTCATGGCGGAATTCGCTGAAGAAAAACGCGTCTTCGTTCCCATCAGCACCGTGCCCGCGCTGGTCAAAAACGCATTTATGTCCGCCGAAGACCGCAATTTCTATACCCATGAAGGTCTGGACTTTATGGGCATCGGCCGCGCCGTGCTCATCAATATAAAAAATCTCGGCTCGGACAATCGCATGGTCGGCGCATCCACCATCACCCAGCAGGTCGCGAAGAACCTTCTGCTCACGAACGAGGTGTCGTTCGAACGCAAGTTCAAGGAAGCGATCCTCGCCCTGCGCATGGAACGCGTGATCGACAAGAACAAGATTTTCGAACTCTATCTCAACCAGATTTATCTGGGCCGCGGGGCCTACGGCGTGGCGGCGGCGGCGCAGACTTATTTCAACAAGGGGCTGGATGAACTGACCGTACCTGAAGTGGCCTATCTCGCGGCCCTGCCCAAAGGTCCCAATAATTACGATCCTGTGCGCCGTCACCAGCAGGCGATCGACCGCCGCAACTGGGTGCTGGCACGCATGTTCGAAGACGGACACATCACATCCGACCAGATGAAGATGGGCCAGATGTCGCCGCTGGAAACCATCAGCCGCGAACAGAAACAGGCGGTGCGCGCGCCGTACTTCGCCGAAGAAATCCGCCGCTTCCTCGGTGAAAAAATGGGCCAGCAGTCGCTTTATAATGATGGGCTGATCGTGCGGTCCACCCTCGATCCGAAACTGCAGGAAATCGCCGAACGCGCCTTTCGCTACGGCATCATGCTTTATGACCGCCGCCATGGGTGGCGCGGGCCGATCGCGCGTTTCGACAATCTGGTCGGCTGGCAACAGCGCCTGGAAGAGGTGCCGTTCCAGAAAGGCATGCTGCCTGACTGGCAGATTGCTGTGATCACGAAAAAATCGGACTCCTCCATCACCGTGGGCGTCGCTGGTGGTGATGAGCATGCGCTTACGCCGGATGATACGAAATGGGCAGCGGACGCGAAGGTCGGCGATATCGTCATGGCGGGCCCGCATTCCTATCTGGACGACCGCCCCATGCCCGCGACCAAAGACGAAGACGGCAACGTCATTCCGGCCAAAACACCTGAAGAACTGGCCAAGGCCGATAAATACTGGCATCTGCGCCAGGTGCCGGTGGTGCAGGGCGGTCTGGTCGCCATGGACCCGTATACAGGCCGCGTTCTGGCGATGCAGGGCGGCTGGGACTACGAGAAATCGGAATTCAACCGCGTGACGCAGGCCATGCGTCAGGTCGGCTCCGCCTTCAAGCCGTTTGAATATATTGCCGCGCTTGAAGACGGTTATACCCCGTCCAGCAAAATTCTCGATGCGCCCGTGTCCTTCTCGATGGGCTACGGCCAGGGCGTGTGGTCGCCGGGGAACTACGAGGAAGGCGAATATGGCGGACCTACCACCATCCGCGTCTGCGTGGAAAAATCGCGCAACCTGCCCACCGTGCGTCTGGCCGCCCATCTGGGCATGGACCGCGTGGCCCAGACCGTCGAACGTTTCGGTGTCTACAACCCGATGGAACGGTATCTCTCCAACTCGCTCGGGGCGCAGGAAACCACGCTGCTTAAACTGACCACCGGCTACGCCATGATCGCCAATGGCGGCCAGAAAATCACCCCGACCTTCATCGACCGTATCCAGAACCGCGAAGGCGTATCCGTTTATGCGCGCGACTCGCGCCTGTGCCCCGATTGTGGTCCACGCATCGCGTGGGAGGAGGGGCAACCCGTCCCCCAGATCAAGAAAGACGAAGATCTGGTGACCGATCCGCGCGTCGCGTACCAGATGACCAGCATTCTCTCGGGCGTGCCCGTGCGCGGCACGGCGAAGGTCAACCTGGGTGACCTCGCGGCGCAGGGCTATCCCATCGCCGGAAAAACCGGCACCACGAACGAAGAACGCGATGCGTGGTTCATCGGCTATACGCCTGAAATCGCCATCGGCATGTATGTCGGCTTCGATACGCCCAAACCCATGGGCAAACATGAAACGGGTGGTGCGCTGGCCGCGCCGATGTTCCGTTCCTTCATCATCGAATACATGAAAAACCGCGAAGTCGTGCCCTTCCGCATCCCGCAGGGCATTACGCTGGTCCAGGTCAACGCCCGCACCGGTGCACGCACATCCCCCGAAGATCCCGACGCGATCATGGAGGCGTTCCTGACCGACCGCGAACCCGGATATGACGCGAATACCGCAGTCATGCAATCCGACGAAGATGGCGGCACGCCTGCCACAGCCACGACCGGCGCGCCCGCGCTTACAACTGATGGCATCGTGCCCCCCTCGGAAGATCAGGGGCCTGCACCCGTCGCGCCCCCGCCGCTGCCGAACAATGCGCTTGGCGGTACGGGCGGCCTTTACTGATTTCGATTAATCGTCGTCGCCGTTCTGGGTTTCCGATACGGGGGCGCTGCCCTTGCGGCGCATGACTGCGGCAAAAAATCCGTCCGTACCCGACTGAAGGGGCGACAGGCGCATCATGCCCTCGCTCGATTCCGGTGCCTTGCCGCTTAACCCGGCCTCGGCCCACGCCTCGTCCAGCGGGACCAGCTCGAAATCATCGTGACTGGCCAGAAATTTGCGCACCTGGTCTTCGTTCTCCTCGCGGAAAAGCGAACAGGTCGCGTAAACCAGCTTGCCGCCCGGTTTCACGCATTTTTCAAACCGCGCCAGAATTTCCCCCTGCAGGCGGATGATTTCCTCCATCGTGGGGCCCATGCGGCGCCAGCGCAGGTCGGGGTTGCGGCGCCATGTGCCTGAGGACGTGCACGGCGCATCGACCAGCACGATGTCGAAATTCTGTTTCTGGCGGCGCAGCCATTTGGTGTGATGTTCGTCGTCCAGCGGGCGTGCCTCGACGTTATGAATGCCCGCGCGCACATATCTGGGCTTGCCGCGCGCAAGACGCTGCGAATTATTGTCCATGGCTACGACGCGGCCCTTGCCTTCCATGGCCGCCGCCAGCACAAGCGTCTTGCCGCCGCCGCCTGCGCACGCATCCATCACCTGCTGCCCCGGTTTCGCCGCGCACAGCAATGCGATCAGCTGGCTGCCTTCGTCCTGAATTTCAATGACCCCGGCCTGCAGCAGCTTGGTCTGCGCCAGGTGGACGCGCGCGCCCACGCGAAGGCCAACCGGCGACATGGGTGTGGCGGTGGATTCAATGCCATGTTTTTTAAGCGCGTCGATGGCCTTGTCGCGCGTGATCTTGATGGTGTTGGCGCGAAGGTCCAGTCCAGCCGGCGTCTGCATCGCCGCAAGCTCGGCCGCAAAATGTTTGCCGAATACGGCGCGCAGGGCGTCTTCCGCCTGGGGCGGGCATTCCGCGCGCACGGCTTCGGGCATTTCATTGAAATCCAGATCGCGCCCCACCAGAACGCTTAAGGATTCTTTCTCCTTGTCGTCCAGTACGGCGGGCGTATGCGTGCCGCCCGAAAACAGGTCGGCGATATGCGGCTTGGGCAGCCGCTCGCGGATGGCAAGATCGGCAACAACGCGCATGCGTGCGTTGTCCATGGTGTCGGTTTTATCCAGCCACCAGCCGATGCGCGCGTAAGACCGCATCATGGCGTAAATACGCTCGGCAATGGCGTTGCGGTCGCCGGACCCGATGTAACGGCGTACGCGGAAATAGTCGCCGGTGATGGAATCCATCGGAACGCCCGCGCTCCAGATTTTTTCCCACAATTCGATGGTTGCCTGAATACGTGCGCCGGGGGTCATGGCAAAGGGTCCTTTTGTTAAGTTACGCGGCTGTCCGCTTTTTTAACGCATCTTCTGACCGTTTCCATTCGCTCACAAAATCGGGCTCTGGCGGACTGGTCATCGTCAAACGCAATATGCTCATCATCTCGTCGATGGGAAGCATGCGCTTGTTCTTACCGTCATAAAAGCCGCCGCGCAACAAACCGATGGCCGCGACCGCCCCTTTTTTGGGTCCGGTGCCGATGATGAAACGCTGTTCGATGTAAAACCACTGCTGATCCCAGCATAAAAGCCGGGTTTCCAGCGTAAACCGCTGCCACAGGGACAGGGGCAGTCGAAACCGCATCATCGCGGCCCCCATGATCGGGGCCCAGTGCCGTTCCCGGATGATCCGCCACGTGGCCCCGCCGCGGAACAGCAGGTCCATCCGCCCCAGGTCCATGATGGTGAAAAAGCGGCCGTTATTCATGTGAAAGTTTGTGTCCAGGTCATTGGGCATGACCCGCATGTTTAAGGTGCTGGCATCATCGGGAAGGCGCAACCGCGCGCGGAAAGGCGTGCACAGGATAAGCCACAGCAGGCGCAGCCATAAATTCATGACCGCCGCTCGGCATAGGCCTGCTGCAGAATGCGGAACGACGAACTTAGGAACAGGGCGGACATCAGTCCGGCGACCGCAAGATCCGGCCATGCCGTGTCGCTTTTCCAGACGCCGAACGCCGCCGCCGCGACCGCGATATTGCCGATCATGTCATTGCGCGAACACAGCCATACCGACCGCACATTCGCATCGCCGTCCTTGTATTTGACCAGCAGCAGGACGCTTAAGGCATTGGCGGCAAGTGCGGCCATGGCGACGCTGGCCATCACCGGGGCTGCAGGCACGTTCAGCACGAAAACCTGATAAACGGTGCTGGCCAGGACCCACACACCCATGACGCTTAAGGATACGCCCTTCAGCAATGCCACGTTCGACCGCACGTGGATCGGCATGCCGATGACCGCCAGCGAAATGCCGTAAGTCAGCGTGTCGGCAAGGAAGTCGAGCGAGTCCGCCCACAGGGCCTGCGACCCCGCGATACTGCCCGCGATGATTTCGACCACGAACATGACCGCGTTCAGCGCAATCACCACCCACAGGCGGCGTTTGTAATCGTCGTTCATTCCGTCGAAATCGTGGCTGTGGCAGCAATCGTGACCCATACACGAATTATATAGGGCTGCGGGGTCTCCGCAAACAGGAGGTTTCGGAAAAGAAAGACCGGCCCAATAAAGAAAACCCCCTTCCAACCCGGCAGGATCGGAAAGGGGGTACACGTACTACGGCTTCTGAAGTCCTCGCTTTTTAAGGCGCGGGATTACAGCTCTTTACCCAACGTGGCGCCACCAGCCGGAACGGTTGATCGAGTAGACCGGCTTGTAGCGGTCGAACCCTTCGACGTCTTTCACTTGGGGATATTGGTTGTCCAGGAATTTGGCGCCGTCATCGGTGTAGACGATCAGGATGGCGTGCGGAATGTTCTTCCACGTATCCTGCACGATGGCCAGGCGCATCTGGCTTTCTTTGAAGCCAAGGGCCTTCAGCGCAGTGTATTTGGCGATCGCAAAATCTTCACAGTCGCCGCCGCGGCTCAGGAATTCGGCCGGGGTTTCCCAGTAATCGGAAACGCCCCAGTTGTTCTTGTCTTCGATGTAACGGACCTTGTTGTAAAAGGCGTGGACCGCTTCGATCTTGTCGGCGTCCGATGCGCCTTGTTCAGCGGAAAGTTCCTGCGGCAGGGCCGAATTGGTGGCATTCAGGCGTGCCATGATACCGGTCCACTTGGTGAACGGGCTGATATCGGCCGAACGGATTTCCGACGTGCCGAACAGGGCGGTGTAACGGCTGGCCGGTGCGGGAATGTCGTGACGGTTGATGGCTGCGGGCTGCAGCGTGCCGCCCTCCGGACGCGAAACCGAACCGCTTTGCGTGGTGGCGCTGGTGGCGCGGGCGCTTTCGGTGCCCGGCGTCGCAAAGGCAAGGAAAAAGGCCAGAACGCCGGCCGTGATACGCAGGGCATGCTGTTCGAACAGCGTGGCGCGCAGCGTGCCCAGCCCCGCCTCCAGCTCGGCCATGCCGGACTCCGCGCGCGCCATGGCCTCCGGGCTGGTGGCCGGCTCCGGCGGCCGCAGGTTGCCCTCGAGCTTTTGCCGCAGCTTCCGCGCCTCCGCGTCCGCCATCGGCGGCACCACGACGCGAGCCACCGCGACGCCGCCGCCAGGAATCCGCAGCTCGAGATCGGCCGGGTCGCGCCGCGTCGTCACGAGGAAGCGGACGCCGGGGACGAGCAGTGCGCCGAGCCGCTCTGCATCACCGGCGTCCTCGATCACGACTCTCGTCCGGTGCGCGGCTCGAGACAGTTGCGCGCGTAATCGTGAGAGCTCGTAGGGAAGGGAGTGCACGCCGAGCGCGCTCAGCATGCGGCGGATGGTCTCGTAGAGCAGCCGCCGACCCGCCAGGCCCGGGTGTTGCGCGGCCGCCTCGCAGCGGTGCCGCTCGACGAGCTCCACCTCGGCCAAATCTTCGATGCGCAGCAAACCCGAGCGCACGCCGTCGTCGATGTCATGGGCGTTGTAGGCGATCTGGTCGGCCAGGTTGCACAGCTGCGCCTCCAGGCTGGGCTGCTCCTTGCGCAAAAACCGCCCCCCTACACCGCCGGGTTCATTCAACTCCAGCCGCTGCGCGTTTGCCTGCGAGCAATGTTTGAGCACGCCCTCCCGCGTTTCGAACGTCAGGTTGATGCCGTCGTAATCGGGGTAGCGCTCTTCGAGGTGGTCCACCACCCGCAGACTCTGCAGGTTGTGTTCGAACCCGCCATGGGCCTGCATGCACCCGTTCAGCGCATCCTGCCCGGCATGGCCGAATGGCGTGTGGCCAAGGTCATGCGACAGCGAGACCGCCTCGGCCAGATCCTCATTGGCGTTGAGCGCGCGCGCGATGGAGCGCGCGATCTGCGCAACCTCCATCGAATGCGTGACTCGGGTGCGGTAGAGGTCGCCCTCATGGTTCACGAACACCTGCGTCTTG
>CALBME010000081.1 GCA_937896295.1 uncultured Micavibrio sp. | reverse complement strand
CGCAAGCTTGGCGGCATCGGGATAAACCGGCATCTGACGTGCTTCGCGTCCACGCCAGCTATCGGGGGTCCAGGCTTCTTGAAGTTTGGCTTGAGTCTTCGTTTGCATGGGGTCTTTCTAGCACAATACGAAAGACAAAATCCAGCGTCTGCGCGGGATTGCAGGGGGATTGCGCCATGCCCCAAATCAAAGCGATAATTGCCCTGTCATGACAGTTTCCACGGCCCAACCCGCCCCGTCCCTTGTCGATGCGCTGGGCACCATCCCGATGGATGCCCCGTATTACAACGAGATCGTCAAAACCGCCTCCCGCGCGGTTCCGGCCGACCGTCGGCTGCCCCCGGCGCAGCCCGGCGCGGTCATGGCGGCCTTCGACGCATGGCGCCGCATGGATCCGGCTTGTGCCATTGATCTGATCATGCCGCTGATGCCCGATCATTCCGATGCGTGCATGACCGCCGCCCTTATCGCCTCGGTGCCTTCGCCTTTGTCTTTTCACAACCATCACCATGTGCGCGAGGTTGTGTGTCTCGCGATGCTGATGGCGCAGGGCCGGCCTCTGCAATTCCAGCGCGAACTGTTCATCGCTGCCTGTATTCACGATTTCGGCCATGACGGGCACGGCAACCGCATCTCTGGCGGTCATGTCCCGATGCGCCTCGAGCGTCAGGCGCTGGAATACGCTTATCCTTATCTACGTGCCGCAGGCCTCAGTGACGACGAATGGCTGCGTATCGCGGTAATGGTGCTGGCCACAGATGTCAGCAAATCGCAGACGCACGGTACCAGCCCCTCGGAATGGCTGCGCCGCGCTCTCAGGGGCGAACCGTCGCAGAACTGTCCGCCCGATCTGTTGCCATTGTTTGACGACGAAACGCTGTGCCATCAGGCCGCTATTCTTGAGGATGCGGACCTTGGCACGTCGGCGGCGCTTCCTTACGAACATGCCACGCGCATGACGGCGCTGATTGCTGCTGAAACCGGCACGCTGGAACCGGCACCGAAAACACTGATCAATTTTCTCCAGAACATATGCCATGGCGCCTTCCTGACGCGGGAGGCGCTGGAGCTGTTTGGTGATAATGCTGCCGTCCTTCTGGCGCGCGCACGCGGCGAAGCGGCCGATACCGTGTATAAGGCGGCCTAAAAAAAGGCGCGTAAGGCCAGAAAAGGCACCGGGCGCAGGGCAAAGGGATCATATCCGCATTTGCGGATCGACTTGAGGTATAACCCGCACATCTTCACTTGAACTTTGAACATGCGGTTATCGCTATGGACGCGGTCCAGGTGATGTTGTGCGGCTTGTGCAATCTCTTTGACCGCCGCGCTTAAGGCGAGGGACGGTTTCAGGTGATGGAACTGCTCCGGCATCAGGCCGATGTCATGCATCATCGGCAAGGGCAGGACACAGCGGTTCTGCGCCGCCAGCCACGGCAGTGCCCGGATGATTCCGGTCAGTCCCCACGCCGTGCCCAGATCATCGGGGGCGGACACGCCCAGGATCTTCGCGCTCAGCGCAATCAGCGGCGCGTTGGTGCTATAGGCATAGGCGACCAGATCATCCATTGATGCGGGGACATTCTTTTCAAGGTCGCGAGCCCGCGCATCCAGTAATGCGTCGAAAGCGCCGCGCGGCAGGGAATATGTGGTGATGGTCTGACCAAGGGCGCGCGCGACATCATGGGCGGGCATGGGGGTGCCGGCAAAAAAGTCGCCAATCCTCTCGCGCCACCATGCAAGGCGCAGATGCCCCGCCGCCGCATCGCGCGTGACCTCTTTCGTCTTGGCGATTTCATGGGCGAATGCGTACACGGCCCACAACCCCGTGCGCGCGGATTCCGGCGCGGCTAGGCTTAAGGTGTAACGGTCCCGGTCATAGGTTTCGACCTGGGCTCTGCAATAGGCGGTATCTGTGTCCATAAGGCTCTTGCGGATTTCAGGAAAAGACTTAGCTTTATCCCGATCAAACAACAAGCTGTGTTCCACGGCAAACCAAAAGGAGCATACTATGACCTTCAAACTTCCCGAACTGCCCTACGCCTATGATGCGCTGGCACCTTACATGTCCAGGGAAACGCTGGAATTTCACCACGACAAACATCACAAGGCCTATGTCGATAAAGGCAACGAGCTGCTGGCGGGGACCGGCCTTGAGGGCAAATCGCTTGAGGAAATCGTCCAGGCATCTTTCAAGGACAAGGATAAACAGGCCCTGTTCAATAATGCCGGCCAGCACTGGAACCACATTCATTTCTGGAACTGGATGAAACCGAATGGCGGCGGCGCCAAAATGCCCGGCACGCTGGAAAAGGCGATCAACGACTCCTTCGGCGGGTTCGATAAATTCAAGGCCGATTTCACCGCCGGCGGCGTGGGGCAGTTCGGCTCGGGTTGGGTCTGGCTCGTCAAAGACGGCGAAGGCAAATTGTCGGTCGCCAAAACCCCGAATGGTGAAAGCCCGCTGGCCCACGGCAAACAGGCGATTTTAGGCTGCGACGTGTGGGAGCATTCCTATTACATCGATTACCGCAACGCGCGCCCCAAATATCTTGAGGCGTTTATTGATCACCTCATCAACTGGGAATACGTCGCGCAAATGTACGACGGCAAAATCGAATCTAAAGCGGCTTAAGCAGCGCGGCGGCAATCCGCCGCCCGTCTGCCAGCAGCGTGTTATAGGCACGGCACGCCGCGCCGGTATCCATGACCTCAAGGTGCAAACCTTGAGGTTTTTTATCGCGTGGCGGATGTTTGAGCGTTTTGCCGGTGCCAAGCAGGGTCACGTCAATCTCGCCCTTCATGGCCAGCAACGGTTCGAACGACAAACCGTCCCATGCGATCACGCGGTCCGGCAGGATGATAACATGGGTGCCGTAGACGGTGCCGCTGACCCTGAAGCCATCCGCCCCGTAGGACTGGATCACCATCTGGTTGGATTTGATCAGCGGTGTGATATCGGTCATGCGGCTGACTTAAGCCATGAATCAAGATCGGAAAGGGCACGCGCCGACATCGCCTGTTTGCGTTCGGGGCCTTTGATGTTTTTGCCCCTTTCGTTTTTCAGGTCGATGTCGGGGAACAGGCCGAAATTCACGTTCATGGGCTGGAACGTATCGGCGTTGGCCCCGCCCGTGATGTGGTTGAGAATGGCGCCAAAGGCCGTTGTGACCGGCGGTACGGACGGCGCGCGCCCAAGGCGTTCGGCGGCGGCGAAGCGTCCGGCCATCAGCCCGACAGCGGCGGATTCCACGTAACCTTCGCACCCCGTGATCTGTCCTGCGAAACGAAGCGAAGGGCGCGCCTTCATCTGAAGCGTGCTGTTCAAAAGGCGCGGGGAATTGATGAAGGTGTTGCGGTGCAGTCCGCCCAGCCGTGCGAACTGAGCGTTTTCGAGGCCCGGAATCATGCGGAACACGCGCGTCTGTTCGGCGTATTTCATCTTGGTCTGGAAACCGACCATGTTGTAAAGCGTGCCCAGCGCGTTGTCCTGGCGCAGCTGCACCACCGCCCATGGACGGCGCG
>CALBME010000080.1 GCA_937896295.1 uncultured Micavibrio sp. | reverse complement strand
CTTCCGATCTATCACGGGCGATACGCCCACAGATGAAAACGACGTATGACGACGCGCGTTGGAGTCGAAGGGGGAAATGCGCACGAGGCGGTGCACGCCGTTTTCGGATTTCAGCCAGCCATAGGCATTGGGCCCCTGAATTTCGATGGTGGCGGATTTGATGCCGGCTTCCTCGCCGTCGCTCTGATCCAGCAGGCTGACCTTGTATCCGTGCTGTTCGGCCCAGCGCGTGTACATGCGCAGGAGCATGGCCGCCCAGTCCTGCGCCTCGGTCCCGCCGGCACCGGCATTGACCTCCAGATAAGCGGAATTGGCGTCGGCCTCGCCGGACAGCAGGCTTTCCAGTTCTTTCTTGGCGGCTTCTTCCTTGATCGCCTCAAGCGCCTTTTCCGATTCTGCGACGATGCCGGCATCGCCTTCGGCCTCGCCCATCTCGATCAGGCCGATATTGTCGGCCAGCGCGTTCTGGATTTTTTTGACCGCATCGATGCGCTGCGCAAGCGTCGTGCGCTCGCGCATCAGGGTCTGCGCCTTGGCAGAGTCATTCCAGAGGTTTGGGTCTTCCGCGAGGGAATTCAGTTCATCGAGACGTGAAAGCGCGACATCCCAGTCAAAGATGCCTCCTCAGCAAATCAAGAGATGCGTTGATCGCATCGATGACTGCCTGGGTTTCCGCTTTCATGGTATTCGTCCCGAAATCTGGTTTTTTAGGCGGCTTCGGCCAGCGCGTTGTGCTGGGCCGTTTCGAAATGAGCCATCATCTGCGCGGCGGCAGCGGTCAGGCTTTCCGCATCGGTGTAAGTCAGCACGACGGCATTGTCGCCGGCAAAGCCGTTGGTTTCAAGGATGCGCGCGGCATCGCCATAAGCGGCCACCGGTTTGTTCATGGCAAAGAACGACGTGACGAAACGGCGGGTATGCGGGTTGGCCAACAGCTTGTCGACGTGGCGGGAACCGCCGGGCAGGACCAGCATGTCGAAATCTGCGCCCAGCGACACTTCAAGTTTCGCATCGGACGGATAGCAGTGGCCCCAGGTACCCTCACCCCATGAGTGGATCAGGCCGTTTTCGGGCGTAACCACGTGACCGCGCTGGCGGTTTGCGCCCAGTGCGCGCTGGATGGCCGTCATTTCGATTTCGTTGACGCCGCTGGCAGTGAGAATAGCAATTTTAGGGGAGTTGTTCATGACACCTTCTGGCTTGGTTTCTTGTTCTTTGAGAGTGGGCGGAATAGACATGAATCGAGCCACCCTCGTCAAGTAAAAATTATGGAACAAAATCAGGGTTTAAACGGTTTGGTGGGGTATGACGTCCTCTCCATCCCGCCCCTCTCGAACGGGCTGGCTGCCGGTGTTTTTACGGCGCGCCGGCTATGTTGTCCTTACGCTCGTTTTTTTATGGATTATTGCCTTCGGCGCCTTGATTGCATTGTTGGATTCCGACTTTGTCCGCAACCGGCTGGCAAGCGCGGGATCGTCCAAAATCGGCCGTGAACTGACCATCGCGGGGCCATTCGACATTCAGTGGGGCTGGAACATCACGAAGGTGCACGCGCAGGACGTGCGCATTTCCAACGCCCCTGAATTTGCCGAAAAATATCCCGACATGCTGGAAATCGGCACGGCGGACTTTACCGTCCGCCTCAGCAAGCTGCTGCTTCTGCGCCTTGAACTGCCGGAAGTGCATTTGAGTGACCTGAAGCTGGTCCTGCAGCGTCAGGACGACCGGACCGCCAACTGGAAATTTCCGGCTTTAAGCTCCGGCAAGGTGGCTACCGACAGCCTGCTGCCCCAGCGCCGCGGCAATTTTCCCATCATCGGGACATTCACGGTTTCCGACAGCACCATTATCCTGGAAGACGCGGTGAAAAAGCTTGATGTGAACTTAAAGCTTTCTTCGCTAACCGGCGACAGTGGCAATAAAAACGTCGAGTTCAACTTGGCGGGTGACGGCACATTGTCCGACAAGCCCTTCAAGCTGACCGCGTCGGGCGGATCGCTCACATCCCTGCGCGATACCGACACCCCCTACCCCCTCAAGGCCGATATCGTCATGGGCGATACGGTGGTGGGTATCGACGGGACCTTCAAGGACCCTTTGAAAATGGAAGGCGTGGATACCGGCCTTTCGCTTAAGGGTCCCAACCTTGCCGATCTGTATTACCTGACCAGCATCCCCCTGCCCCCCACTCCGGCTTACACCCTGTCGGGCCGTCTGGCGAAGGACGGCACGGTGTGGCGCTTCGATATTCCGAAAGGTACGGTCGGCAATTCCGACCTCAAGGCGAGCGGTACTTACGACACCGGCGGCGACCGCGGCATGCTCACCGCCACGCTGGAATCCAACAAGATGTATATGGACGATCTGGGTGGTTTCATCGGCCTGCGCACACAGGGCAAGGAAACGCTCGCTCCCAGCACACGGTTTTTCCCCGATGTGCCGATCGACCTGTCGCGCATGCGCAAATCGGACCTCAACGTCCGCCTGATCGCGCATAACCTGTACGCCAAAGGCTGGCCGTTCCAGTCGCTGGACGCGACGTTCAACCTCGATCACGGGCTTTTGAAGGTCGATCCGCTCAAGGCCGGCATCGCGGACGGCACCATGACCGGTTCGCTGGTGCTGGACGGACGCCGGGACACGCCGCGGATTGAAACCGACCTGATGCTGCGCCGCCTGTCGATGGCCAAATTCTTTGCCGGCACACGGTTTGAATCGATGTCGTCGGGGCGCATGGGCGGGCGCTTCGTTCTGACCGGCGACGGCCATTCGCTGGCCAAGGTGCTGGCGGATGCGGACGGCCGCGCCAGCGTCATGATGGCGGGCGGACGGGTTTCGCAGATGATCATCGAGGCATCGGGCCTTGATGTCGCACAGATCGCACCGTTGATCCTGAACCGCGACAAGACCACGAATGTCCGCTGCGCGGTCGGCGATTTTGCCGTGCGCGACGGCATCCTGACATCGGATATCTTTGAATTCGATACGGGCGATTCCAACCTGCGGGGTTATGCCCGGATCGACCTGAAGTCCGAGACCATCGATGCGGAAATGGAATCGAAGCCCAAGGATTTTTCGCCGCTGACGGCACGCACGCCAATCCACATTTCAGGCCCGCTTAAAAAACCGAATATCGGCATCAAGCCCGGCAAGCTGGCGGCGAAGACCGCAGGGGCCGCCGCACTGACGCTGATCAACCCGCTGGCCGCGATCATTCCGTTCATTGATACGGGCGGCGGCGAAGACGCCGATTGCCGCGGCCTGATCAGGCAGGTGCGCGCACGTTTCGACGGTGACATTGCCGGGCCCGCCGCAGGCGACGCACCCCCCATCGCACAGGCGAAATGATTTAAGGGCGCGGATCGTTGTATTTGATACTGCCGCGCATCGGAGAACCGACCCGCTGGATATTTATTATGAAAAAATAATCCAAATCAATATTGGGGATACGGGGAACTCGCATAACCTTGAACGCGTTCATGTTTTTGATTGCCACTGGGGGGAAGCTTGTATATACCTACCCATAATATTTTCTTTCAAAACGAGGAGTTACACCCATGTTTTCATTCCGCCGTCTCGGCCTTGTCGCCGCGGTCCTGACGCTTTCCGCCTGCACCGGCGGCGGTTTCAGCGAAAATGACGCCCTGAACAAAGCCAACGCCTCGGGCTCGCCGTTTACGCAGCAGCTGACGGCTGAATACAAGGCGTTTTCGAATTACCTCCTCAAGGACATGAAAGACTACGCCGACTCGGTGCACTTCTCGCGCAAGGGTCTGGCCTCTGCCTCCGGCGACAACGTCATGCCGGAACCGGTCAATGACTGGAACCTGGCTGCCGCGCAGATCCCGGCCCTGTCCGATGCCCGCGCCCGCCTGGTCTCCGCTTTCGACCGCGGCGCCCGCGAAATCATTCCCGGCCAGTCGGCTGTCGCCCAGGCACGCTATGACTGCTGGATCGAACAGGACGAAGGTTCTGTGAACGATACCAACAAGCGCGGCAATCTGGACTGCAAAGCCCAGTTCGAAGCCGCCATGGCTGCTGTGGAAGCCGCCCTGCCCGCTGCCGCGCCTCAGCCTGCTCCGGCACCGGAACCCGTTCCGGCACCGGTCGGCATGATGGAAGGCACTGGCGAGCCGATGGCTCTCAAGGAAGCCATGTACCTCGTGTTCTTCGACTGGGATAGCTCGGTCGTCGGCACCGGCGGTGCCAGCGTTCTTGACGCTGTCGTGAAGGAAATCAACGCCCGCGGCGTCCGCTCGGTCAACATCGTCGGCCACTGCGATACGTCAGGCCCCGACAGCTACAACGACAAGCTGGCCATGCGCCGTGCCACCGCCATCAAGAAAGAACTGGTTGCCCGCGGCGTCGCTGCCGATGCGATCACGATTTCCGGCCGCGGCGAGCATGAACTGCTGGTCCAGACCAACGACAACGTCCGCGAACCGGCCAACCGCCGCGGCGTCATCACCTTCCAGTAAGGTGATCGTCTAACGAATAAAAAGGCCGCCTTCATCGGGCGGCCTTTTTCTTTGACTGAAATACGCGAAAAAAATGAATGCGGGGAAAAATCAGCGCTGCTGCGGCCGGACCGGCGGCAGGCTGGGGGCGCGCGGGGCCATCACGCGCAAGGATTTCGTAGTCTCGACAATGGGCTGCATGCGCGCAGGCGCGGGCACAATGACGGGCGCCGCC
>CALBME010000079.1 GCA_937896295.1 uncultured Micavibrio sp. | reverse complement strand
GACCGCCGAACGCGCCATCAAGAACGCCCTCGGCGCCGACAGCGTCCTGTGGCTGGATGACGGCATGCTCAACGACCATACCGACGGCCATATCGACAACATCGCCCGTTTCATCGGCGTCGATTACGTCGCCTGCCAGGAAGCGTTCGGTGACGACGATCCGAACCGCGAGGTCTTCGACAAAATCGCAGCCGACCTTGAATCCTTCGGCTTTGAAGTCGCGCGCATTCCCTCGCCCGGCAGATACACCAACGAGGACGGCGACGTGGTCCCTGCCAGCCACATGAATTTCATCATCGGCAACGAGGTCGTGGTCGTGCCCACATATGGTACGGCCAGCACCGATGCCGCCGTGGCCGCCATTCAGAAACTGTTCCCGTCCCGCAAGGTGGTGGGTTCCCCCTCCAACGCCATTCTGTCCGGTGGCGGATCGTTTCACTGCATCACGCAACAGGAGCCGAAATAATGCCCCGCACCGTCACCGTCGCCGCGCTACAGGCCAATTACGGCACCGACATGGATGCCAACATCGCCAAGACCGAAAAACTGGTCCGCGAGGCTGCCGCCAAGGGCGCCCAGATCATCCTGCCCAGCGAACTGTTCCAGAACATCTATTTCTGCAACAGCCAGGACAGCCGCTGGTTCGCGCACGCCTTTCCCGCCGACACGCACCCTTGCGTCCTCGCCATGCAGAAACTTGCCAAAGAGCTGAATGTCGTTATCCCGACCTCGATCTACGAGAAAGCCGGTCAGGAATACTATAACTCGATCGTCATCATCGACGCCGACGGCACGAACATGGGTACCTATCGTAAGACCCATATCCCTGATGGCACCGGCTATATGGAGAAATACTATTTCCGTTACGGCGACAATGACTTCAAGGTGTGGAACACGAAATACGCCCGCATCGGCGTCGGCATCTGCTGGGACCAGTGGTACCCCGAAGTCGCCCGCGCCATGATGATCAAGGGTGCCGAACTGCTGTTCTATCCCACCGCCATCGGTGACGAGCCGCACAAACCCGAACTGGACACCAGCAAGCAATGGCAGCGTGCCATGCAGGGTCACGCGGTATCCAATATCGTCCCCGTCATCGCCAGCAACCGCGTCGGCGGCGAAACCAACCCGTTCATCGACGATGCCAAAAAAGCGAAGAATAATTACTACGGCTGCAGCTTCATCGCCGATCACACCGGTGAACTGGTGCAGGTAATGGACCGCAAGGCCGAGGGCGTGATCGTACAGACTTTTGATCTCGACTTCCTCGACCGTCACCGCGCCGAATGGGGGTTCTTCCGCGACCGCCGCACCGATTTGTATAAAGGTGTAATCTGCTGAAAAACAAAGGGGCCGAAAGGCCCCTTTTTTAAACCGGCATACGCAGGGTGCAGCCCGCCTTCAGCGGCACGGCCTGCGCGACCGTCTGCGCCGGGTCCTGCTGCCACGCGTGCTGGCCGCGCAACAGGGCGGAAATCGAATTATCTTCATCCTGCATATCTTCGGTCACTTCCATGTGCAGAAGCTTGAGCATGCCAGCCACGAACGGCGCCGTCGGCAGGACGTGAATGGTGTTGCTGTCGGCGATCGCTTGATGCATGCCGGGATTAATCAGACGGTGATCGTAGGTATCGGTGATGAAAACGGCATCCAGCGCGCTTTCATCGATACGGCGGACAGCCGCCAGCGGGTGTTCGGCCGCCTTGTCCGCACGCGCCTTCTTGGCCGTGAACAGGCCGCTGCTGGCAAAAAGGGTGACGGTGCGGGCACCGCGTTCTTTCAAAAGCGCGGCGATATCGCACGCCGTGCCGCCCGATGCGATCATATCCTCGAACACCACGATATCGCGGCCCGTCACATCTGCGTTGACGCTGACATTGATGGCGCCGGTTCTGTGATCGCGGGTCTTCATCACCTGCGTCCACTCGTCACTGCGTTCCGGGTTCATGGGAAGATCAAGGACACCGTAAACGCACTGGCGGAAATTGCGGGTGATACGCTTGCTGGCCCCAACGTCCGGATAGGTCAGCATCAGGCTGTGGCGGCTGATGACCTGCTGGTTAAACAGGTCCCGCACCTGCACGGCGAATGGATAGGCGAAATTCACCATCGTGCTGCTTTTCATGTTGGACGCTTCCTTGAACAGCGCATCCGTCAGGCCGGGATTGTGCGGGTCCATCACGATGACGTTGTCACATAGGCCGCGCAGCGTATAGATAGTATCGGCCAGTGCCGGCGCAGACCGCGTATCGAAACTGCTGTCCGACCGGCCATAGAACATGTACGGCAAAACCAGCGTGATCGACTTGGCCCCGCCCTGACGCGCGGCACGCATCAAAAGGCGTGTTTCCTTTTCCTGGGTATTGGGGCTGCCCGAAGCCGAGGCCACGACGACGACGTCACGATTGCGGACGTTGCCGTCCAGCGTCGTGCTGATTTCGCCGTCATCGTGCTTTTTATACGACACCTGCGCCAGTCTTGAGCCAAGTTCCTGCGCGATGCGCGCAGAAAAATCCTGCGAGCTGTAGCCGGAAATGACCAGCGGTTTGGGCGAGTGTCCGTTCTGCATGGTGCCTTCTTTTAGTTCGTTGCGCCCAGCTGCAGCGTCTTGGCATAGGCCCCGCGATCAGGTGCCATGCGGCCACGGGAAACCGTGGTCTGCAGCGTCGTGGCGGTCTTGCCGGTCGCCTTGTCCGTGCCAATGACACGCAGATCGCAATTGTCAAAAGACCTGTACTGGCCCTGAAGCGCGCGTTCCGCATGCTGGACGAAGGAGGCATCCCTCGCCGCCGTGTAGATGGATGCGCCCAGTTCGCGCATATAGGCGGGAATTGCCTTGGTCGCGGCCTGCACGTCGTCCGGCGTCACGCCCGTGATCTGACGCGGTTCGTTTTCAAGAACGTCGATCGAAACGAAGGTCAGCGACAGTGTCTTGCCCGATGTATCGGTGAATGCCGCATACACGTCTTCATAGTCACCGTCCATCAGGTATGCCGTGTTGAAGGCAAGGCATCCATTCATGAACTTATCGCTCAGGGCGCTGTCAGGACCCAGAAGGTTTTCGCCTTCGAGGCCGCGCTTCAAGCGTTCCTCGTCAATGACGACGATGTTTTTGGCGCCTTTGAATGCGTTCACCACACCATCTGCATAATCTTTTTCATGCGCGGGCGTCGCCGGAATGCGCACGCTGTCTTCGCCACCCATGGTGACCGCTTCAAACAGCATGCCCAGCTGTTCGCTGGCCTGTTGGGACGCAGCGCGGACGGTGTGATTGGCATAAATGAAACCGATGAAACTCATGACAAACCCTCTTCTTGTGGCCTTGGCGTTGAATGCCTTCTTTGCGACCATGCTCTTGCCGATGCTGAACGACTGCGGCTCGCCTTCGGTTGCGCGGGCAACGCGACCAAACGCCTTCTTCGCTGCGTCGGTGTTGTCCTTGCGGGCGGGCTGTTCGCCATTCTTGACGACAACTTCGGCCATGGTGTCCCACGCCTCGTCAACGTCAACTGCGCCATCTGCGTCCTTGAACGTGATGCCGTTGTCGGTCAGATACTTCTTGATTGATTCCTTGGAGGGGCTCGCATCGGCGTAACCCTCTTCCTTCGCTGCCTTGATCAGTTCTTTGCGGTTCATGTGAACCTCCTTCGTTCTCTATGCACGGTGTTACAGACACACCCGAGGACAGAGCGACGATGGAGGTTGGGCGCACAGGGCGACGAACCGCACACGGGCACTTGGCTATCGGAATCGACGCGGGGCCAGTTACGG
>CALBME010000078.1 GCA_937896295.1 uncultured Micavibrio sp. | reverse complement strand
ATACGAGATATGCCTAAGTGACTGGAGTTCAGACGTGTGCTCTTCCGATCTTTCAAATTTCTTTGGGGTTCCGTGAAGATGAATTGAATTATCATTTCACCGTGGCCGACAATGGCAATGGTATCCGTAAAGCCGATCAAAAACGCATATTTGACATCTTCGAGGTGCTGGTTTCGGCCGATCGTTTTGGGCAAAAAGGCAACGGAATCGGGCTGTCGACGGTACGGAAACTGGTTGAAGGATTGGGCGGCGCTATTGGCGTAAGCTCCGAGCCGGGCCAGGGGACGACGTTTGAATTCAGCCTTTCCAAACACCATCCGCAGTAAAGTACGAAAAACATTTGGGATATCCGCGGCATAATAAATGAAATAAATGCTGTGGCCAAGGAATTTAGGTGTACATTTGTCTGGAATTTTTAAAATAAATGCACTAATGAATATTTTCGTAGGAAATCTTCCTTTCAGTATCGAGGAAGCAGATTTAAGAGAGTCTTTCGAGGCTTATGGAACCGTAGATTCAGTTAAAATTATCAGCGATAAATTTACCGGAAGAAGCAAAGGATTCGGGTTTGTTGAAATGGCAAACGACGATGACGCACGGGAAAACCCTCCTGGAATCTGATGGGGACGGACCGCATCGGCGAAAGGACTGGCTGCGCAACGCTTAGTGACAATGCTCGCCGCCAACGCGGACGGTGCGCGCGTGGCGGATCGCGCGGCCGCCGCCGATCGGCTGGGGCGCTGGTTGAAGGATCCGGCGACGGTGAAGCTGCGCGACCGGGGCATGGTGCCGAACGGCGTTGCCTTGCCCTGCGGCGAAATCAGGACAATCTGGTCGCCCAGATGAAGATTCATGCGCTTGGCCATCTCAACGCCGATCGCGGCGCCGTCATCCTGAAACCGGGCAAGGCTGCCCTCGCGGATGCCGTTGGACAGGACAGGTTTTTTTGAAAACGACAGGGCCGAAAGACCGCGCACCATGACGCCGTTCGACGATGTCGGCGTGGTCAGAAGCGCCTGCCGCTCGACCATCGGGAAAACGCCGGTGATGTCCTTGACGTTGGCCTGAAGCACGTCGGCCAGCGAACCGAAATTGCCAACCACCCGTTCCTGGCTGACCACGTTCAGGTGACCGTTAAGCCCCAGAAGGCGCCCCATCAACTCGGCCCGGAAGCCGTTCATCACCGACATGACGATAATCAGGGTGGCAACACCCAGCATGATACCAAGGAAGGAAAAGGCCGCGATGACGGATACGAATCCCTCGGCCTTGCGGGACCGCAGGTAACGCCAGGCCATCATGCGTTCAAAGGGTGAAAACATCGTCAGGCTTTGTAGCAATTCCAATGACTTGCGGCAAGCGATGAACCAAGGCTTTTTAGTGGAAAATAAACGCCGAACTGTCAGAATCGTAAGGTATGTCATCCGGCGTATCGAACAGCCAGCTTGATTCCGGTGCCCTGCCCGGCCTGCCCCTGCAGGTCCGGGGCAAAACGCTGCTGATTATGATGCTGAGCGTCCCCTTATGCCTGCTGGCGGCAGCGGTCGACCATTACCTGCTCAACGGCCTTATTCATGATTATTCGGTCGCCCATCCCATTCAGGTCGTATGGTGGGTGGCCATCCTGTCCACTCCCCACATTATCGCCTCCATCGTCACCTTCGCGGACGCCGAATATCTGCGCCACTATAAAAGGCCGCTGGCCCGCGCGGTGATTGTCGGCACGCTTCTGGGTGTCGGGCTGCCCTTGCTGGCCGGCTTTTTGCTGATGCCCATGAACCAGCCGCCCACATTGTCCGCCCTGCTGTCTTATGGCGGCAACGCCGCCCTCGTCGTCGCGGCGGCTTATACCACCTATCACAACCTGCAACAGCAATACGGCATTTCGCTGATGCTCATGCGGGAAAAGCCGGTCTTCATCCACCATCTGTGGAAATGGATCACCATCGTCCCGGCCAGCCTGATTTTCATCGGCATGAATTTCCTCCATCTGGGTCAGCCATACCAGATCTGGGAACGCTGCATGGCCGTGGCCGCCGTAAACCTGCTGATCGCCGCCATTATCGCCGGCATCATCATTCACCGTTACCTGAAACGTCCCGACCGATCGGACATCGGACTTGCCTATTTCTGCGCCAACGGCCTGATGATCGTGTCTTGCCTTTTCCTGGCGATGAAGGGCTACATTCTTTTCGCCATGCTAACCCCGCGTCTGGTGCATGACCTGACCGCTTACTGGATTTACATGGTCCATGACGAAAACCGCAATGCGAACCGCATGCGCAACCCGTTCTACGCCCTGCCCAAAAAAATCGGCATCGGACCCGCGATCACGTGCATACCGCTGTCTTTTGTCATCGGCTTCATCCTGCTGGAAGTCGGTCAGACCGCGTTTCTCATCGGCTTCTTCGTCGTCATGCTGAATTACATTCACTACTACATCGAGGGCATCATCTGGAAACGCGGCACCCCGCACCGCCAGCACGTGCCATTTGTTTAAGGAAGGTTGATATGAACCACACCGCCACACCGCCTGCCGATTCCGGTTATCTGCCCAACCTGCCCATGCAGGTCAAAAACAGGATCCTGCTGGGCATTCTCATCACGACACCTGCGGCCCTGCTGCTCGTCATCATCGACCAGCTGTTCATGAAGGGGGCGATCCGCCAGGCCATGGACATGGCGCCCGGTGAAATCGCCTACTGGACCGCAGTGCTGACCGTGCCGCACATCGTCTCCAGCCTTGTGACGTTCTTCGACCGCGAATATATCGGCTATTATAAAAAATATCTGATGCGCGCGGCGCTCGTGGGGTTCGGGCTGGGTGCGGTCCTGCCCTTTGTCGCCGAAATCGGTTTTGGTTCGTATATCTACGGCTCCGGCGCGGTGCTGATCGCCATGGCGTTCTACACCATGTATCACAACCTGATGCAGCAATATGGCATCAGCCTGATGATGATGCGCCAGCCCCCGACGCGGGACTTTCAGCTCTGGCGCTGGCTGACCATTTTACCCGCCGGGCTCGCCTATACCCTGTTAATGTCGTCTTTCCTGCCCGTGGTGCAGGAAAACTGGACGGCGCTTCTGGCCGGCATCGGCATCGTACTGGCCATTGCCACTGTCTTCGGCATCCGTTTCGTTCGCACCATCCTGCGCAACCCAGCGCATACGCGTATTGGTTTCGTCTACTTCTTAAGCAACATGGCGATGATTTATCTCTGCTATGGCCTGATCGTCAGCGGCTATGGCTTTTTGGCCACGCTGGTGCCGCGCATTATTCATGACCTGACCGCGTTTCTGATCTACACCGTGCATGACCAGAACCGTAACGCGACGACGGTGCGCAACCCGCTTTACATTATTCCGCGCAAAATCGGCATTCCGCCCGCCGCGCTGTGCCTGCCCATCGGCGTGGGCATCAGCTACGTCCTGATGGATGTTCTGGGCAGCATCTACATGGTGACCGTGTTCGTCACGGCGCTGAATTTTATCCACTACTACATGGAAGGGCATATGTGGAAGCGCGGCACCCCGCACCGCCAGCACGTGCCTTTCGTATAGAACGGATTAGTAGGAACGCCCGACCAGCACTTTCGCGCCCTTGTCCGCATGCGGCAGGCAACGCGTAGTCACGGCAAAATCCTTTTTCATCGCTTCCATCACCGACGGGTCCTTGATCAGGGCGCTGTCGATGCGCACGAAACCGATATTGGATTCATCGGCATAAAAGGCACGCATTTCCTCGACACTGGCGACATCCTTGATGTGGCTGTTCTGGAACGCCAGCGCGCGCTGGTACAAATTGTCGTGAATGGCCTTCAGCACACCCTGAACATTGCCCAGGAAAGCTTCGGTGGTCTCGGTCGTCTTCGACTCCTTGCCGATATCGCGGCGGACATGCGTAAGCTTGCCTTCGGCCACTTCACGCGCGCCGATTTCGATGCGCAGGGGAATGCCTTTCTTGATGGAATCCCACATTTTGTCCGGGGTCCGCATTTCGCGCGCATCCACCTTGACGCGCACGCCCTGTGCCTTGAGCTTGGCCGCAAGATCATGCGCGGCATCCAGCACGGCCTGATCGCCATCGCCTTTCAGGACAGGAATGATGACCGCCTGTGTCGGCGCCACCATCGGCGGCATGATCATGCCGTCGTCGTCGCCATGCGTCATGATGATCGCCCCGATGACACGCGACGAAAACGCCCACGACGTGGTGTGCGCGTACTGCTCCTGCCCGTTTTCATCCTGATATTTGATGTCGCAGGACTTGGCGAAATTTTGCCCCAGATCGTGGCTGGTGGCCGCCTGCAGCGCCTTGCCGTCCTGCATCAGCGATTCAATGGAATAGGTCTCGTTGGCGCCCGGGAAACGCTCATCCGGCGCCTTGATGCCCGGAATACCGGGAATAGCCAGGTATTCTTCAAAAAACTTCGAATACATGGACTGGATGGTCAGGCAGTCCTCTTCCGCGCCCGCATGGTCCTTGAACGCGCAGTGGCCTTCATGCCAGAAAAATTCTGACGTGCGCAGGAACATGCGCGTGCGCATTTCCCAGCGCATGACGCTGCACCACTGGTTCAGCTTCAGCGGCAGATCACGGTACGACTGGACCCAGCGTGACATGGAATCCCCGATGATGGTCTCCGACGTGGGGCGCACGACATAAGGCTCTTCCAGCTCCGCCGACGGTGCCGGGCGAAGACCCTTGCCATCCGGCGCGGCCTCAAGGCGGTGGTGCGTGACCACGGCGCATTCCTTGGCAAAGCCTTCGACATGCTCGGCCTCCTTCGCAAGGAAGCTGACGGGGATAAGCAACGGGAAAGCGCAGTTCTGAATACCGTAATCCTTCAGCCAGCCGTCGAAAATGCGCACCATGTTTTCCCACAGCGCATAACCGTAAGGCTTGATGGTCATGCACCCGCGCACCGGCGCGTTTTCAGCCAGATCGGCGGCCTTGATGACCTCCTGGTACCAGCCCGGAAAATCTTCCGAACGGGTCGGCGTAATGGCCGTTTGCGGTTTCTTTTGCTGTTGCTGCGGTTGTGCGCCCATGGCGTAATTCCGTTGGTTTAGGGTTTTTGTTGGTTTTGTGCGCGCGGCGCGTACCCGGGGGGTGCGCTCGGCAACGGCTGGCCGTTGCAATAGGCCGTGACATTATTCGTCAGGTCGCGACCATTGAACTGCACCTGCCCGCCCTTCATCACTGAAACCGTGCCGATATCAGTACCAAGCGCAGGGGTCGGCACGTTCACGATCCCCATGTTTTTAAGAATATCGATGTGTAACGGAATATCCACGCGGTCCGGCACCTGAAACGCCTGTTGGCCTGCATCCGCTGGTGCAACCGGACGTCCATAGGCATCGACACCGGCCTTATATTCAGCGCTGTCTTCCGGCTTCATCAACCGTGTGGCCTGGCATAGCATGGCAGCAGTCTGTTCGTCCGTCAGCTTGGTCTCAAGGGCGGAACTGCCAACCGGCGGGTTATTCGCAAAACCATAAGGCGGCACCCGGTCATGAATCGGCGCAACGGCCTCTTTCGTGACCGGCGTAACCGGGGCGCTTTGCGCGAAAGCCGGCACGGCCACAACGGTCATCAGAAGTGAAGTCAGAATAATACGGTTCATCACGAGCCCCCGAATGGCATCTCGGTCCCGGTGGGGCGGAATTGCACCACCTGATTGTTGATCATATAGGCGATTATGCACCAGATAATGGCGGAAATCAGCGTGGTTGCCAAAAGCTTCTTCTTAAGATTGGGGTTAACCGGCGCCCCGCCCACAAATCCCTCAGGTTTTTCAGGCTGTTTGACGCCCCAGGGCAGAACCGCGAAAAGCACCGTCCACCACACCAGAAGATAAACGACGATACCCGATACAGGTCCCATGGCTACACCAGCGATACGTGAACGATCACAATGGGCTTGATATCGCGGAAATCGCGGAAAAAGCGTTTGGCCGCGGCCCGCACGGCTTCGGCGGCTTGCCCCTCATTCAGGCGCTCGTGCTTTTTCAGCCCCTCGAACTTGTCGGCGCATGCGTCTTCAAGCTTGGTCAGCACACGCGCATCATCCGGGTTGTTTTCATCCAGAAGACCGGCAGCGGTCGCAAGCGCGTCCAGAATTTCGCCGCTTTCACGGTCGGCAACGATACTGATGAACACAGCGCCGTTGAAACTCATCTTCCGGCGCTCAAGGATGGTCACATGATCGGCAGGCACGACCTTGTCAAAATTGATCGCCTGAAAATCCACGGCGTATTTTTTAACCGGCGTAATACCCTCGGCGGTGATTTTCAGCAGGTCGCCATTGGTCGGCACGTAAATGTTTTTAATCTGCTTTTCACGCGCAAGATCGGCATGCGATTCCATCTGTACGCGTTCGCCGTGCACGGGAATGACGCTGTTGGGCTTAAGCCAGTCCAGCATCTGCGAAATATCGGACCGCACCGGGTGGCCCGAGACGTGAACCTTCGCCTCGCGATCGGTGACAATGCGTACGCCCAGTTCAAGCAGCGCGTTTTTGATTTCATTGATCGCGGTTTCGTTACCCGGAATGGCGCGGGATGAAAACACCATCGTATCATCGGGTTTCAGCTTGGCCGCCGGGTGCATGCCACGGGCAATACGGCTGAGCGCGGCGCGCGCCTCGCCCTGGCTGCCTGTGACGATCAGGACGACCTTGCTGTCCGGCAGGTCGGCGGCGTCATCGGCGCTTAAAAAACGCATTCCCTGGTCGATATGCCCGGTTTCCCGTGCGCATTCCACCATAGTGACCAGCGAACGTCCGATAAGGCCGACCTGGCGGCCCGCCGCGCGCGCGGCGCGGTGAATGGAAATCACCCGCCCGATATTCGACGCAAACATAGTGATCGCAATTTTACGAGGCGCGGTACGGAACACCTCGATCAGCCCCGCTTCGACATCCTGTTCCGACAGGGATGCGCCGCGCACCTCGGCATTGGTGGAATCGCCGACATAGGCCATGACGCCCTTGTCGCCCAGCGCGCGGAAAGCGTCCGGCGACGTTCTGACGCCAAGAATGGGATTGGGATCAAGGCACCAGTCGCCCGTATGGACGATGCGTCCGGCAGATGTTTCAATGCACAGCGCATTGCCCTCGGGAATGGAGTGCGCAACCGGGATATAGGTCACCGACCACCCGTCAACGCGAATGGTCTTGTCGTCATCGACAACCGTGATGACCGGGCCGCCGCCCTTGAACGAATGTTCCTCGAACTTGCGGCGCAGCAGGGCCGCCGTAAACGGCGTCGCATAAATGGGGCAACGCAGGCGCGGCCACAGCCACGCGATGGCACCTATGTGATCTTCGTGCGCATGAGTGACGAACAGGCCTTTGATTCTTTCCTTTTGATCCGCGATCAGAGCGGGATCAGGCAGGATGATATCCACACCCGGCAGACGTTCGTCCGCAAACGCCATGCCGCAATCGACGATGATCCATGACCCGTCATGGCCATAAAGGGTGAAATTGGCACCGAATTGTCCACACCCGCCCAGAGGAAGGAACAAAATGCCATCGCGGCCGGGATTGGGTAAACGGTCTGTCATGATTTATCGCAACTTAAACGGCAAGCGGCCGGAAATCAACCGGCGGGACCGAAATGAACCGCACCGCTGCTAATCGTACGGAGATGACCATCATCTTCGCGCAGAAGCAGGTTGCCTGCATCGTCGATCCCCTCAAACGTGCCATGGGCATAACGATCGGAAAAACGCACCGTAATCGGCTGTCCCAGCCCATGGGCACGCGAAAGCCATGCCGCGCGGATATCGGCAAAACCATCCGTATTCCAGCGGTCGTACCAGTGTCCCAGCGCATTGAGATATCGCTCCCGCACCTCATCCACGCTGACCTCGGTACGAAGAATCGTGCCGCCCGGCGGTGCGCTGGTCACGTTGACCCCCGTCCCCACCAGAAGGAATTTGGGCGGCTGGTCGCCAGCCCCCTGCACGCCGTTCATTTCCAGCAGGATTCCGGCGATTTTCTGGCCTGAAAGCAGAATGTCGTTCGGCCATTTCAGGCGCGTATCGTCGGACTGGATGGCATCGCCCAGCGCAAGCGCGACGGCAAAGGATAATTGCGCGACTTCGCGGGCGGGTTTACGCGGGCGTAAAATGGTGGTGGCGTAAAAATTGCCCGAAGGCGAAGACCAGCGATTGCCGAAACGTCCCCGCCCTGACGTCTGTTCATCAGCCTGGATAACCGCGCCTTCCGGCTCGCCCGCCAGGGCGAGGTCACGGGCCTCGTCCATCGTGCTCGGCAGACTGGCATAGTGATAAAGCTTGTGTTTCAAGAGGTGAATACAATGCCTTCAAGCAGGTTGCCGGTGTAAAACCAGAAATCCGACGGGGCAAGGATGAACAACACGACCAGCGCGACGCAGACCCATGTGATCAGCATGGATACAGGCGCGCGATCAAGGGTCACGTTACTGTCCTCGGCGCTCTCAAAGAACATGACGCGGATGATATTGATGTAATACCACGCACCGACGACCGACGTCAGGACGCCGATAACCGCCAGCGTGTAATAGCCAAGCGCGACAGCCGGGTTGAAAATGGCCAGCTTGGCAAAGAAACCGGCCAGCGGCGGGATACCGGCGATCGAAAACATGAACGCCGTCATGGCATAAGCCATCAGCGGGTGCGTTTTACCAAGGCCCGACAGGTCCGCGATCTTCTCAATCGCATGTCCGCCCTTGCGCAGTTGCAGGACCACGCTGAAAATACCGATCGTGGTGACCATATAAATTGTCATGTACAAAAGCATGGCCGAAACACTCTCAGGCGTGTAGGCAACCAGCCCGATCAGCAAAAAGCCGACATTGGCGATGGATGAATACGCCAGCAGGCGTTTCAGGTTCCTTTGCACCAGCGCACCGAACGCACCCACCACCATGGATGCCACCGACATGAACGTCACGATCATGCGCCAGTCGTGGTTGGCGGCCGTGAACGCGCCGCTGACCAGATGCACGATCAGGCCGATGGCGGCGATCTGCGGAACGATGGCAAAAAACGCCGTGACCGATGTCGGCGCGCCTTCATACACATCCGGGCTCCAGACATGGAAAGGAACGGCGGCGATTTTGAAGGCCAGGCCGGCCAGCACCATGGCCATGCCAAAGGCCGCAACGGCCGGCAGGCCGCCATTCGCTGCGTTGATCGCATTCTGAATGGCGTCAAAGCTGGTGGCGCCAGCAAAACCGTAAAGCAGCGAACTGCCGAACAGCAGCAGGCCGGATGCAATCGCGCCCAGAACGAAATATTTAAGCCCGGCTTCCGACGATACCGTCGAATTGCGGTTGAATGCGGCCAGCACATATAGCGCCAGCGACGACAGCTCGAGGCCGACATACAGCAGGATCAGGTCGAAGGACGACACCATCAAAAACAGGCCGAGCAGCGAAAAACCCATCAGGACCGGGTATTCAAACCGGGCCATGATCGAATTTTCCAGGTCCTTCATCGCCAGCAGCAGCGCAGCAATGCTGCCAACTACCATCATGGATTTGAGAAAGACGCTGAAATTATCGTACTTGAACCCGTCCATCACGCCACCGGCAGGAATGACGAACTGGTTGTAAAGACCGGCACCCGCCCATAGCAGGACGCTTAAAACGCAGACCGTCTTAAACCCGCCCTTGGACGAAAACGCCCCTACCATCATCATGATCATCGTGCCGATCGCCAGAATGATTTCCGGCATCATATAGCTGAGATAGCTGTCGGTTAATTGCGCAAACGTCATTGGGTCTTCACTTCCTGAGGAACGGTCTGCATAAGGCCAGGTATGGTATTGACCTGCGCCAGCAGTTTTTCAACAGATGCGCCGATCGGCTGCATCACAAGCGTGGGCATGACACCCAGAACGATCACGCCGATGGCCAGCGGGATCAGGTTGACCTTCTCGATCGCGCCGACATCGCCCATAGCCGCGGCTTCCGGGTTCTCAGCCGGGCCGAAAATAACCTTGCGGTACAGCCACAGCATGTAAGTCGCACCCAGAATGACACCGGTACCGGCAAACAGCGCAACCCAGGTATTGGCCTGGAAGGCGCCGGCGAGCGTCAGGAACTCACCCACGAAACCGGATGTACCCGGAAGGCCCACGGACCCGAGCATGAAAATCATGAACAGGGTTGCGTAAACGGGCATGTTTTTAACGATCCCGCCGTAATGGTTGATATCGCGGCTGTGCAGGCGGTCGTAAACGACGCCGACCACCAGGAACAGCGCGCCGGACACGATACCGTGCGAAATCATCTGGAAGATGGCACCGTCAATGCCCTGACGCGTGAAGGTAAAGATACCCAGTGTCACGAAGCCCATATGCGCAACCGAGCTGTAGGCGATCATTTTCTTCATGTCTGTCTGCACCAGCGCCACCAGCGAGGTGTAGATGATGGCGATGACCGAAAGTACCATCATCATCGGTGCAAAGTAATGCGACGCATCCGGGAACATGGGCAGGCAGAAACGCAAGAAACCGTAACCGCCCATTTTCAAAAGCACACCGGCCAGAATGACCGAACCGCCCGTCGGCGCCTCGACGTGGGCGTCGGGCAGCCACGTGTGAACCGGCCACATCGGCATTTTGACCGCGAAGGACGCGAACATCGCCATGAACAGCCATTTCTGCAGACCCGGATCAAGCGCGGCGCCCATCATCAACGGGATATCCGTGGTTTTGAGTTCGTTATACATGACCAGCAGCGCCACCAGCATCAGGACCGAGCCCAGCAGCGTGTACAGGAAGAACTTGAACGCTGAATAAATACGGCGCGCACCGCCCCATACACCGATGATCAGGAACATCGGGATCAGCACGCCCTCGAAGAAGACGTAAAACAGAATGGAATCCAGCGCGGCAAACGTGCCGATCATAAAGGTTTCAAGAACCAGGAACGCGATCATGTATTCGCGCACGCGGGTATGAACAGACTGGATCGATGCCAGCAGACACATCGGCGTCAGCAGGGCCGACAGCAGCACGAAAAACACCGAAATACCGTCAACACCGACGTGATAGGTCAGGCCAAGCGCAGGCAGCCAGTGAAACTTTTCCTCGAACTGGAAATCCGACGTGGCGGGGTTGAACAGGTAGACCATGTAACAGGCCAGCGCCAGAACGATGGTGGTGACACCAAGACTGATCCCCTGCGCGGCCTTGTCGCTGCGCGTCAGAAGGATGCCAAGCACCGCCACCAGCGGCAGGAAAATCATCAGGGAAAGAACGGGCATATCGGACATCATCACATCGACCCCTGCAGTTTGAACAGAAGCCAGGCCATCAGCGCCACGACCGAAATGATCATGGCAAATGCATAGTGGTAAACGAAACCGGTCTGCAGGGATGACAGGACGCGGGCACCCTTCTGGCTAAGGGATGCGATGCCGTCAGGACCGAAACCGTTGATGATCGCCTGATCCCCCACATGGAAGAAGCCGCGGCCAAGACGCCATGACGGACGCACGAACAGGGCGTCATACATCTCGTCTACATACCATTTGTTGAAAAACAGCTGGTGAACGGGGCGGAAAACACGCGCCACCGCGCCGGGAATGTCGGTACGCCACAGGTAGCAGACATATCCAAGCGCAATACCCGACAGCGCCACGACCAGCGGGGCCAGCGGCACCCAGCCGGGAACATGGTGCGCCTCATGCAGGACGTTGGGTTCCAGCACGAACAGCGCGTTGCGCCAGAAATGCTCGTACTCGTGTCCCACAAACAGCGGCGCGAACAGCCAGCCTGCGAACAGCGCGCCCAGCGCCAGCACGAACAGCGGGATCAGCATAATGGCCGGCGACTCGTGCACATGTTCCATCGTGTGATGGTCCGCGCGCGCCTTGCCGTGGAAGGTCATGATCAGCACGCGCCACGAATAGAACGCCGTCATGAAGGCCGCGACGATACCAAGGATAAAGGCAAAATGACCCGCCGGTGTATGGGCCGCCCAGGCCGCTTCCAGGATCATGTCCTTGGAAAAGTAGCCGGCAAAGAACGGAATGCCCGCAAGCGCGAGGCTGCCGATCCACATGACGACATAAGTAATCGGGATCAGCTTCCAGATGCCGCCCATCTTGCGCATATCCTGTTCGCCCGACATGGCGTGAATGACCGAACCCGCGCCAAGGAAAAGCAGCGCCTTGAAAAACGCGTGGGTCATCAGGTGGAACATGGCCGCGCCATAAGCGCCGATGCCGGCAGCAAAGAACATATAACCCAGCTGCGACATGGTCGAATAGGCGATCACGCGCTTGATATCATACTGGGTCATACCGATCGTGGCGGCGAAAATGGCGGTCAGCGCGCCGACATAGGTCACAACCTGTCCTGCGACAGGCGAAAATTCAAACATGGGCGACATGCGGCAGACAAGGAACACGCCGGCAGTAACCATCGTTGCCGCGTGGATCAGCGCC
>CALBME010000077.1 GCA_937896295.1 uncultured Micavibrio sp. | reverse complement strand
CCAGGCGGTTGGCCAGCGGCGCATGGATGTCACGGGTGAGCTGGGCCAGGGCGCGGCTTTCCAGGCGCAGGGCCGTGTCCAGGTCCACCTGCAGGCCTTCGACCATGCAGGCCATGATGAATATCAGCGGCATTTTTCTGAAACGCGGTCTTCCCGGTTTCATGCCGGCGATGCGAACCCCGGATCTGCACCATTGCTGGGTGCCCAAGGCGCCGGACCAGACGCCGATCAGCGGCATGCAGATCACCCTTTCGGCCAAAATCGGCGCGCCCATGCCTGCGCCTCCGGTTCTTTGCGCATAAATGTCCGTTGATTAACGCCCGGGATTCGCTTAGTTCTAGGGGCGTCATGGCATTCGACCGCACCGTCCGTTCTTTCTTCCTGTCCGAAATCGTCAAGGGCATGGCGCTGACCTTTTCCTATATGTTCCGGCAGCGCGTTACCCTGAACTACCCGTTCGAGAAGGCGCCTTTATCCACGCGTTTCCGCGGCGAACACGCCCTGCGCCGTTATCCCAACGGTGAAGAACGCTGCATCGCCTGCAAGCTGTGCGAGGCTGTGTGCCCGGCTCTGGCCATCACGATCGAGGCCGAACCGCGCGAGGACGGCAGCCGCCGGACCACCCGTTACGATATCGACATGACCAAGTGCATTTTCTGCGGCCTGTGCCAGGAAGCATGCCCGGTTGATGCCATCGTTGAGGGGCCCAATTTCGAATACGCCACGGAAACCCACGAAGAGCTGCTATATAACAAGGAAAAACTGCTGGCCAACGGCGACCGCTGGGAAGCCCAGCTGGCTGCGAACCTTGCCGCGGACGCGCCTTACCGCTGATCTTTGTCTTTTTCATAATCTGATTTGCGCTCAGGGTTCACGCATAAGTGAACCCTTTGTCTATCCACGATATTTTTGGGCGCGGGGGTTGCCCCCAACCAGCAAGCGGGGTAAACAGAAGTCGGTTTTATAAAGCCCTGATTCATCATGATCGCCGCCATATCATTTTACATGTTTTCCCTCGTGCTGCTGGCCAGCGCGGTGATGGTTATTTCATCCCGCAACCCGGTCCATTCAGTGCTGTTCCTGATCCTGTCATTCTTCAACGCGGCGGGCTTGTTCGTGTTGCTGGGGGCGGAATTCGTCGCGTTCATCCTTGCCATTGTCTATGTCGGCGCGGTCGCGGTCTTGTTCCTGTTCGTCGTGATGATGCTGGATATTTCATTTGCCGAACTGCGCAAGGGTGCCATGAAATATGTGCCGGTCGGCCTTGCCATTGGCGGCGTTCTTCTGGCCGAGATGGCGTTCATGATGATGACGTTCCCGACGGCGCCCGCGCTGATTCCGGCGGCATCGCCCATTCCCGCCGATATCGGTAATACGCAGGCGCTGGGCCGCGTTCTTTATACGCAATACATCGTGCCTTTTCAGGTTTCCGGCCTGATCCTGCTGGTCGCCATGATCGGCGCCATCTGCCTGACGCTGCGGACGCGTCCGGGCGTGCTGCGCCAGAAAATTGCGGATCAGGTGGGCGTGCAGCCGCATGAAGTCGTCGAACTGCGCAAGGTGCAGACGGGCCAGGGGGTTGAATAATGTTTACGATCGGTCTGACCCATTACCTGATGCTGTCGTCGATTTTGTTCGCCGTCGGCATTTTCGGCATTTTCCTGAACCGTAAAAACGTCATCGTCATCCTGATGTCGATCGAACTGATGCTTTTGGCCGTGAACATCAATTTCGTGGCGTTTTCCGCGCATCTGCAGGACCTGACCGGGCAGGTGTTCACCATGTTCATCCTGACCGTGGCCGCGGCCGAGGCCGCTATCGGCCTTGCGATTCTTGTTACCTTCTTCCGCAACCGCGGTTCGATCGCGGTGGAAGACCTGTCCAATCTGAAAGGCTGACATGCTGATCGATTCACTGCCCGTATTTCTGCCGCTGGCCGGCTTTCTGATCGCGTTCCTTTTCGGCAAGCAGATCGGCGACCACGGCGCCCAGTTCGTCACCTGTGCCGGCATGCTTGCCGCCGCCGCCGTGTCGGTGTGGCTTTTCATCGACGTCGGCCTGCACGGCAATATCCGCAGCCATGTGCTGATGTCGTGGATTTCGTCGGGCGATTTCGACGTCAGCTGGGGCCTGCGCCTCGATACGCTGTCCGTCGTGATGATGTGCGTCATCACCATCGTCAGTTCGTGCGTGCACCTTTATTCGGTCGGTTATATGCATCATGACGACGCGCAGGCGCGTTTCATGAGCTATCTGTCGCTGTTCACCTTTGCCATGATGATGCTGGTGACGTCGGACAACCTGGTCCAGCTGTTCTTCGGCTGGGAAGGGGTTGGTCTTGCATCGTACCTGCTGATCGGGTTCTGGAATCACAAACACTCGGCCAATGCCGCCGCGATGAAGGCGTTTATCGTCAACCGTGTTGGCGACCTTGGGCTGGCTTTAGGCATTTTCGCGTGCTTCGTCGTCTTCGGCAGCGTGTCGTTCGATGCCATTTTTGCGGGCGTGCCCGCCGCCGCGGAGAGCAGCTTTCATTTCCTGAACTGGAACGTTCCTGCCATCACGCTCATCTGCATCCTGTTGTTCATCGGCGCCTGCGGCAAGTCGGCCCAGCTGGGTCTGCATACCTGGCTGCCGGACGCAATGGAAGGTCCGACCCCTGTGTCGGCGCTGATCCACGCGGCAACGATGGTTACTG
>CALBME010000076.1 GCA_937896295.1 uncultured Micavibrio sp. | reverse complement strand
GGCAGGAAGGACGGAAACGCGCATGCCCGTCATATAAGCAAATTTCAGGCCGCTTGTAAGGCTTAATGAACTTTATGAAACGACAGGTTTCGGCCTGTACGGCGCCATGCGGCGCACAACACCCAGGGCAGCTTTGGCAAAGATCTTGCGCATATGAACCATCCGGGAATAAGGCGCCTTGCGTTCAGGCCAGCGATGATAATGGTCAAGCCAGCTGCCGCCATTGAGTAAGCGCGGCATCATGCGCCATGAGCGCATCGCGGAAATTTTATCGATCATCACATACAGTTGATGGGCGTGCATGGGATCATCTTCACGCATCACCTTGCCGATCAGAAAACCGCTGGCGCGGTCAAGGTTGCTCTCGATACTGCCAATCTGGCCGGCGATCTTCCGGTGCCCATATCTGTCGGGCGCAGCATACATGATTTCCGGTGGCGTGATGACCAGTTCACCGGGATAGCGGCGCTCGATCGCCTTCAGAATAGTGGCAAAACCGGTTTCCAGATCGTCTTTCATGATATGAAAACAATCATGTTCCCGGGATCCAGTCAATCAGCATGCGTGACACGGGCCGTTTATAGGGATGGCTGGTGACTATCTGGAAGATCGCCTCGCCCGCCGACCCCAGCGCGGCAGCGCTGCCCAGCACCCCGCCGATGGCACCGAAAAACGCCGCAAACAAAAACGGAATGGCCCAGCCGGTCAGAAGGCTGAACCAGAACCCGAAGCGCGGCGCGATGGACCAGCCCCATTCACCCGCACGCGCCGGGCCGTCCCACAGCGCCCATACGGCAAACCAGAGATTAGAGAATACACACGCCGTGCGGCTGTCGGGTTTTTCGCGCTCGTACGGCTCACGGATCATAGCGCGCCGACATACCCGTCGGAGATGTGAAATTCCGCCGAGTCCCGCCCCTGCCACGAATTGATCTGCACCTGTCCCAGAAGATGGACAGGAACCGCGGAGTCCTTGGCGGATGTCAGCAGGAATTTGCCCAAAGGCGTCTCGGTCGCGCGGAAGGCCACCGCCTTTACCGTCGGGCCGCCGTCACGGTCGCGCAGCGTGCAGCGCACGTGATTGGAACCAACCACGTCGGCATGCATGACCAGCACATCGGTCAGCACGAAGGCAGGTTCGGCATGACCCGACCCATAGGGGCCGATCGCGCCGTGCACCAGCCGCGCGAGGTCGATGGTCAGGCCGCGCACGTTCATCACGGCGTCGACGACGCATTCCGGGCAGCTGGGCAAAAGCTTCGCCCGCGCACCGATATAGGTTTTCAGGAATTCGCGTAAATCACCGATACGGTCCGGCGCCACGGTAAAGCCACCCGCCATCGCATGGCCGCCGCCCTTGATCAGGATGTTTTCGTTCCGCGCGGCCAGAAAACTTTCGGCGATGTTGATGCCGGGAACGGAACGGCCAGACCCGCGCCCTTCGCGCCCGCTATCACCATCGGCATAACCGATGACGCAGGCGGGCTTGCCGAAACGTTCCTTCATGTCGCCCGCAACAAGGCCGACAAGACCGGGATGCCATTCGGGATCGTCCAGCACGATAACTGGGTCCTGATCGTAGCCATAGGCGCTTACGCGCGCGGCGGCGTGCGCGACCATGTCTTTCTGCATCGCGCGGCGCTTGATGTTGCAGTCGTCGAGAAGCCACGCAAGGCGCAACGCCTCGTCTCGGTCGTCGGTCGACAGAAGCCGCGCACCCAGATCGGACTGATGCACGCGGCTGCCAGCATTGATGCGCGGACCCAGTACGAAACCCGCATGGGTGGAATCCGGCACGGCGCTGATTTTACCAACGGTCAGCAGCGCGTCGATGCCTGCGTTTTCACGGCGTGACATGCGGGCGAAACCGGCCTTCACGAACAGGCGGTTGGGTCCCGTCACCGGCACCATGTCGCAGATGGTGCCAAGCGCAACGAGGTCGAGCATGGCGCGCAAGTCAGGCTCTGGCCGGTTCTGATAAAAACCGGCCTCGCGCAAGGCGCGGTTGACGGCGACACAGAACAGGAAGGACACGCCGCACGCCGCCAGCATGGTAAAACCGGATGTGCAGTCGGGACGCTTCGGATTGATGAGGTGCGTGGCCTTGGGGAAAACGGCGTCGCATTCATGGTGGTCGAGGATGACGGTCTCAAGCCCGAGACCCGCGGCATGCTCCAGCGGGGCGAAGGCGGTGGTGCCGGAATCGGCAATCAGCACGATGCTGCATCCCTGTGCCGCCAGCGTATCGAACGCTTTGGCATTCGGGCCGTACCCTTCCGACAGGCGGTCCGGGATATATAACGGCACATCCGCCTGCCCCACGCTGCGCAGGAACCGGGTGAGGATGCCCGAGGATGTCGCGCCGTCGACGTCGAAATCAGCCAGGATGCCGATGCGGTCGCCCTTCATGATCGCGCGCGCCGTATCATCGGCGGCGGCGTCCATGCCCTTCAGCGCAGCCGGGTTGGGGAAATCGCGCATGTTGGGGTTAAGGAACGCGCTCACGCCGTCCATGCCCACGCCCCGCGCGGTCAGCAGGGCCGCGACCATTTCCGGCAGGCCATGCGCCTGCGCCATGCGCGTGGCCATCGCCACGTCGTAATCGGGCCGTTTCCACATCCGCCCTTTGAACGAGGGCGAATCCATGAAGTAGACGGATTCCTTAAGCGGTTTGGGCATGGCGGACATCAGGCCACGCTAACCGATTCGTTGCCGGTTGGGGTCAGAACAGGCTCCCCTGCCGCGAGCGGGCATTCCGGTTGAAATGGGCCAGCGTCAGGCTGGGCGGGCGGGTCAGACCGTACTTTTTCTTATAGGTCGAAAACATCTGCGCGATCTGGTCGGCGAACGGCCCGGTCCCGCGCATGCGCGTGCCGAATTCCGGGTCGTTCAGCCTGCCGTCACGCATGTCGCGGATGCGCGACAAAACCCGTTCCGCCCGGTCCGGGTAATGTTCATGCACCCATGTCTGGAACAGGTCCTTCACCCCGTAAGGCAGGCGCATGATGGTATAGCCAGCACTGCACGCCCCGGCATCCGCCACCGCCTTTAAAATCGCCGGCGTCTCGTGGTCGGTCAGCCCCGGCACGATCGGCCCCACCATGCACCCCACCGGCACACCGGCCTTCGCCAAAGCCTCGATCGCGCGCAGGCGCATGCCCGGCGTGCTCGCCCGCGGCTCCATCAGGCGCGAAAGTTTTGCATCCAGCGACGTCACCGACAGGTACACGGCGATGCAGTCATGCTGCGCCATCTCGGCCAGAATATCGATATCGCGTGTCACTAGATGGTTCTTGGTGACGATACAGACCGGGTGGCGAAAATCGCGGAACACCTCCATGCATCCGCGCGTGATCTTCATTCTGCGTTCGATGGGCTGGTAACAATCGGTATTGCCGCTCATCATGATCGTGCGCGGCACGTAGGATGGCCGCGCCAGTGTTTCTTCCAGCAGTTTCGGCGCGTCCGGTTTCGCAAAAATCTTGGTTTCGAAATCAAGGCCCAGCGAAAGCCCGAAATACTCATGCCCCGGCCGCGCAAAGCAATAGATGCAGCCATGTTCGCAACCACGATACGGATTGACCGACGCCTCCGGCGCGTCGGGCGAGTCATTGGTGGTCACGATGGATTTGGTGCAGTCCCGGAAGACCTGCGTTTCCACCTGCCGCGGTGCCTCGTCTTCCTCCGGGTCGCGGCCATGCCCGCCCCACGCATCTTCATCCACGAACTGCGTGATGCGTTCGAACCGGCCGGTGGGGTTTTCCAGCGCCCCGCGCCCGCGCCGGACCATCTTGTTGAGGGAATCGACCATCCCTTCACCTTACAATATTTGTTCTTCTTTTGTTCCTGTATTTTTTGTAGGGGAAACGCCCGCCCCTGTTTTACGGTAATGGCATGACCAACCAGAACGACCAGTTCGTCCGCATCATCCTGTGCCGCCACGGCCAGTCGAAGGGCAATGTCGACCCGTCCCTGTATATCCAGCACGGCGACAGCAACATCGGCCTGACCGATCTGGGGTGGGAACAGGCGTATCACCTGGGCGTCTTTCTGAAATCCTATTATCAGGCAAACGGCGTCACCGGCTGGCCGCGTGTAAACTTAAGCCCCTATGTGCGCACGCAGGAAACCCTTGCCGCGCTTTTATTCGGTATGGAAGGCACCTTTCCCGGCGAGCCAGGAAAACTGTTCGAAGATCCGCGCCTGACAGAAAAATTTTTTGGCGCGGCCAGCGCGCTGGCCTTCCCACCCGAAGGCTGCGACCCCGATGTGATCCGCACGCTAGAACTGCTGTCCAGCCACGTACACAAGGGCGACCGCCTGTCCGCCGCGCATCTGTTCGGCGAGTCGACGAAACTGACGCAAGGTTTTGTCAAAAGTTTCATGGACGGCACGCTCGACCGCGCGGTCCGCGAAGGTCACAGGGAATTTCTGTTCGTCGTTCACGGCGCGATCATTCAGGCCTTCATCGCCAACTGGTCGCACGCGCAGCTGCGGCACAAGGACCTGATCGGCAATCCGAACAACTGTGATGCGATTGAAATCAAGGGAACGCCGAAAAACTGGACCATCACCAAGATTTACGACGGTGAAAAACGCGAACCCGCCAACCGCAACATGATCGAAGGGGTCAGCCGCCTGACCGTTGCCGACCTGCCGCCTGTGCCCGATTTCATCCGCGCGCTGAAAGCCGCAGGTCCGGTTTAGTAAGCGCCGGGTTTTTTCGTGAAATTATGTGTGGCTTCGATGCGGCGGATCGTGCCGGTCTTGGACCGCATGATGATCGAATGCGTCGTCGCGCCGCCGACATACCGGCGCACACCCGGCAGCATGGCACCGTCGGTGACACCGGTAGCCGCGAACATCACGTTCGGTCCATAGGCCATGTCGTCATGCGAATAGACGCGCCCGAAATCGGAGATGCCCATGCGTTCGGCGCGGACCTTTTCACCGTCATTGCGGAAGATCAGCCGCCCCAGCATCTGTCCGCCCGTGCATTGCAGGGCCGCCGCCGCCAGCACGCCTTCCGGCGCGCCGCCAGAACCCATGTAGATGTCGATGCCTGAATCGCCGGTCGAGGTCGCGATCACGCCCGACACGTCGCCATCGCCGATCAGCATGATGCGCGCGCCGGCCTCGCGGACCTTGGCGATCAGCTCGGAATGGCGCGGGCGGTCGATCACGTCGAGATGCGCGATCTCGAAACCCTCGCGCTTCACCAGCGCCAGGCCGTCGGGCCGCGTCTTCTCCTGGATCAGGTCAAAGGCCCCATAACAAACCCGCTCAGCCGTACTCTTCTTCCCACCACCCATCAGGACGTTCAAAAATTTCCCGACCAGCTTGTCGCGATACTTCGAATCCGGCTGCGCTTCTCGATGTCCGAAAAATTGTCCGCGTGGCATCGTTACCCTATAATATAAAATCGGTTTTCGTCACACACCTTCGTGCAACGAGAGAATGACCTACTACTTGGGACGCTTGGCTCCATACTTCGAACGAGCCTGCTTACGATCTGCAACCCCAACCGCATCCAAAGAACCACGCACGATGTGATACCGAACACCAGGCAAGTCCTTCACTCGACCACCGCGCACCAAGACAATAGAATGCTCCTGGAGATTGTGACCAACACCAGGGATATAGGTCGTCACCTCCATACCATTGGTCAAACGAACGCGAGCGACTTTACGAAGGGCCGAGTTCGGCTTCTTCGGGGTGGTGGTATAGACACGGAGACATACGCCGCGCTTTTGCGGACAACGCTTTAGCGCAGGACTCTTCGTCTTGGACTTAACGAGAGTCCGACCTTTTCGGACTAGCTGATTAATCGTTGGCATGCACTCTACTCTTTCTTGAAAATCGCACGGTTGCTCAAAAAGCCCCTGAGCGAAGCCGTCGGATTATAGAGATGTGTACTACTTATGTCAAGAACCTTCTTTTTTCTTCACGGATTATTTTCTGAATCATTGCTGGTCGTGACCATCGGAGCCTGCCCAACTGCGACAGGCTGAGCCTGGTCACCAGACAACTCTCCCGGAGCCTTAGCACTGGCAACAAATGTTTCGCGGTACTCCTCAAACCCGCTTCCGGCTGGAATCAATCGTCCAACAATGACATTTTCCTTCAGGCCAAGGAGATTGTCTTCCCTGCCGTTGATGGCCGCTTCCGTCAGCACCCGGGTCGTTTCCTGGAACGACGCGGCCGAGATGAAGGAGTCGGTCGACAGCGAGGCCTTGGTGATACCCAGCAACAGGTTGCTGTAGGTGGCAGGCACCTTGTTGTCGCGCTGCAGGGCCTCATTGGTGTTGAGGATCTCCGAGCGCTCGACTTGCTCGCCAGCGATGTAGTTCGACTCGCCAGTGTTCTCGACCACCACACGACGCAGCATCTGGCGGACGATCACTTCAATGTGCTTGTCGTTGATCTTCACGCCTTGCAAGCGGTACACGTCCTGCACTTCGTCGACGATGTAGCGAGCCAACTCTTCCATGCCCA
>CALBME010000075.1 GCA_937896295.1 uncultured Micavibrio sp. | reverse complement strand
TGGCTGACGATGACGATCGCGCCCTCATATTCGTTCAGCGCCTGCACCAGCGCCTCGCGCGCATCGATATCAAGGTGGTTGGTCGGTTCGTCCAGCAACAGAAGATGCGGCGCATCGAACGACATGAACGCGAACAAAAGACGTGCCTTTTCCCCGCCCGACAGCGACCGGATCTTGTTGTCCGCCATCTCGCGCCCGAACCCGAACGATCCCAAAACCGCGCGCACCTTGTGCTCTTTCACGTCCGGGTCGGACTTGACCATGATCTCGCGCATTTCCATGTACGGCGTGGACTCAAGGTCCAGCTCTTCGGTCTGCTGCTGGCCGAAATAACCGATGCGCATCTTGCCCGTGCGGAACACTTCACCCTTCATCGCGCCCAGCTTGCCGGCGATCAGCTTCATCAGCGTCGATTTACCGTTGCCGTTCGCGCCCAGAAGCGCGATGCGGTCGTCGATGTCGATATTCTCGCGCACGCGGCGCAGGACGGGCTTGCCTTCGGTATATCCGATATCGGCGTTGGTCACCGAAATCATCGGGGATGGAATTTTACCCTCCGGCGACGGGAAACGGAAACGCACGGCGCGGTCCGCGATCACCGCGTCCACGATGTCCATTTTCTCCAGCGCCTTCATCCGGCTTTGCGCCTGGCGGGCTTTCGATGCCTTGGCCTTGAACCGGTCGACGAAGGCCTGCATGTGTGCGCGCTGTTCCTGCTGCTTGTCGTGCATCTTCTGCTGCAGGTTCAGGCGTGCGGCGCGTTCGCGCTCGAACGTGTCGTAATTGCCGGTGTACACCGTGACCTGCCCCTTATCGACATGGAAGACGTGGTCGATACATTTATTCAACAGGTCCCGGTCGTGGGAGATGATCATCAGCGTATGCGGATAGTTCAGCAGGTAATTTTCAAGCCACATGATGGCTTCAAGGTCGAGGTGGTTGGTCGGCTCGTCTAATAAAAGAACCTCCGGCTCCACGAACAGCGCCGACGCCAGCGCGACGCGCATGCGCCAGCCGCCTGAGAAAGATGAAAACGGCTCGGTCAGTTGCTCTTCCTTGAACCCAAGGCCCGTCAGAAGGGTCGCGGCCTTGGACGGGGCCGAATACGCGTCCATATCCGCCAGTTCCTGGTAAATATCGGCCAGCTTGTTGGGGTCTTCTTCCGTCTCCGCCTGTTTCCACAGCGCGGCCATGCGCTCGTTCGCCGCCAGCACGAGGTCGATCAGCGGTGTATCCGTCTCGGGAATGTCCTGCCGCACCCAGCCCATACGCTGGTTTTTGTTCATGCTGACCGTGCCGCTGTCGGGCTTGATCGCCCCGGTGATCATCTTGAACAGGGTCGACTTGCCCGCACCGTTGACACCGACGACGCCGACGCGCCAGCCATCCATGACGTTCAGGCTGGTTTCTTCGATAATCGTGCGCGGGCCGATTTTATAGGAAATGTTGGAAAGACTTAACATGGCGGCTGTATGCCATATCCTCACCCCGGCTTCCATTAATATTCGTAAGCTGCGCAGGAACCTATGCCCGCTTAAGCCGTTGGTAAGGCGAAACCAATCAAAGGAGCACATCAAATGGGTAGCAAACTTGATAAAGTCGCCGGTAAAGCCAAGGAACTGGGCGGTCATGCCATGCACAAGACCGGTGAAGCCCTGGGCAGCGAAAAAATGATCGCCAAGGGTTATGAAACGGAAACCGAAGGCAACCTCCAACAGGCTGCCGGCCACATCAAAGGCGCTGTCAAAGACGCCGCCAACAAGATCGCGCAATCCGCCAACCGTAGCCTCTAAGCCACGTTTGACGATCAAAAGGGCCGCCCCCGGGCGGCCCTTTTTGACATTTCAATCAAACACTTTGTTATCAAAAACAACCCGGCTTTGACTCTTTCCCTGCCCTCGACCGGGCCGGAAGGGTGTCCATCGCTGGCCAATTTGCTGATTTTACTGGCATTGCGGCGCACAAACAGGCATAAAACGGCAACTTTAAACGCCTGACCGGATTCGTATTTATTATGTCGCTTCGTAACGTTGCCATTATCGCCCACGTTGACCATGGGAAAACCACCCTCGTCGACCAGCTTCTCAAACAGGCTGGCTCGTTCCACGAGAACCAGCAGGTCGCCGAACGCGCCATGGACTCGAACGACCTTGAAAAAGAACGCGGCATTACCATTCTGGCGAAATGCACCTCCATTCTGTGGAAAGACACCCGCATCAACATCGTCGATACGCCGGGCCACGCCGACTTCGGCGGCGAGGTTGAGCGCATCCTCTCCATGGTCGACGGCGTCGTTCTGCTGGTCGACTCCGCTGAATCCGTCCTGCCCCAGACCAAGTTCGTCCTGGGCAAGGCGCTGGGCCGCGGCCTGCGCCCGATCGTCGTCGTCAACAAGGTTGACCGTCCCGACGCCCGCCCGCACACCGTGCATGATGAAATTTTCGACCTGTTCGCCGCGCTCGACGCGACGCCCGAACAGCTCGACTTCCCGATGCTCTTCGCCTCCGGCCGTTCCGGCTGGGCGGTCAAGGACCTCGACGACGAACGCAAGGACCTGACCCCGCTGTTCGAACTGATCGTCAACCACGTTCCGGCCCCGGACGTTGATCTCGACGCCCCCTTCTCGATGCTGGCCACCATTCTGGGTTCCGACCCGTGGCTTGGCCGTGTTCTTACGGGCCGCGTTGAAACCGGCAAGGTCAAGATGAACGCCCCCTTCAAGGCCATGACCCGCGACGGCCAGCTGATCGAACAGGGCCGTATCACCAAGATCCTGGCCTTCCGCGGACTTGAGCGCGTCCCGGTGGACGAGGCGCAGGCAGGCGACATCGTCACCATCGCCGGCATGACCAAGGCGACCGTGGCCGATACGCTGTGCGACCCCTCTATCAATACGCCGATCCCGGCCCAGCCGATCGATCCGCCGACCATCGCCATCACCTTCTCGGTCAATGACTCGCCGCTGGCTGGGACCGAGGGCACCAAGGTCACGGGCCGCGCCATCCGCGACCGCCTGTTCCAGGAAGCCGAAGGCAACGTCGCCATTAAAGTGCGCGAAACCGATGACAAGGACGCTGTCGAAGTGGCTGGCCGCGGCGAACTCCAGCTCGGCGTTCTCATCGAAACCATGCGCCGCGAAGGCTACGAGATGACCATTTCCCGCCCCCGCGTTCTGTTCAAGAACGAAGGCGGCCAGCGTCTCGAACCGATCGAGGAAGTTCAGGTCGACGTGGACGAGGAATTCTCGGGCACCGTCGTCAACAAGATCTCCGAACGTAAGGGCGAAATGACCGACATGCGCCCCTCCGGCGCCGGCAAGATCCGCATCAAGTTTCTTGCCCCGTCGCGCGGCCTGATCGGCTATCAGTCGGAATTCCTGTCCTCGACCCGCGGGACCGGCATGATGAACCGCATCTTCCACTCCTACGCCCCGTACAAGGGCCCGATCCCGACCCGCCATACCGGCGTGCTGATTTCGACCGGCAAGGGCGAGGCTGTGGCCTACGCCATGTGGAAACTCGAAGACCGCGGCCCGATGCTCATCCACCCCGGCGTGCCGGTGTATGAAGGCATGATCGTGGGGGAGCACAACAAGTACAACGACCTCGACATCAACATCCTGGAAGGCAAAAAACTCTCCAACGTTCGCGCCGCCGGTAAGGATGACGCGGTCAAGCTGACCCCGCCGATCCAGATGACGCTTGAAAAGGCCATCGCCTACATCAACGACGACGAACTGGTTGAAGTGACCCCGCTGTCGATCCGTCTGCGTAAAAAACACCTCGATCCCAACATGCGCAAGCGCATGGCCAAGGCCGCCGAAGCTGCCGAAGCCGCCAACGGATAATAAAAAGCCCCCGATTTCGGGGGCTTTTTTAATGCACGCCTTTTGCGGGCTTAAACCTGCGCCATGCCGCCGTCGACGCCAAGGTCGATGCCAGTGACGAAACTGCTGTCGTCCGATGCCAGGAACAGGACCGCCTTGGCGATTTCATCGGACCGGCCCATGCGGCCCAGCGGCACCATGCCGGCCACGCCCTGCTTGAATCCTTCGACCTGTTCTTTCGTCAGGCCGTCGATCTTGCCGAAAATCGGCGTATCGATCGGCCCCGGGCTGATCGCGTTGACGCGGATATGACGCTCTTTCAAGTCCAGCGTCCAGTTCCGCGCGAACGACCGCACTGCCGCCTTGGTCGCGGCATAGACGCTGAAATTCGCCATGCCCGTATGCGCCGCGCTGGATGCGTTCAGAATGACCGACGCCCCGTCCTTCAGCAGCGGCAACGCCTTCTGTACGGTAAAAAACAATCCTTTGACGTTGATGTCGAAAATACGGTCGAAATGCCGCTCATCCGCCTGCTCGATCGATGCGAACTCGCCGACCCCGGCATTCGCGAAGACAATATCCAGATGGCCGTATTTTTCCTTGATCGTTGCATACAACGCATCAAGGTCTGAAAGCTTCGAAACGTCGCTTACTACACCGAAACCATTCGGGCCGATATATTTGGCGGCCTCCTCCACTTCCTTCGCGCGGCGCCCGGTGATGATGACCTTTGCCCCCTCGGCGGCCAGCAGTTTGGCGGACTCTAACCCCATACCGCTGTTGCCGCCCGTTACCAATGCGATCTTGCCTGTCAGTTTATTCATTTTGAAATCTCCTTTGTTTAATAGTTCAGGAGATATGAACTATTGAATTATCAGTCAAGGCCCGCTATAATAAATTTATATGAGACCACTCTATCACCCGCCGGTATCCGAAATCACGGTTGAGGGCATTTTGTATGCCCTCTCCGACCCCGCGCGCGTCGAAATCCTGGCCCAACTCTCAAACGCCGACTGCGAACAGACATGCAAGTCTTTCGCCAAAATAGGGTCGAAGAAGTTGCCAAAATCCACACTATCGCAACATTTCAAAATCCTGCGCGAAGCCGGGCTCATACGATCGGAACGCGTGGGCGTTGAAATGCGCAACCGTCCCCGCTGCTCCGAACTGAAGGGAAAATTCGCCCCTATGATCGAATCGATACTCAAGGCCTACGCGTCGCAGAAGCGACAAAAAGCCTGACGACAACACAGACGCAAATTTTATAGGATCACATCATGGACCACGGCTCGATTCCCCACCTGCGCGAAATTCTGATCTTCCTGGCGGCTGCCGGCATTCTGGTGCCGGTCTTTGCCCGCTTCCGCATCTCGCCGGTTCTTGGCTTCCTGATTGCCGGTCTCCTCCTCGGCCCCCACTTCGCGGGCCAGCTCGCCAATATCTGGCCGCCCATCGGCGCCATCGTCATTACCGGGACGGACGGCATTCACGCTCTGGCCGAAATGGGCATCGTCTTCCTGCTCTTCATGATCGGCCTCGAACTTTCCTTCGAACGCCTCTCATCCATGCGCAAAACCGTCTTCGGTCTTGGCTCCTATCAGGTCATGGTCACGGCTGCCATCATCGGCCTGATTGCGTTTGCCTTCGGCAACTCGCCCACCGCCTCCATCCTTCTGGGTCTTGGCCTTGCGCTGTCCTCCACCGCGATTGTCATGCAGCTGCTGACCGAACAAAAACGCCTCGGCTCGACCGTCGGCCGTAAAAGCTTCGCTATCCTGCTGTTTCAGGATTTAAGCGTCGTTGCGCTGCTCTTCATCATGGGCTTCCTCGGCCTCAAGACCGAAGGCGGCCTGTCCATGTCGCTGGTCGCGTATGTTGCCAAGGCGCTGGGCTTCGCCGCGCTGGCCATCACTGTGGTCATCGTCGTGGGCCGCCTGGCCCTGCGACCGCTGTTCAAACTGGTGGGCAAGGCCAACAGCAAGGAACTGTTCATGGCCGCCACGCTGCTGGCCATCATCGGCATCGCTGCCGGGATGGAGGCGGCGGGCCTCTCCCTCGCGCTCGGCGCCTTCCTCGCCGGTCTGCTGCTGGCCGAAACCGAGTACCGTCACGATATCGAGGTGACGATCGAACCGTTCAAAGGCTTGCTGCTGGGCCTGTTCTTCATGTCCGTCGGCATGGACGTGAACCTGACCAACGTCCTCGACAACCCGTTCTGGATTCCCGCTTCGGTCATCGGCCTGTTCGTGATCAAGGCGGCGGTGCTCTATCCCATGGCGCGGGCCTTCAAGGTCCCGCGCGGCAAGTCCATCGAACTGGGCCTGCTGCTCGGTCAGGGCGGTGAATTCGCCTTCGTCGTGCTGGCCATGGCCGGCACGCTCGACCTGATCCCGCGCGAAACATCGCAGTTCATGCTGATCGTCACGTCGCTCTCCATGATGCTGACGCCGCTGGTCGCGCATATGGGCTACCGCCTGCGCCTGAAGATCGACGGCGAAGACGTATCCAACGACCTTGCCCAGATCGATGCGCTCGACAACCATGTCGTCATGGCCGGCTATGGCCGTATGGGCCACCTGCTCAGCGACGTGCTCTCGCGCTCGCAGATTCCGGCCGTCGCCATCGACAGGGAAAAACAGGACGGGCGCCTCATTCCCGTGCTGGAAGGCG
>CALBME010000074.1 GCA_937896295.1 uncultured Micavibrio sp. | reverse complement strand
CACGGTATGCGGTTAGGTTTTAACCTCGGCCTGAATGGCGGGGGAGCGGGCGGCGTTTCCTTTCTTGACTCGCTGTGCGGCTGGCTGGAAGCGACCGACAGCACATCATACGGCGGTTCCGGACAGACAATTTCAAATATAGTTACAAGCCCGCGTGACGGAACAACAGCGTCGTGGGCCAATGCATCGCTTGGCTCCACGACAAGCGTCAACACTGACGATCCTACATTCACCGGATCTGCTGGAACATCTGCTGCTTATTTCGCACTGGATGGCGGCGATCAGTTCAAACTGACAAGCGCAACACTCACTTCTGCTTCTATCCTGAACAACGCCCATCGCACAGACCTTTCAACAGGGGCATGGATTGCGTGGGCTGGTGTTATCCCTTCCGGCGATAGTGCGGCGCGGGCATTCTGCGGAAACCATTCATCCAGTACGCAGGTCGGATTTTCATTCCTGATCAGCACGGGCGGCGTCATGCAAATGGTCGTGCGCGGCGTGTCGGCGACCACCATAAACATGCTTGGCGTACCGCGAGACGTCCCGGTCTGTATCGTTGCCTCCTGGCGCGGCGACCAGACGACGAACAACGTTCGCGTATGGGTTAATACGACTTATAAATCACAGTTTTCAGGCACTTTTCCAACATCAACGGCTGCGACAAACCGCGATATGTATGTCTGCGGTTCAAATGCAACTCAATTCCTGCTGAACGGATCGAAGTTCAAAACATTCATGTGGGGCAATGCCCTGCTTGATGATCTTCAGGCTGCGCAAATTTTTGCTGAACTGAAGAACCGCCACGCCTTCGATTACACCAATAACGGCCTGTTCAAGGAATTGCAGCCTCGCGCCTTCATTATCGGCGACTCCATGACCTATTACAACCTATTCAACAGGGGCGGAACGGCAAACGATCTCTGGTCGAATTCTGATGGCCAGTATCAGGATTATATGGCGTCTACGTTTGGACGGGTATGGATTCCGACCGCGAACAATCAGGGCGTTGCAGGGGAAACTACGACACAGATTTCATCCCGTAAAGCATCCGCCATTCAGGGAAAAATTGCAGACCGTGTTTTTTACATGGCTGGCACCAATAACCTTGGCCTGACGTCTCCAGCTGATCAAGCAGATGTGGATACGCGGGTTGCAACGATCAAAGCCGATGATACGGCAATCCTTGATTTTTATGCCACGACCCTGGGCTTGCCAGTAACCATGGTGACGATGCCGCCGCGCTCAAAATGGACGGCATCCGGTTTTGACGCGGCAAAGATTGCGATGTCCAAACAGGCGATCAAGGACGTCAATACATGGCGCGTGACAAAAAACGGCAGTCGTGGCGGCAAGGTACTGGTTGTCGACCTGTATTCCCTGCTCAATGACGGATCTGACGCCCCCCTCACCAATACGACTGTCGATGGCCTGCATTTCTCTGCCTATGGCGCATGGCTGTATGCTCAGGGGCTTAAGCTTGCCCATGCATCCATCTACGGCGATGCTGCACCATCCTTTGCCGGAAACCTGCTGCTTAACTCGCAGATGCTCGGAACGGGGGGAACGGCCAATTCAGGAACAAGCGGCAGTGTGGCTGACAGCTATGCGCTGTCCAAGATCAACGGTTCCTTAGGCACCGGAACGATCACGGCCTCAAAACCGTCATCCGGTATCCAGCAGGTCGCGCTGGCATGGAACGCCGGATCGACCAATGACAATGTCGGATGGAAACTGACGCAGTCCATATCCTCCGGCTTTGCAGTTGGGGATACGGTTTATGGAACCGCGTTAATTGAAGTCACTGGTTCCACGCCTGTAAGGATATTTGAAAACGCCCTGATCCTGACATTAACGGGTACGGGAACATCCGGCGTAACGACTGTTGTTGGCAATGGCTGCACGGCAACCCCTCCGGCATCGGCTGCGGATTATATCGCTGAAACCTATATCTCCCCCGGCCAGTATCTTGTCCGCACCGCCGATATGCCGATTGCGGCCGGAACGTCGCTTGCCCTTGAATGGCAATGGCGGATGTCTGCCGATACGGCCTCAGCATTGGCCGCGTCAGGAACCGTCCAGATCAAGCGTGCCGGGATACACAAACGAACCTATACCGCCGCCACGCCTGCGGATTTGGCAGACATAGCCTTGTGGATGGATGCGCAGGACAACGCCACGATTACGGAATCGACGGGCGCTGTCAGCCAGTGGGCGTCCAAAGAAGGATTTTCGATCAATTACACGCAAGGCACTGCGGCGAATAAACCCACTTATTCCGCAACCGGGCTTGATGGAACGAACAAGGCGATAACCTTTGACGGAACGAATGACGAATTGATTTCGTCCGATATCGATTACACCAAAGGCCATGTCATTGTTGCCCTGTGCAAGTTTGGTTCTCCGTCTGGCTCCCTCAACCAGACCATTATTGCTGGCTCGGCTGGATCTCCTCACTTCTGCGTAGGCCCGACAAGTGCGCTCAGACTGGCACGCCGTGGCGAGGCTCTGCTCGTACAGGGCGGCACGACACTCACACCTGGAACTGTGTATCTCTTGTCTGCTCAGACGACAGGAAGCATGGCGGGGGCGAAGGTCTTCGTAAACGGTACGCTCGACGGCACAGGTTCAACCGCCGCGGCCTTCACATCCGGAATGAACGCCATTGGATCACGCGGCGCATTCGATTATTTCAACGGCCCGATTTCTACAGTCGCAGTTTGTAATTCCGAAAATGAAGGCACAAGACAATTACTGGAAGGTTATATCGCATGGCGCTACGGCTACCAGACCCTATTACCTACAACCCATCCCTACCGTTACAGAGCGCCATAGGGGGTAAAAAAATGCACAAGTCCCACGAATTTTACAACGCATCAGTCTCATACGGAATAGGGGTATTCAGCTTGATCATTGCGTCACTCCCCGAAATTGCCAACGTGGCGCAAAATCTGGCGATCATACTCGGTTGCGGTGTGGTGGCTGTGCGTCTGGCGCATGATGCGCTTAGATTTCTCCATTACATCAGGGACGGTAAATGAA
>CALBME010000073.1 GCA_937896295.1 uncultured Micavibrio sp. | reverse complement strand
TACCTCAATAAAGCCAAATATATCAGACTGAAACACTTCTTTTGCATAAATTTCATATAATTTATTGTCATTGTAAAAAATGATTTTAAACACATTGGCCATTTTTATTGTCCTATAAATACAAATTATTTATTATTTAGTGCGCATATGCGGAAACATGATAACATCTCTAATCGATGCAGAATCAGTCAACAACATTACTAAACGATCGATGCCAATACCAACACCAGCAGTTGGTGGCAAGCCATACTCTAAAGCAGTAATATAATCTTCATCATAAGGCATTGCTTCAAGATCCCCTGCTTCTTTGTCTTTCATTTGTTGTCTAAACTTAGCAGCTTGATCATCTGGATCGTTTAACTCAGAGAATAAATTTGCTAATTCTCGACCCGCACAATAGAATTCTGAACGATCAACAAAGAAATCATTTTCATCGCACGTGCGTTCGTCCGACCCCGCGCCAAACGCGGCAACCACCAGCAGGGCGGTATCCTGTTCCGCCGCCATCATGCCGAAGGCGCAGGCGCGCGCGGTTTCCGTCGCGTCGGTGGGGCCATGACCCAGTTCGATCAGTTGCAGGTCGCAGTCGAGTTCACGTGCCACCGCATGCAGGGGCAGGTCGCCGCCCTGTACCTGTGCCTGGAAGGTGTCTGCCTGCGCGGTGGGTCCGATGTCATAGCGGTAAAAAATGACACGAGTCGTGCTCGCCGCTTTGGGGACGGCCTGCATGACGGTCAGGGCCGCGCTAAGCGCATCCTCTCCGGCAACGGGGCTGGGCAGGGGCGGCAGGGACGTGATTGCCGCCGTGATTTCGTCTGGGGAAATACCGATTTTGGATGACATGTATATTTAATAACCTTATTATCCTGCGGATTTCAAAGGAAATTGCGTGCGCAGACTAAAAGGTAAAATCGTCAAGCTCGGTTTTGATTTCGTGCTGGCCTCCGTGTCGGTCGCGGGCGCGTTTTATCTGTACAGCCGGGGCAACATGCCGCCGCTGGACAGCATTGTCCGCCAGGTGCTGGTTTTTGCCGGCGTGACGACATTCTTTTCCTATGCCTTTGGTACCCATCGCACCGTCTGGCGCTACACATCGCTGCCTGACCTTCTCGACATCGCCAAGGCTGTGGTCGCCTCCATCTTCGTCTTCGGGCTGATCCAGCATTTCTTCGCCCGCGAAACCTTCACCTTCAACCCGTCATTCATTATCACCCAGGCGCTGGTGCTGATGGCGATTTTTACCGGGCAGCGTCTATTCCACCGCATGCTGCACGAAGACATCCTGCCGCGCAAAAAAGCCGAAGGCGGTGCCGCGCGTTCGCGCATCATTCTGGCGGGTGCGGGGCCGCGCGCCGACAAATTCATCAAGCACGTCCGCATGAATCCGAATTTCGGGTACGAAATCGTGGGTGTGGTCGACCGCAGCCGTACGCTGTTCGGCGAACTGATGCACGGCGTGCCGATTTTGGGTAAGGGAAAGCATCTTGAAACCATTCTTAAGGAACTGAACGCGCAAGGGCGTGCGCCCCAGCGGCTGGTCTTTACCGAAAACCTCGATGGCGGCGGCGCTGATCTGATGGATATTCCCCCGCATATCCTCGAAAACCCGGAAAGCTACGGCCTTAAATTGTCCCGGCTGAGATCGGAAGAGCGTCGTGTAGGGAAAGAGTGTCTTCGCCTGTGTAGATCTC
>CALBME010000072.1 GCA_937896295.1 uncultured Micavibrio sp. | reverse complement strand
GTGAACATCTCGGGGTTGCCCATGCCGGGACACACCGCGTTGACCCGGATGCGGTCCCGGCCGTACTCGATGGCCGCTGAGCGGGTGAGCCCGCGCAGACCCCACTTGGTCGCCGAGTAGACCACCGTCGTGTTCATCCCCTCGAGCCCGCCGATCGACGAGATGTTCACGATCGCTCCCCCACCCGCGGCGCGCAGCACCGGCGCCACCGCCCGGATCCCCAGGGTGGGTCCGAGCAGGTTCACCTCCAGCAGCCGGGTGATCCGATCGGGCTCCATGTCCTCGAGCAGGCCGATGTGCAGCAGCGCCGCGTTGTTGACCAGGCCGTCGAGCCCACCGAACGTGTCGTCCGCGACGGTCACGGCGTCACGCCACCCGTCGGCGGAGCTGACATCGAACTCGACGAACTCCACCCCGTCGCCCAGTCGTTCCGCGGTGGCCCGGCCCGCGTCGACCAGCACATCCGCGATCAGGACCTGGCCGCCGAGGTCGACGATCCGCGCCGAGATCGCCTCGCCCAGCCCCTGGGCACCGCCTGTCACCAGGATCCGTCGGCCCTCGAGCGAGGTGGGCGAGCGGGTCGGCTCGGACGGGTTCATGGCTGCCCCCTGTTGTCGGCGACCGGCGACGCGCCGGTATCGGGAGTCTGTCACCCCGTGGGCTCTGCAAGGATCTGGGCCATGACCGCCCCAGAGGACCGATCCGAGGAGACGGCTGCGGACATCGAGCTGCCCCGGGGGTTCACCGCTCACGTCGCGAACGTCGGGATCAAGGACGCCACCGACGACTTCGTGGTCATCAGCACGGAGGTGCCCTGTGCGGCGGCCGCCGTGTTCACCCGTTCCCGCTTCGCGGGACCGAGCGTCGAGCTGTCACGGCGTCACGTCGCGGATGGGTCGCTGCGCGCGGTGGTCGTCGTGTCCAAGAACGCCAACGTGGCCACCGGCGAAGCCGGTCGTGCCGACGCCGAGGAGCTCGCCGCCGGTGTGGCCGGGGCGATCGGCGCGGATCCGTCCGATGTCCTGGTGGCGTCGACCGGGGTGATCGGTCGCCGCTACCCGATGGACCGGGTCCGATCGCATCTGGCGCGGCTGGCCACGCCGTTCCCGATCACCTCGGCCCTGCCCGTGGCCACCGCCATGATGACCACCGACACCCACCCCAAGGTGGCGGCCCGGACGGTCCCGACCCGTTCCGACGGGGTGGGCGGCCCGGCCCGGGTGGTCGGCGTCGCCAAGGGGGTCGGCATGATCGAGCCCGACATGGCGACGATGCTGGCGTTCGTGTTCACCGACGCCGAGGTGGCCCCCGACGTGCTCGACGCCGCGGATTTCGTCGCCCTCGGGCCGCCCACCCTGGCCGCCACCATCACGCCGCAGCACCTGCTGTATACCGTGGGCCATATGCTACAGGGTTTTAAATATCATCTCTATTGCCTGCCGCTGCTGAAGTACGAAGACGATCGCGCCGCCCTACGTGCCGCCGTCATCTCGGATAAGAATACGAAATTTTTCGCGGGCACCGATTCCGCACCGCATGTGCAGAAGGTCACACCTTGCGGCTGCGCCGCAGGGTGCTACACGGGTGGCATCGCGCCGCAGCTTTATGCGCAGGCCTTCGAACGCGCGGGCGCGGAAGTATCGGACAGTGCGTTTAAGAATTTCCTCTGCCTCAACGGTCCCGCCTTCTACGGCCTGCCGGTTCCGGTGGAAACGTTTAAAATGCAGAACAAATCCGTCGAAATTTGTATCGAAAATTTCCCTGCCGGATCGGTCGTTCCGCTGCCTGCAGGCCTCGAAAACACTGGAAAAGCCGAGCTGTACTGGTCTTTGGTATAGAAGATTTTATTTCCATAAAATGATACTCTGGTTTCTTAGGCATGCGATAAGACGTGCCGGAACGTGGAGCATGAAGATTGGATAAACAGCTGATTTTTGCCGGCGCGGCGATCGTCATTTTTATCGCCTGCGCCTTCGCCCTTTACGCCGCATTGCATCGCCCCGTGTACAAACGAAAGGGGCAATTACTCCTTCTCAACGAACAGCGCTTTCTGACCGCGCTTCTCCAGGCCCTTCCGCCCAACACGATCGTTAGTTTCAAGGTGCGCCTTCTCGATATCGTGTCGGTGCGCAACCAGCACGGGCATGAAATGAACGGGCAGCTTGCCGATTACTGCGTCGACTTCGTGGTGCTGGACCGCGACACGACGGATGTAAAACTCTGCATCGAAATGGACATGGAATCGACCAGTTCATCCGAACGCATGAACAAGAACACGATGATCAGCCGGGCGCTACGCCGTGCGGGTGTGCCGCATGTGCGCCTGCCCCTCGTGCGTTATTACGACCCGGGACGTCTGCGTAACATCATCCTCGATACCATGGCGTTGCATCAGTCGACCTATGCGCCCGCCCGCAAAAAGGAAACGCCGGCCGGAAACGCTATACCCGCACAGGTATAAGAGGTTTTATAAATTATTCTTCAGCACGCTGGCCACGTGCCTGATCCGCCCGATGACGTTCTTGGCCGGCTCGGGTGGGGTGGGTTCGGGAACCGGATCAGACGTGGACCCTCCAAAGGCTTCTTCCCATGTACGTTGCACATCTGCGTAAACTGACTTATGGGGAATGGTCGATGCCACGATCGCCATGAATTCATCGCGCGGAATTTTACAGTCCAGCGCCTCATTCAGGCGCATGGCAAAACGTATGCCCACGCGTTCCGCCAGCACCTCTTCCGGCAGGCGGCGATAGGTCGGGTCTTTCGTCGTATAAAAATTGCGGCTGCATACGCGCATCATGATATAAAAACTGGGGTCCTTGTGGCGCCAGCCTTCGGGGTCTTCATAAAATTTGGCTTCCGAATCCTTGATCACCATGTGCATGCCTTCATGCATCGATGTCGCCGCGATCTTGGGCAGGTCGCGTAGGGTCTTCACGTAGCGGATATTGGCCTCAAGCTCGTGAAGTTCTTTTTCGTTATTGAACCCCGCGCTGCCATATCCCTTCGACGCATCGTCGACGATGATGGTCTGGAATCCTTTTGAAACCCGGAAACGGTCTGCGATGCAGGCATTGAAATAATCCAGCGTGGTGCGCACCTCCTCGCCAGCGAACGGCGTATCGCCGTTCGCCAGCGGCACGCCGCGGGCCAGCTGGCGATCGTTATGCAGCTCGATATCAAGGACGATGGTTTCGGCCAGGTCGTGGAATCCTTCGACGATGTCGTCGGGCACCTGGCTGTGCACGGCCATGAACTGGCCTGCCTCTATCAGCTGTCCTTCCAGTTCGTGGCGTTTACGCGCACCGAATTCCGGGTGCAGCCTGCCGTCTCTCAGCGCGTCCAGATCATCGCTTAAAATTCCCATCATCCGCGCCCGCACCATGATGCTGACCTTGGGCATGTTGCGGCCAAGATCGCCCAGCGCGTCGAACACCTCCGGGTAATTGACCGCGCCTGCATCAAGTCGGTCGGTCATCGCCCGGTTGAACGCATCCGCGTCGAAATCGGCCGGCGCCTCTTTCGGGGCGGGCGAATGCATATGGGCGAATATGCCGCGCAGGCTGAAATTCATGCGCTCACTCTATCCGAAAACTTTTAAAATATGGAAAAGATCAGTACGCTTGATACAAGTGACTGAAATTATGTGCTTTTTCCCATTTTTCGGTGGTGGAAAAAGGCGGTAATACGACCGGTTTTTCAGCCAGCGTCACCGGTACCAGCGCCTTGCGGCCCTCCAGCGCGGCGGCTACCCATTCAGCCCCTTGCGTCACGACATACGCATCCCCGGCGGGGGAGGCGATTATGGCCCCCTGCGGCCACGCGTCCGGCGCGGGCCATGCGCGCATGTACTGGTCGACCAGCGTCTCGTCGACGGCATCGGGCGGCACGGCGGCAAACAGGTGCTTGGGCGAAATCCACAGCTTGGGCACCGGGCGCCCCGCACGCCACAGGCGCACCGATGCATTGGCAAGTTCGGCGACATCCGCAACCGGGCAATCGGTCGTGTTGATCACAAGGTCATAGCCCGCATGGTCGGCGATATCGACATTATAATATGTCTTGAAACGCGCGCGTTCGCTGGCTTTGCGGGCCGCGATGGCGGCGCGCACCTCTTCGATGCTGTTATACGGCCCCTCGCCCACGCGCGATGTATCGCCCTTGATCCTTGCCACAGCGATCTGCGGGTCGACCTCCAGCTTGATGCGGAACGACATCGGCAAAAAGTGAAACGCCATCCGGGAATCGACGATCAGGTTTTTCGGCGTCTTGGCCAGGTTGCGGAAAACGGAATCGATCTGGTCGTCGATCGACTTGTCGGTTTCGGCCCGCTTGTTCAGCTCCAGGGTGGTGATGCCAAGCTGGTCGGCAATCCGGCGCTGGACCATGCCGGTGGAATAGCGTTCGGCCCCCCAGGTTTCGACCAGGGCGGAGGCCAGGACGCTCTTGCCCGAGCCCAAATCACCGCTAATGCTGATGATGATGGGCTTTTCCCCCTCTAAAACTTCGGTTTTTGGCGGTGTTGCGGTCAGGTCGGACATAGGCGGATGATGGATCAGGGGGCGATTTTTAGCAAGGGTATGGAAACAAAGGAAAATATCAAATCGGAAACTTGACGGGGGTTTTCAGGTGGTGCAATGTCCCTGTTATAAATCTAAAACGCAAACAAGGGGTTATGTGGTCATGACCAAATCCGAACTGATCCGCCGTCTGGCCGAGCGTTATCCGGATCTCTATCTGTCCGATCTGGAACGCGTCATCGACACGGTGTTCGAGGAAGTGACCAAGGCGCTTGTCCGCGGCGACCGCGTCGAGCTGCGTGGCTTCGGTGCGTTTTCTGTCAAAAAGCGCGAGGCGCGCACGGGCCGCAACCCCCGCACCGGTTCCGCCGTTCAGGTCCGCGCCAAGACCATGCCCTTTTTCAAAACCGGCAAATTGCTCCGCGACCGCCTCAACGGCAAACAGGTCGATAAAAACGCCGAAGACAAATTCTAAAAATTCGCCCCCGCCAAAAGCGGGGGTTTTTAAAACCAGATCAGGAAAATGAAATGACGATCTACTGCTCCATCGACACGGATGATGTCGCGGCGGCCATTGCGACGGCGCGACAGGTTGTGCCCGCCGGATGCGGCATCAAGCTGGGGATGGAGTTTTTCAACGCCAACGGACCCGATGGCATCGCACGCGTGCGCGACGCCGTGCCGTCTGCGCCGTTGTTCATCGACCTTAAGTATCACGACATTCCGAACACGGTTGCCGGCGCCCTGCGCTCCATCACGCGCCTTGCCCCCGATTACGTCAACGTTCACGCCTCGGGCGGACCGGACATGATGAAGGCGGGCCTTGCCGCGATGCGCGAGGAAGCCGCCAAACGCAATCTCAGAACCCCGAAGCTTCTGGCCGTCACCATCCTGACATCGATGGACGACGCGGCCGTCACCGCCGTCGGTTGGCCCTTGCCAATCGCCGATCAGGTAAACCGTCTTGCGCGTCTTACAAAGGAATGCGGCCTCGACGGCGTCGTCTGTTCGCCACTTGAAATCGCGCTGGTACGCGCATCCTGCGGCGCTGCGTTCGAAACCATGGTTCCGGGCATCCGCCCGGCATCGGCGGACAAGGGCGACCAGAAACGCACCATGACCCCGAAGGAAGCGATAGCCGCCGGTGCCACCCATCTGGTCATCGGACGCCCCATCACGCAGGCTGGCGACCCCGGTCAGGCAGCCGCCGATATCATCGCCAGCCTCGCATAAGACACTGGTTTAAAACGGCCTCCCGCCAATTTTGACTTTTCGCGGCTGCATTCTGTAAAACATCGGGATGGATACATTCCGCATGCCCGACCCTGTCCGGACCATTGTCGCCCACACCCGCCAAAAGCTGGAAGGGCACAAACAGGTGCTTGTCCTCGTCGGCGGCGATGAAAACAGCAGCGACCATCACATTCTTCAGGCCGCCCTGCTGGACGCCTTCACCAGACATGACATCGACGTTACCGTCGCCTTCGGCGTGCCGGAAAATATCAATGCCCGCTACCTGCGCGGGCAGAAAATGTCGGCGGGCCGTACCCGCCGCGTACTCGCGCGCCTTGCCCAGACGGATATAAACGGCCATGTCCGCGCAAACGGCCTGATGTCACAGATGAAATACAACACGCTGGCATGGCTGCCTTTATTCACCGCCATGCGCAACGGCCAGCCCGTCATGTTCGTCGATGCCGGAATCGCACAGACGGGCAATGACATGCATATCCCGTTCGATAATCGCCGCACCTACGATGCCGCGATGGCGAACAGCATTCCCATGGACCAGCCGCTTCTGCGTGAAGAGCCGCGCGGCCTGCATCTGCGCAACAAGCTGATGCTGGCGGACTGCGCGGCGCGCGTACGCCAAAAGGCGACGGGTAAAAGTATCGTCGTGCTGTTCACGGGAAAACGCCATGTCGCCGGGACCAACCGGCCCTTTGCCGATCTGGGCGTCATCGCCCCCGACCAGCTGGCCGGGCGGCAGGCACCCTATCACCAGAGCCTGCATTACATGGCAACCAATTATAACGTGCCGGTGGTGGCGTTTCAGCTTGGCGGCTACGACGCCTATCCCCAGCTGCACATGCCCACCCATAACCCTGTCGTGAATGTCTCCG
>CALBME010000071.1 GCA_937896295.1 uncultured Micavibrio sp. | reverse complement strand
CCCGGCGATGTGATTGCCGAGATCGAGACCGACAAGGCGACGATGGAAGTCGAAGCCGTGGACGCCGGTAAAATCGGAAAAATCCTGGTCCCCGCCGGAAGTGAAGGGGTGCCGGTCAACAAGATGATCGCTGTCCTTCTGGAAGACGGTGAAGACGCGGGCGCCATCGATGCGTTTTTGTCTGGCGGCAATACCGCCAAACCGGCCGCGGCAACATCCGCACCGGCTGAAACCAAGACATCGGCAGCACCGGGGGTTACCCCTTCCGCGGCGCCTGTGACTGCACAATCAACGGGCGCGCGCGTTTTTGCAACGCCGCTGGCCCGCCGCATCGCCAAAGACAAGGGCATCAACCTGAGCACGCTGCGCGGCTCCGGCCCGCATGGCCGTATCGTCAAATCCGACGTCGAGAATGCCAAACCGGGTGCTGCCGCCGGCGGCGCACCGACAACCCGCGTTCCGTCCGGCCCCGGCGCACGCCAGCTGTCAGACCTTCTGGGCATGCAATATGACGCATCGCCCGTGTCCGGCATGCGTAAAACCATCGCCGCACGCCTGTCTGAATCCAAACAGACCATTCCGCATTTTTATCTGACCACGGATTGCCGTATCGACGCGCTGTTGAAATCACGCGCCGCATTGAACGAGGCCGCAAACGGCAAGTACAAGCTTTCGGTCAACGACTTCGTGATCAAGGCGGTCGCCGCCGCCCTGATGAAGGTACCCGCCGCCAATATGGCGTGGGCGGACAGCGAAGTCCTGCAATACAAGAACGCCGATATTTCGGTAGCGGTGGCCACGCCCAGCGGGCTGATCACCCCCATCGTGAAAGAAGCGCAGAATAAATCCCTGCCGCAGATTTCGGCCGAGATGAAGGACCTGGCCACCCGCGCGCGCGACGGCAAGCTTAAACCCACGGAATACCAGGGCGGTACGTTCTCCATCTCCAATCTCGGCATGTATGGCGTGAAGGACTTCGCCGCCATCATCAACCCGCCGCAGGCCTGTATTCTGGCCGTCGGTGCCGGTGTCGAACAGCCTGTCGTCGATAACGGCCAGATCGTCATCGGCACGGTCATGTCGGTTACGCTTTCGGTCGATCACCGCGTGGTGGACGGCGCCGTCGGTGCCGAATACCTGCAGGCATTCAAGCAATTCATCGAAAACCCGATCCTGATGCTGGTGTAAAACCATGCAACTGACCTGGCAAAAATTTCACCAAGACGGCCAGGCCGTCGAAGTGCAGTTTTTTGCACCCGAATCCCGATCGGATCGCCTTGTCCTGTTCTGCCCCGGCTTTCCCGGCCGCGGCGCAACCCTGTTCGAACAGCGCCATGCCACCGCACTGGCGCAGGCGGGCATGACGGTTGCCGTTATCAAGCACGCGGGCACGCGGCTGGACGGGCCTGACGCCCCCTTCATGGTCAACAATGCCGCCCGCCTGATGGAAGGCCGCGCCGCGGGCGACAGGCACCTTGGCGGCGGCCCATCGACTGTCGCCCACTGGCTCAAAGAACCACAGATCGTTTTAAACGCCCTGCGCGACGCATTTGCACGTATCGATGTGATCGGCAATTCGTTTGGTGCTGTCTCCGCCCTGTGGTCTCTGATCCAGCCGGACGCGCCGGTTGCAAGAATCAAAACGCTTTTGCTGTATGCAGGTGCGCAGGGCGTCGATAGCGACCCGGTGAACGGCATCATGCGCGTCTGGAACCCGATGTTCCTGGCCGCACCCGCGCTGGCCGAGAGAATCGAGATCGATGCGCCGATGTCGGTAAACCTGACCATGAAGAACGCTTATGCCGACATCGCGGCCAGGGCCGGCACGCTGCCAGTGCATATCGATATCCGGTATCTGGTCGTGGCCGGAGACGAAATTCTCAAAGTCACGGACAGCGAACAATTCCGCGACCAGGTCATGCAGGGCAGGGGCGACATCGTGCTTGATACGATCGACCGCGCCTATCCCGCCCATGGCCTGCTGGCGCATGACACACCCGATTATCCCACCGAAAAACTGATGGAGTTGCTGCAATGACCGCTGAAACCACTTTTGATGTCGTCGTCATCGGCGCAGGCCCCGGCGGTTATGTTGCCGCCATCCGTGCCGCGCAGCTCGGCCTCAAGACCGCGATCGTGGAATCCACGCACCTGGGCGGTATCTGCCTGAACTGGGGCTGCATTCCGACCAAGGCGCTGCTGAAATCGGCGGAAGTCAATCATCTGCTCCACAACCTCGACCAATACGGATTCAAGGCTGAAAAAGTCAGCTTCGATTTCAAAAAGATCGTCGAACGCTCACGCGCCGTGTCGAAACAGCTGACCGGCGGCATCAGCCACCTGATGAAAAAGAACAAGATTACGGTGCTGATGGGCTACGGAAAACTGCTGGGCAAAGGCAAAGTCGAGGTCACGCCGTCCAAGTCGCTGGAGGGCGGAGCGAAGGGGATAGACAAAGCCGAAACCATTTCTGCCAAGCATATTATTATCTCCACCGGTGCCCGCGCGCGCGTCATCCCCGGTTTCGAACCGGACGGCAAGCTGGTCTGGACCTACCGCGAGGCGATGGTGCCGACTGAAATGCCCAAATCGCTGGTCGTCGTCGGGTCCGGCGCCATCGGCATCGAATTTGCGTCCTTCTACCGCAACATGGGTGCAGACGTGACCGTGATCGAGGCGGTCGACCGCATCATGCCGGTGGAGGACGAAGAAATTTCCGCCTTCGCCCGCAAGCAACTTGAAAAAACCGGGATGAAGATTTTGACCGGCGCAAAACTGCAAAAACTCGATAAAGGCGCAGACAACATCACTGCGCATGTCGATGTCGGCGGCAAGATCGAAAAAATCACCGCAGACCGCATCATTATGGCCGTAGGTGTCGTGGCCAACACGGAAAGCCTCGGCCTTGAAAACACCAAGGTCAAAGTCGACCGCGGCTTCATCGTGGCCAACGAATACCTTCAGACGGCCGAGCCCGGCGTTTACGCCATCGGCGATGTCGCCGGCGCACCGATGCTGGCGCATAAGGCCAGTCACGAGGGCATCATCTGCGTCGAAAAGATCGCAGGCCTGAAAGACGTGCACCCGATGAAGAAGGAAAACATCCCCGGCTGCACCTACTGCACGCCGCAGGTGGCCAGCGTCGGCCTGACGGAAAAGGCGGCGAAAGAAAAAGGCTATCAGGTGAAGGTCGGCAAATTCCCCTTCATCGGCAACGGCAAGGCCATCGCGCTGGGTGAACCCGATGGACTGATCAAGACGGTCTTCGATGCCAAGACGGGCGAATTACTGGGCGCGCATCTGGTCGGCGCGGAAGTCACCGAACTCATCCATGGTTATGTGCTTGGCAAAACCAATGAACTGACAGAAGCCGAATTCATGCACACTGTCTACGCACACCCGACCCTGTCGGAAATGATGCATGAAAGCGTGCTATCAGCTTACGGCCGCGCCATTCACTTCTGATATCACGGCGCGACAGGGCTACGCGCGATTTTGACCAATGTATTGGTCAGGCGCTGCGCGCCTTCGCGGAAGCGTTGTTCCGGTTCCGCCGTCGCAACACGGATCAGCATGGTTTCACCGCTGCGCGCAAAGCCGTTATCGACCAGCACCACACCGGCCAGATTGGCCACGCAGGTCAGGAAGTCGTTGGTGTTGCGGATGGTGAAGCTATTGTCCGGCAGACCGAATTCAGCCGGCACCTCCACCACGCGGTTGAAAATATCGCGCGCGGGCAGGGCGAACAGGCGCGTCATCATCGCATCGCCGTCCAGCAGGCCATAGGTCGCGGCATCGCCAAACACGCGCTTCAGTGCGGGGTCGATGCGGTCAAACTGCTGCTTAAGTGTATCGCAATTCGTTTCGTAATTATCAGCAAGCACTTTGAAATGCGGCAGGGTGCGGCTGTGGTCATGTTCGGGCAGGAACAGCGTATTCAAAATCGCGTCATACGTGGCAGGATGATAGGAAATACCGATTGATCCCTCGACCAGTTGCGTGCGCATGGGCGCGACCAGATCAGGTGACACCGCCATGAATGAAAAGCCGGGCTTGGCTGACCCCAGTGCCTTCGAAAAACTGTAAGACGCGATATACGGCACGCCCAGTTCCTTGAGGCGATCGAAAAACGCTGTCGAAAGGCCGGTGTCCAGATAGGGCTTGCCGTCTTCGAAACGCTGTTTCGCGGCATGAAAATACGGGATATCGAATAACAGCACCGGCGGTTTGCCATTACCGCGGATATCTTCCAGCAGGGCCAGCAATTCGTTCAGTTCTTCGGGGCTTGGGAAAAGCCCGCGCGGGTTGGACGGTACGCCGATATACCACAACTCTTCATGCCCGGGCATCGCGGCGTCAGTCGCGGTCCCGATGGCTTTGGCCAGGCTGCCGCGCGCAAGATTGTACTGTTCGAGGGTCCGGTCCATGCCCGCACGTCTGGCGATGGATTTAATCATCGGCCATTGTTCATATGGATCGACCAGCGCATAGCCGGCAAACATTTTGAACGCTTCATTCAGCGCAATGCGTCCTGTCTGCGGCAGGATAAAGGTTTCATCGTCCTGACCGATGAAACGCGACAGCCACGCCTGCGCGATCGCACGCTGTTCAACCGTGCCGCCAGCATTGGCCAGCACGTTGTAGGCGGGGTCGAAAAAGCCCATCGCCTTTTTGCCCGACGCCTCACGGTCGATCATTTCGTTCTGAAGATCGGCATTCACCGAAATCTGCTCGCGGCCCTGACCGAAATTGGCAAAGAAACGCTTTTCGGCTTTGGCCGCGGCATTCAGGCGATTGGCGACATTATTGGCGGCCACGGTCGGCGTGCCGTCGCCGTAAGCGACCCAGGTATAGGATTCGGACATGCGATATTCCCTTACACGAAATTGATTTGGCTATGGAAAATTCATAAGCAGTGACGGCTGGAAATGCAAGAAATCCCAAGGGTTTGCTGCGCCTGCGAAATACACGCATTTTTTGCCCATTTTTCGTGGAAAATGTTAGGGTCCGGTCATGACCTACAACCCCGACCTTCTGAAGCCGGAAAAGCGGCATCCCGAGAAGCAGAAAAACCCTGACCGTCCCGCCGGCAAAAAGCCCGACTGGATCCGCGTCAAGGCACCCACCTCGAAGGGGTACGAGGAAACACGCGACATTGTCCGCAAACTGCACCTGACCACCGTGTGCGAAGAGGCGGGCTGCCCCAATATTGGCGAATGCTGGCAGAAAAAACACGCGACCTTCATGATCATGGGCGAGGTGTGCA
>CALBME010000070.1 GCA_937896295.1 uncultured Micavibrio sp. | reverse complement strand
CAGGTCTCGATCAAGGGGCCGTCCGATTTCGTTTCCGCCGCCGATAAAAAGGCTGAAAAGACCATTCACAGCGTGCTGGAAAAGGCGCGCCCCGACTGGTCTTTCATGATGGAGGAATCCGGCAAGGTCGAAGGCAAGGACAAGTCGAAGGTGTTTTATGTCGACCCGCTCGACGGCACCAACAACTTCCTGCATGGCGTTCCGCACTGGTGCACCACCATCGCGGCCGAGGAAGACGGCGAAATCACCGCCGCCGTTACCTTTGACGTCGTGCGCAATGAAGTGTTCTGGGCCTCGAAGGGGCACGGTGCATTCCTGCGCAACAAACGTCTGCGTATCTCGGGACGCAAGGACATGGACATGGCCATGGTTTCAACGCCGCTGCCTGCCAAGGGCCGCCGCGATCCGGACCAGATCGGCCGCGATCTTCAGCGCGTGTCGGCCTCGGTCAGCGCCGTGCGCACCATGGGCGCATCCGCGCTTGATCTGGCTTACATCGCGGCCGGTCGCCTCGATGCGTTCTGGGACCGTAATATCAAGGCATGGGATGTCGCTGCCGGCGTGTTGCTGGTGCGCGAGGCCGGTGGCATGGTGACGGAACTGAACGGCGGTAACAACCCCGTCAATGGTGGGTCGATTTTAGCGTCCAACGCCAGCTTGTATCAGGATATGCGCAAGCTCCTCTCGTAAAAGGAAGGTGCTATGAAGTGGACTGTTCGTGCCATGCTGTTTGCCGCTGCGTTGGGTTACGCAGGCGCGGGCTTGGCTGCGGATAAGAAGCCCGTACCGTCCAAACCACCGATCCGCGTGCCGTTCTCCAAGTTCCGGACGAAGCCGATCATCGAAATGCACAGCGATGACAGCCCGTTCAAGGACACGAACAGCAAAAAACCGATCACGGTAAAAATCCTGCCTAAGCAAAAACCGGTCGAGGTGACGAAGATCACCGAAAAACCGCCCGTCCCCGAAGAAAACGACGAACATGCCGAGCGCGAGGCGCAATTCGCGGGCAATGTTCCCATTCCTGCGCGTAAACCCGGCACCGCCACCCCGGACAGCATCATCGCCATGCCCGCCACCAGCCGCGAGGAACATCCGCCCACCGTGGGCGATGCGCCCGCCGCGCCGCAGAAGCCGGATACATCCGCCCATGACGCCGCCGTTGCGGAGGCGAAGGACCAGCTTGATCCCGACGCGGCTGCGGATGCCGCCGTACCCGATGCCGACGTGGCCTATGTCCCGCCGCGCAGCGACCTGATCGATAACGCCCTGCGCAAGGAAGCGGGGCGTTTTGGCGATGACCGTACCGCGGGAACCGGCTTTGGCGCGCGTGCGCGCGATGCCCTGCGCATGGTCTCGATCAACCCGCGCGATCTGCGCGCCATGCTGGCGCCTGAACCCAACGGCGCGATTTCACCCATTTTGCTGCCCGGATATACAGAAACCGTGGCCGCCCCCGACGCCGCCCGCGAGGACGAGGAGGGGATCCCCTCCCAGGTCATCGTCTTCTTTCAGGAAGGCAGCCCCAAGATGGAAGTCGGCCAGATCGACGTGCTGAATGCCGATGTGCTTGAACGGATGCAGGATTATCCGGACCTTCACCTCGAAATCGTCGGTTTTTCCGAAAAACTGGAAAGTGGCGAGGATGAAACCCATAAAATGGCTGCCATCCGCGCCGCCGAATTGCGCGACTATCTCAAAAGCCACAAGATTTCCTCTGACCGCTTGACGGTGACCGCGAAAGGAGACGACACTGAAGTCGAACCCCGCGACCGGGTGGAGATGTATTTTAGCCGATGAAACGCCTTCTGCCTTTTCTTGCCGCTGTTCTTTTGTGTGCGCCCGCCCATGCGCAGGATCCTGACGCAAATTCACTCAGCTATGTTCAGGCCAGCATTGAAAACGTCTCCGATGCGCTGTTTAAAAAAGGCATCCTGAAAACAACCGATCCCGCCGCGATCGAGGAATATGTCCGCATTCATCAATGCGGCATTTACGAACAATACCAGCGCGACGATTTTTCCTGGGGCCGCATCCGCGAGGCGCAGGCGCGCGATCTTGAATCCCGCCTGAACGCGCTGCCCGACGGGCTGGAGGTCACCAACATCATCCGTATCACGCAATATGACATGAACACCAACCAGTTCATGCTCGACCCCAAAAGCGTGCTGAACAACGTTGGTTTCCTGACTGTGTTCCACGAACCATCGGGTTACATCAAGTCCTGCGACTATCCATTCGTGCCGCGCGTGCATCCGCTCAGCCTGATTATGAAGATCGACACGCCCGTAACGCTGACCGGCATCCCGATGTCACAGCAGGACGCAACCAATCTTCTGAACGAAATCAACCTGCGCCGCGGCCCGGATGAAGAACGCCGTAATGTCATGCTGGTGTTCCGTGTCCGCCTTACCGGTATCGACCCGCTGACCGCATCGACCGACCTCATGCATCGCACCGTGCTCGGTGAACTGGACGATATCCGCGTTTATGAGGGCGCGAACCGCAAGACCCTTCTGTTCAGGAAGGTGTTTGAAAACCCGCAGGGGAAAAGCGGCAAAAACTGACCTGCGCTGATACGGCCATCACCTTGAACAGCTGACCCATGCCCTGCGGGTCGATCAGGCGGGTGACGCCGGGTGCAAGGGTTTCATCGGACGGGTTCTGCGCCTGCAGGTTTTTAAGCCGCGTGTGAATGCCCATCGCTTCCAGAAACGATTTTTGTGATACCGGCCCGTGTACGGCGCAGCCGGCTTCGCTGGCGATGGCGTCTAGGCGCGCAAAATCGACATGACTGGTTAGGTCGGCATGACCGACATCCTCAAGCGGGCTCACATATTTGTGTTTGCGCACGGCCTGGAACGTATCGCCGGCGGCGCCGGGAACGGCGTGGCCATAATCGATAACGATCATCAGGCCGCCCTGTTTTTGCAGGCGCGCGCACAGGCTGCGCATGACCGCGTCGCGCACGGGGCTGACCTCCATGATCGTGCCCTCCGGCGCCGCGGGCAGGGTGGCAAGCCACGCATCGCCCGCGTTTTTGCGGAATGACGGCCCGCCTTGCGCGATGCCGAATTGCAGCGTGCCGCTCTCGCTTAAGCCCACGACTTTTTCCCGCCACCCATCCAGCGTCATCACCGCCTGGCGGATGGGCAGGGCGTCGAAAAATTCATTCGCAAGGATCAGCAGGGGGCCGTCTGCCGGTAATGTATCGATAGTGTCATGCCAGTACGGCGTATAACCGGCCAGCTTGGCTTTCTGCGCGGCGCGTAAGACCGGGCTGGTTTCCACCAGATGAATGTCCATGCGTTCGAAAAAATCCGGCGCGTTCTTGCATGATTTGAGGAAGTCGGCCATCAGCGTGCCGCGGCCTGGGCCCAGTTCGACCAGGTGCACATCCGGCTTGCCGCCGCGTATCCATGCCTCGACCATGCACACGGTCAGCATTTCGCCGAAACACTGGCTGATTTCAGGGCTGGTGGTGAAGTCACCCTGCGCGCCGATCGGGTCGCGCGTGATGTAATAACCAAACTTGGGATGGCCCAGCGCAAGCGACATGAACGTCCCGATATCGATGGGTCCGCTCTGCCTGATCTGTTGTTTGATTATGCCTTCAACGTCTTCCATCGTGCGATGATATAGAGACCGGCTGCGATCATGGGAAGGCACAAAATCTGGCCCATGGTGACGCCGCCGGGCAGGAAGCCGATCTGGCTGTCCGGCTCGCGGAAGAATTCGACGAAGATGCGGCTGCATGCGTATCCGATCAGGAATACGCCCGACAACAGCCCCGCGCGGTCCCATGTCGTCTTGCGCCGCGCGAAAAACAGCAGCACGCCGCCAAGGATCAGACCTTCGAGGATCGCTTCATACAATTGCGACGGATGACGCGGCAGCGGACCCCCGCTGGGGAATACGATGCCCCACGGCATCGACGTGACGCGGCCATACAGTTCGCCGTTGACGAAATTAGCGATGCGCCCAAAGAACAGGCCGATGGGTGTGACCATCGCGGCGATATCGGTCAGGGCAAGGAAGGGCAGTTTTTTGCTCCGGCCATACAGCCAGATCGCGACCAGCGTGCCCAGAAGACCGCCATGGAATGACATGCCGCCCTGCCAGATCTTGAAAACGTCCAGCGGGTTATGCAGGTACAGGATAGGGTTGTACACGATGGTGTAGACCAGCCGCCCGCCCAGGATGATACCCGCAATGCACCATGGCAGCAGGTCTTCCGGCGTCTCGGGACTGCACGGCGACGTCCGGCCCCAGCGTTTGAGGACAAAGGTGGCATACGCCCATCCGCCGAGGAACCCCGTCAGATACGCAAGCGCGTACCAGTGCACCTGCAACGGGCCGATGGAAAAGGCGATCGGGTCGATATTGGGGAACGTAAGGCCGTTCATCCCCTTTTATTAGCGGCTTTTGCCCTTGATGGGAAGCAGCATTGACCGCTGGCCATGGGTGTCGGCAAACAGCGTCTTGCGGGCCGTTTCGCGGAACTCGTCCAGCACGACCTTGCGTCCGCCGCGTTCCAGGTGCCAGAAACTCCACCCGTTCATGCTTGGAGCCTCCATCACTTCCGCGCCCAGCTTGTGGATGGACTTGTGCGTTTTGTCGCCGTCCAGCATCAAAAGTCCGTCCGCGCAGATGGTGGCGCCGTGGCGGCCCATCTTGTCGGTGACGCGTTCGCCCGCCTTCAGAATGCCCGCCTCGATGACCTGGAGGAGGGACACGCGCGGTTTTTCCCGTTTGGCGGCAAAGGGCACAAAGCCGTCCGCGCCGGTCTGCGGGTCGATCGCCTTGATGCGGCTGGTCGCGGCCTTGATATATTTGTCTTCGCGCTCGATGCCGATGAAATGACGGCCCAGTTTCTTGGCCATGGCGCCCGTGGTGCCCGAGCCGAAGAAGGGGTCCAGAATGATGTCGCCGGGGCGCGATGTCGACAGCATCACGCGCTTGAGCAGTTCTTCCGGCTTCTGCGTCGAATGCACCTTGTTGTCGTCGCCGTCGGTCAGGCGCTCGTCTTCGAGCACCTGCAGCAGGGTGTTGTAGATCTCCGGGTGTGCCTTCTCGATCTCGTCGAACAGCACCACCGAGAACGGCTTGCGGCGCACCTTCTCGGTGAGCTGGCCGCCCTCCTCGTAGCCGACGTACCCCGGAGGGGCACCGAAGAGCCGCGATGCGGTGAACCGGTCGTGGAACTCGCCCATGTCGATCTGGATGAGCGCGTCGTCGTCGCCGAACAGGAACTCCGCCAGCGCCTTGGACAGCTCGGTCTTACCCACACCGGACGGGCCGGCGAAGATGAACGAACCGGACGGCCGCTTGGGGTCCTTCAACCCGGCGCGGGTGCGGCGGATGGCCTTGGAGACGGCCTTGACGGCGTCCTCCTGACCGATGATCCGCTTGTGCAGCTCGTCCTCCATGCGCAACAGCCGAGTGGTCTCCTCCTCGGTCAGCTTGAACACCGGGATACCGGTCCAGTTGCCGAGCACCTCGGCGATCTGCTCGTCGTCGACCTCGGCCACGACGTCGAGATCACCCGAGCGCCACTGCTTCTCGCGTTCGGCGCGCTGGGCGACCAGCTGCTTCTCGCGATCCCGCAGCGATGCCGCCTTCTCGAAGTCCTGCGCGTCGATCGCGCTCTCCTTCTCCCGGCGCGCGTCGGCGATCTTCTCGTCGAACTCGCGCAGGTCCGGCGGAGCGGTCATCCGGCGGATGCGCATCCGGGCGCCGGCCTCGTCGATCAGGTCGATCGCCTTGTCCGGCAGGAACCGGTCGTTGATGTAGCGGTCGGCCAGGGTGGCCGCGGCCACCAGCGCCGGATCCGTGATGGACACCCGGTGGTGCGCCTCGTACCGGTCGCGCAGACCCTTGAGGATCTCGATGGTGTGCTCGACGGTGGGCTCACCGACCTGCACCGGCTGGAACCGGCGCTCGAGGGCGGCGTCCTTCTCGATGTACTTGCGATACTCGTTCAGAGTCGTGGCACCTACGCACTGCATCTCGCCACGGCTGAGGGCCGGCTTGAGGATGTTGCTGGCGTCCATGGCACCCTCCGCACCGCCGGCACCGACGATGGTGTGCAACTCGTCCAGGAAAAGAATGACGTTCTTGGTGCGACGGATCTCATCCATCACCGCCTTGATGCGCTCTTCAAACTGGCCACGGTACTTCGTACCTGCCACCATAAGGGCGAGATCGAGAACGATCACCTTCTTGTCGCGCAGGATTTCAGGCACATTGCCTTGAGAGATCTCTTGAGCGAGACCTTCCACAATGGCCGTCTTGCCCACGCCGGCCTCCCCGATGAGCACCGGGTTGTTCTTGGTGCGGCGGC
>CALBME010000069.1 GCA_937896295.1 uncultured Micavibrio sp. | reverse complement strand
TCATTTGCCGCCCGCCTCAGCCCGGCTGCTCCGGGGAGCAACGGGCTGCTTCTTCGCGGATCTGTCCCGCCTTGGCCAGGACTACGTAGACATCCTGGTAGAGCACATCGACGTAGAGGGTCATGCTCTGGGTTGCCGCATCCCGCGGACGCGGCCGGTCGGCGCCTCGACGATCACCGCATCACCCGGATCGATCATGGTCTTGCCGATCAGATCCAAGGCCTGCTGGCTGCCGGTGGTCACAATCAAGCCATCGGGCGCAACCTGGACACCACGCCCCGCCATCAGCATGGACAACTGCGTCTTGAAGGGGCCAAAGCCCTCGGTTGCACCGTATTGGAGCGCCGCACCCGGGTCTTCGCTCAGTGCCGCTTCGCTGGCCTGACGGTTCGGACCCTGAGGGGTCCGGTGGGGTTCAGCTGAAGCTGGAACCGCACCCGCAGGTGCGCGTGGCGTTCGGGTTGGTCAGACCCACCGGCTTCATGGGGCCAAAGCGCAGCGTGTCGATGCCGCGCGATGCCATCACCTCGATCGGCATGCAGCCCTCGAAATATGGCGTATTGGTTTCCCATTCCTTGAATTCAGTTTTTTCTGCCGACAGAAGCGCCTCGACGAAGGCGATATAATCGGCCTTATCGTCGAATGCGCAGTTGATGTAATCCTTACCCGTACCGGCGGGGCCTTCCTTGTCGTAGCGCGACTGGAACCATGCCTTGCTCATATCGATGCTTTCGGTATGGATGATCGGCGCGATTGCATCGAAAAACGCCAGCTGTTCCTCACCGCCCAGTTCCTGAATGGCCTTGGCCAGCGGGATGGAGGTGAGGGGGCCTGTCGCAATAATGACGGAATCCCATTCTTCCGGCGGAAGGCCCGCGATCTCGCCGCGCACGAACGTAATCAGCGGATGCTCATGCAGTTTTTTAGTGACGGCCTCCGAAAAAATGTCGCGGTCGACGGCCAATGCGCCGCCCGCCGGCACTGCCGATGCATCGCCGCACGCCATGATGATGGAATGGCACCGGCGCATTTCTTCATGCAAAAGGCCGACGGCGTTATTCTGCGCATCGTCGGAACGGAAAGAATTGGAACAGACAAGTTCTGCGCATCCATCCGTCTTGTGCGCATCGGTCATTTTGACGGGGCGCATTTCATGGACGATGACGGGCACGCCGGCCTGTGCGATCTGCCAGGCGGCTTCGGACCCGGCCAGACCGGCGCCGATGACATGGATGGGGTTAAGGCTCATGAGGCCGGTTTATAGACAAAAACCGCCGTAAAAACAACCTTAGGCGACGCTCAGCCCGCCAAAGGGGAAGGCCTTGCTTTCCACGGGCCCCCACGGACCCTGGCGGTGCCTGCCGGCGGGGGTGATGTTCCGTGCCTGCGCCATGCGTTCACGGCGTTCCATCTGGTTTTTCCAGGTCATAGCGTCGAACCCGGTGGCATCGCGCAAGGTGGCGCTGGCGACGTGCGGTTTCACCTCGGGATGGCTGGCAAGGGCAAAGCTGGCGGCAACACGCAGGCTTCCCGCCGGGATGAAAATGGCTTCCTTGTTCATCGGCACATAGGCATGGCCGGAGGCGATGTCGTGCATCAAATCCATCGCGTCATCCGCAGGCATCATCGCGGCGGTCTTCTGCATGGTCTGGGTGACTTCGCGCGGTCCGATATCGCCGTTCATGAAATCCTGCGCACTTTTCATGAAAATTTCGCGCAGCTGCCGGTTACATCCACCGCCCATGCGCTTGTGGCCCTGCCGGTCGCCCATGATTTCAAGCAGGTCGCCGTAGATGAAGGGATAGACGAAATTCCACAGATTGAACCTGCCCTGCGCCTCGTCGATATTGTCCTGCACTTCGTTCAGATCGCCGACGCCTTTTTTATCGGCATAATGGGCCATGTATTCACCCGATCGCGGGAATTTTGCGAACGCGTTTTTGACATCCTTGTTGCGGCGGGCCAGTTCCTTGATCTCTTCCGGCGCCTCCATGCCCTGCGATTCCAGGCACGCCCATAATTCATATTTGTTGGTGGGCAGGATTCCGTGCTGGACATACGCATTGCTGATCACGGTGAACAGCCGCGCCTGCATTTCGGCCTCGCCGCTGACGTATTTCACGTAGCCGGAGGCATCTTCGAACAAAAGGCTTAAGCGTGTACGGTCGTCAAACGCGGAAGACAAAGACTTTCGGTGGTCGTGCAGCTGGAACAGGTGTGCGTTCTCGTGGGCGATGACATCGGCAATGCCGCCATGCGCCTTGTCGAAATGACGCGCCATCGACCATGCTTCGTTGATGTTGACGACATATCCGGGCTTGCTGGTATCGACATAACCCTTGGTGGAAAGCCCTTTAAGAATGGTGGAGGCGGTGAAAATACCGGCCGAGACGAGGGGCTGGTGAAACAGCGCGAACGCGCCCATCGACAGCCAGTGGGTTTTGATCGTATCCCACATGGTCGAAGCCACGTAACCGGGATTGGTCAGCATCCCCTGATATTCAACTTCGTATTCGGGCGGATTGACCAGTTCGAGTTCACGCGGGATTTCCCCGCCGAAGCTGTCTTTGATGATGTCGATGGCGCGTGCACGGCCGTCATCCAGTGATTTATTCAGGGCTTCGTCACGGTGCGTCGAATAGACAGCCATACTTCAGGGATAACGCGAATCGGCAAATTACCGCAATAAAACAATATTTTAGGCATTTGATGCATATTTAACGTTTTGTTAAATCATCGCGCGTAACGTAATGACATCGGAAAAAACAGCCCCCGCCTTAAAACGCGGGGGCTATTTCTGTATCAGGTGAATTTACGCCGCCATGTCAAAGACGATGATTTCGGAGTCGCTTTCCGCGCGCACCGACGGGATGGCTTCCTCCGCAATCCCCAAGCCATCGCCTTCGTTCAGCGTTGTTCCATCGACTGCGATCGAACCGCGCGTGACCTGCACCCATGTCTTGCGTCCCTGCGTGGCAGGAATCTGAATGCTCTGACCCGCATCGAAACGCCCCAGCAGCATGCGTGCATCCTGTTTGATCTTCAGTGTGCCGTTCGTGCCCTCAGGCGTGATCACGGCGGCCAGTTTGTTTTTGGTGTCGATGTGATCGAGTTTCATTTCCTGGTATTCCGGATCCTTGTTCACCACGTCCGGCATGACCCATATCTGATAAAAATGCACCGGCGCATCGTCACTGGCGTTGTATTCGCTGTGCGTGATGCCTGATCCCGCGCTCATCAGCTGAATGTTGCCGGCGGGAATGACTGATTTGGTCCCCAGGCTGTCACCATGCGCAAGGCCGCCGTCCATGACATAGGAAATGATTTCCATGTTGGCGTGACTGTGCGGTGAAAAGCCGGCACCCCCTTCGACGCGATCGTTGTTGATGACGCGCAACGGACCAAACCCCATATGTTGCGGGTCGCGGTAACCGCCGAAGGAAAATGTGTGTCGCGAATCCAGCCATCCAAAATCGCTTTTACCCAGATCCGCATAGCGTCTGATTGTTTTCATGATGTCTCCTGTCTTTTCGGGATGATTTGTATGCCCCTTTAGCTAGAGCGGTCATTAACCTTTTCAAGGGGCGTTACGAACGGGCAGGTCGGCTGAAACCGTAAAAACGGCAGAAATCAGCCATTTTAAATCAGTACTAAATCAGTCTTGATTGATCGTAAAAATGGGCGTAGGTCTGTTGTAAGTCAAAACAAAAGAGGGTGTGTCCATGTTTGCTTCCATGATGATTGCTTTCCGCGAAGGGATGGAGGCGTTTCTGATCGTCGCCATCTCGCTGGCCTATCTTGTTCGCACCGGGCGTACGCAGTTCAGGACGCCCGTTTACTACGGCGTGCTCACAGCCGTGGTTTTAAGCATCGGCCTTGCCTTCATCCTGCGCGATGCCATCGAAGACCCTCTGGTGGAGGGCGTGCTGGCGCTCACTGCGGGCGTGCTTGTCTGTTCGTTTACCATTCACATGCTGCGTGCATCCCGTAACATCGGCCGCGATATCCGCGACCGCATTGATGTGCATGCCGCAAAGCAGGGGCCGCTCGCCATGCTTGGCATTTTTATCTTTGTGACGCTCATGATCACGCGTGAAGGCATGGAAACGGTATTGATGATGGCGGCTGCATCCGCGGACGCTTCCGCCCCCGCGCTGATCGGCGGGGCGTTGCTGGGGCTCGCTCTGGCGGCATGGATGGGATATTTCTGGGTCCGCAAAAGCCACCTGATCAATATCGGCCGCTTTATGCAGGTATCGGCCATTTTCCTGATCCTGTTTTCGGCGCAGATGTTCCTGAAAGGCCTGCATGAGATTTCTGAAACCGGCCTGATCCCGTGGTTTTCGCAAGGCCCCTTCCATGAACTCACGGAAGAACTGGCCGAAGACGACGGCATCGGCGGCAAGCTTGTCACCTACGGCCTTGTGGTGATCCCGCTGGCGTGGCTGGTTATCGTGACGCTGCGCGATCGTCTGGCATCGTTGCGTCCCGCGCACTGATTGGCCGGCCGGCGCAGCGCAGACGGTTTCGAAAGCCGTGAACTTCACGTATAATGCCTGCATCGATTCTTCACGGTGAGCCTGTCCATGCGCGTTTTGACCCTCGTTTTTGTCAGTGTTTTGAATCTCTTGGTCCTCTCGCCCGCGTTCGCGCAGGACGGCGGCTTCGCACAGATGAAACCGCTGCCCGCAGATGCCATGGATGACGGGGCGCCGATTAACCTGTCACCGGACGGCCCCGCCGTCATTCAGCTCGATTCCGATGCGGCATCCGTCATTGTTGGCAATCCTGCGCAGGCCAGCGCGGTTCTGGAAAATCCGCGCCTGATCATGGTGGTGCCGCAACAACCCGGTACGACCAAGATCATCGCGCTCGATCGCAACGGCAAGACGCTGCTGAATCGCCGTATTCTCGTCGGCGGCAGCCGCAGCAACTTCATCCGCGTGAATAAAATGTGCAATCAGGCGTCGGGCGCAAACTGCCGTAACGTCGCCATGTATTACTGCCCCGACCGTTGCTATGAAACGACCGTGGTCCAGCCGGGCAGTGAAACGGTAAATCCGTCCGGCGATAACGCCACCGCCGTCGAAAATGCGTCTGTTCCCGGCGCGCCCTCCGGCATGACGCAGGACAGCGGCGTTGATGGCGGGGATATGGGCGGCGATGAAAACACGGGCCAGTAAGATGACTATGCGCGTATCACTTCCTCTTACGCTGCTTGCATCGCTGGCGCTGGGCGCGTGTTCGGGTGGATTGCCGGGCAAGGCATCGTCCGTGCGCGGCAAGGGGGACAGCAAGTCGGCGGTTGCCGGTGTCATTGCGTCGGCCGCGGCCGACGCCGCCAGCGAAGGCAACACGACCGACGCGCTCGCCTTTCAGCAAAAACTCTATTATGCCGATCCCCGCAACCCTGAGTACATCCTCTCCTACGCCCGCGCGCTGCGCCGTGCCGGCAAGATCGATGACGCGTTGCTGGTCATACGCACATCAGCCGGTGAAAAACGCGCCAGGGAACCCCTGAAAACCGAAGCAGCCATGGTCCTGATCTCCGCCGGACGATATGACGAGGCGATGGAATTCGCGCAAGGCGCTCTGGGCAAGGATGGAAAATCACCGGCCGCGCATCAGGCGCTGGCCCTTGCCATGTCCGGCCTCAACAAGCATGCCGAGGCGGAGGAACAGTTCCGGCAGGCCCTGAAGCTGTGGCCGGAAAATACAGACAAGACGCCTGTCATCAACAATCTGGCCATGTCGTTGGCGGCGCAGGGCAAGATTGCCGAAGCCAAAAACGTAATGAGTATGGCCACGGGCGAAGCCCTGAAAAGCCCCATTTATCAGAACAACCGCGCCATGCTCGACTCGCTGAAGGATCACGCCATTCTCCGTGCGCCCGTCCAGCCCGCGACCACGCCCACCAGGGGCGGCAAGGCCCGCCCGCCGGTCATGCCGGGACGGATGAAGCCGATTATAGAATAGACTCTATCCACCCCGCGGCGACGGCCGCTTAACTGCCCCGCGGCGATAGCCGCTTAGCCACCGTGGGACGCCGCAACGGCACGGATGCCGGCGGGCCCCAAAATCACCACGAATAGCGCCGGCAGGAAAAACAGGATCATCGGAACCGTCAGTTTCGGGGGCAGGGCGGCGGCCTTACGCTCGGCTTCGGCCATGCGGATATCGCGCGACTCATCCGCCATGGTGCGGATGGCGCTGGAAATGCCGGTGCCGTATTGCTCCGCCTGGATCATGGCGGTGGCAAATGATTTGGCGGCGCCCGATCCCACGCGCTTGGCGAAATCCTGAAACGCCTGACGGCGATTGCTGAGCAGGCCAAGCTCCGCCCCCAGAATCCCCAGCTCCTGCGCCAGAAGGGCGGAATGCTCGGACACTTCCTCCGCAATCCGGTTGATGGCGGCTTCGATGGAAAGGCCACCCTGAACGCAGACCAGCATCATGTCCAGCGCATCGGGAAAGCGCGTATTGATTTCTGTCTGCCGCTTGATGATGCTGTTCTTCAGCAGGATACGCGGCAGGACGAATCCAAACACGGCAACCGATGCGATCACCAGGAATTTCATCCCGTCCGCGACTTCTTTCTTCATCGCGCCCATGACCATCATCGACAGGACGATGAACACAAGCGGCAGCGCAAAGCGCATGAAAAAGAATATCAGCGGCGCGTTGGGGTTTCGGTATCCGGCCTGCATCATCTGCATGCGCATGTCGTCGGCAAGCGAGCCCACGGTCTTGCGCACCTTGAACATGGTTTCGATGGATTTTTTGGCGTCGGTGGCCTTCACCTTCGCGCCCTGTGGACGGCGAGCCAGGTCGGCCAGCGACTGTTCGTAAATATCGCGGCGTTTACGCGCGATCATGTCCTGGTAATGTGCGCGCTTTTCCTCGCGCTGGACCAGTGGCAAAACCACGGCCACGAACGATATGCCGGCGGCCAGCATGCTGGCCATGGTCAGAAGTGTTTCCCGGTCGAAATAGTCCATCGTCCTACACCTTGAAGTTGATCATCTGGCGCATCACCAGAATGCCAAGGCTCATCCACACGATGACACCGGTCAGCAGCATTTTTCCGGTTTCGTGCGTGAACAAAAGCCCGATATAGGTTGGATTGACCCCCCATAGAGCCAGCGATACCAGAACGGGCAGGGACCCGATGATCGCTGCGGAAATCTTCGCCTCCGCCGACAGGGCCTGTACTTTACGTTTCAGCCTGTACCGCGCGCGGATGACGTTGGACAAATTCCCAAGGACTTCCGACAGGGACGAACCGGTCTGGATCTGGATGGCGACGGCGGTGGCGAACATCTGCACCTCGGGCAGGGGCATGCGCGGAATCATCTTGCGCACGGCGTCCTGCATTGGCACGCCGACTTTCTGGTTATCGTAAACGCGGCCCATTTCGTCCCCGACCGGACCGGTAAATTCCCGCGCCACCATGGAAATGGCCTCGCCCACCGGCATGCCGGCCTTGAGCAGGCGGATCATCGCTTCCAGCGCATCGGCAAAATCATTCAGGAATTCCTTCTGGCGGCTATGCGCGCGGAACTTGAGAATGAAACGCGGAATACCGAACAGGCACGTAAAGCCGATCAGAAGCACGACCATGCGCGGCATCGATGTCGACCACAGCATAAAGGTCACGCCGCCGCCGAAAATAAACGATCCCAGCCAGAATTGCAGCGGCCCGAACCCAAAACCCGCCTGCATGATCAGCGATGAAATCGACTTCGTGTCGTTCATGGCTTTCTGCTCGCGCGCCGCTTTTTTCAGCTTTGCAGCCACATCCTTGGGATTGGCGGATAAAACCGGGGCGGATGCCGGACGCCCGTCTGCATCCATGACCGGGACGGTACTGGCATGGGTGGCGTTTCCGGCAATGATCGACAATGCACGCTCGCGTTTTTGATCGAGCTTCTTGGCGTGCAGATAGGCGTAAGCGCCGCCGACCACCAGCATAAGGAAAGAAAGGGCAAAAAGGATCGGCGTTAGCATGTCTTACGCCTCGACCTTGAAGGCTTCGCCCAGTGCCTCGTTCACAAGGTGATGCATGTTGAACTGGCGCATGCGGTCAAAGTATTTGGGCCGCAGACCGCTTGATTTCTGCGTGGTAATCAGGCGGCCAAATTCGTCTTCACCCTCGATATCCAGAACGAACAGGTCCTGCAGGGTGACGATATCGCCCTCCATGCCCACCACTTCCGAAACATGGGTGACCTTGCGGCTGCCGTCGCGCAGGCGCTGAACCTGAATGATGACATTGACCGCCGATGCAATCTGTTCGCGCACGGCCTTGGGGCTGATATTCAGTCCCGCCATGGCGATCATATTTTCCATGCGCGAGAGCGCCTCGCGCGGGTTGTTGGCGTGCACGGTGCCCATCGACCCGTCATGGCCGGTGTTCATCGCCTGCAACAGGTCGAAGGCCTCGGGTCCCCGAACCTCGCCGACGATGATGCGTTCCGGCCGCATCCGCAGGCAGTTTTTGACCAGGTCGCGCATGGTCACTTCGCCCACGCCTTCCAGGTTGGCGGGACGCGTTTCAAGACGCACGACGTGCGGCTGCTGCAGTTGCAGTTCGCATGCGTCTTCGCAGGTGATGACGCGCTCACCCTTTTCGATGTAACGGGTCAGGCAGTTCAGCATCGTGGTTTTGCCCGAACCCGTGCCGCCTGAAATCAGCACATTCAGGCGTGACCGGCCGATCGCCATGATCAGCTTGGCGCAGGCCGGCGTCATCGCGCCGAATTCGACCAGTTTTTCAAGGGTTAGCTTGTCTTTTTTGAATTTGCGGATCGTCATGGTCGCGCCGTCGACAGCCAGCGGCGGGATGATGACATTGACGCGTGACCCGTCCATCAGCCGCGCATCGCAGATGGGCGACGATTCATCGACGCGGCGGCCGATCGCGCCAACGATGCGCTGGCAGATGGTCAGAAGATGGTGATTGTCGCGGAAACGTAAATCCGCTTTCTCGATCTTGCCCTTCACCTCGATATAGGTAAGGTCCGGGCCGTTAATCATGATATCGGCGATATCATCACGCGCCAGCAGGGGTTCCAGCGGGCCGAAGCCCAGCATGTCATCCGCGCATTCCAGTGCCACCTGCGCGATTTCCTGCTTGGTCAGGTCCAGGGCGCGGTACCGTGCGATTTCGGCGACAGCCGTCTGTACTTCTTCCCGTGCCTTCGAAACTTCCATCGAGGCAAGGTTTTTAAGGTCCAGCGACTCGCGCACGTCGCGCCAGATGCGCTCGCGTGCCGCCTCAAGCCGGGGGTTGGTTTTTACCGGTTCCACAGGCGCATGCGCGATATCTTCAACAATATCAGGCAGGGATTCAGGCGGCACCGGTTGCGATGCTGGCACAGCCGCCGGTTTGTCGTCTTTGGCAAGGGGTGGGTTGCTCGCCACCAGTTCAAGTTTCTTTTTCTCAGCCGGCGCGCTGGCGGTGCCCGTGGGTCTTTTTCCAAACATGGCTTATGCCCCCATCCGTTTGAGCAGGCTCTGAAGGCTCGATGTTTTTTCCGATGTCGGCGGCACGGCGGAATCGACACCAAGGAATTGCGATACCAGATCCAAGATGGGTTGCGCCATGCGTTTGCCCTCCGCGCTGTCCGTCGGGCGGGTGCCTTCGCATTCGGCTTTCATGAACAGGCGCGGCGCATAGGGCAGGGTGGCGGCAACGGGAAATCCGACGGCGTCGCTGATGTCCTTTTCCGGCACTTCAAAGGAAGGCATTTCGCCCCTGCGGTTGACGACAAGGCGCAGCGCCTCGCCGTCCTGACCCCGCATGGCCAGCACTTCCTTGATCAGTGTCCGTGTCAGGGACAGGGCATTGACCGTCGGCGTGGTCACGATCAGGGCGTGGTTCGCGCGCGCAAGCACATGCGCCTGGATCGACGGCGACGTGGCCGAAAGGTCGGCGATCACGACCGGGTATTGACCCAGCATGCGTTCCAGAAGCATTTCGAACAGTTTTTTCTTGGACGTATCGTCCAGCAACGGCTCCGCCCCCGTATTGAGGAAGGTCAGGTTTTCCGATACGGCCATCAGGATACGCGAAAGCGTGTCATGGTCGCGGTCGATGGCGGCCTTGGCAGCCTCCACCAATGTGCCAGTCGGGGAAAAGCCGAACTGCGCCCACAGGGTCGAATGACCGGCTGCTGCGTCGATCAGCACTGTTTTCTGGCCCAGCACTTCCGCCGCCATCGTCGCTGCCAGATGCGCGATATTGGTAGTGCCTGCGCCGCCCTTGGCGCCGACTACGGCAATCAGTTTGGCGTGCGTTGCGCCCAGCATGCTTAAAAGCGTGCGCGAAATCGCCTCGGCCATATCATAAAGGGATACGGGATGAACCAGATAATCGGATACGCCGATCGCCGTCAGCGTCCGGTACAGCTGCACATCGTTGACAGGGCCGATCACAAGGGCGGATGTGCCTTCCGTGCAATGTTCTGCCAGCCGGGCAAGCTTGTCTCTGAAACCATCGCCGGTATCGTTTGTCTGCACGATAATGACAGTGGGGGATGCGTTTTGTTCGTACAGGGTGATCGCATCTTCGATCGTGGCGCCCTTCCGCTCCAGCGTGACGCGGCCGAAGCGCCAGTCACCGGACAGGGATGCGACGATGTCCTGCGTATGCTCCTCGGCGGAAAAGACATGCACCGATGCCGCGGGCAGCATGGCTGTCAGCACCGTCTTTTTTGGCGTCGTTGAATCGAACGTCATATCCTGCAAATACCAATAAAAAAGGGGGTATCTTCCTCCCCTTAATTGTGCGCGTTCCGCGCTTAATGCAGGCTTAAATTTAGATGGCTTTTAAGGCTATTGTCCGCCCGATCCGGCAAGCTCGGAAATCAGGTAGGACGGCAGGAACGGTCGTGGTTCCGCCCCCGGACGGTACTGGCCCTGAATGACATCGGCCTGGAATTTCGCCTCGATGGCAGCGGCAGTCCTTGATGGGCCGCAGCGCAGCCCGCTCCATTTCGAGAGCAGAAAACT
>CALBME010000068.1 GCA_937896295.1 uncultured Micavibrio sp. | reverse complement strand
CGGGTCCGCCCGCTGGAACGAAAATATCGACTGTTTTTCATCGCCGACGACAAAGGTCGTGCGCGTCATGGGTTCGCGCATGCCGTTGCCGGAATAGAATTCGTCGTAAAGGGCGTCGACGATATCCCACTGGTCTGGGTTTGTGTCCTGCGCCTCGTCCACCAGAATGTGGTCGATGCCGCCGTCGAGCTTGTAATGCACCCAGTCGACGCCGCCGCCGGAAAGCAGCCTGCGCGTGCGGTCGATCAGGTCTTCGAAGTCAAGGCGGTTGCGCGCGCGCTTGGCGTCTTCGTAACCTTCCAGCGCAGCCGTGGCAAAGCGCAGAAGGGCGGATGTGGCGGCAGCAGTGCCGAGATTGCACAGGGCTGTTTCCAGCGCCATCAGGCGCTGGCCTTCGCGGGTATAGATGGCCGCCATCCCCTCGTCATTCTTGAGCACGCCGCTGGCCATGGCGATGGTGCCTTCCGATTTGGTCAGGAAGGCGTTGCGGTATTCATCGAAGGCGGCGAGACGGTCGGGCGCAGACAAAAGGCGATGGATGCCACCGGCTTTTTTCGCATTTGTTTTGTTGTCCCCCTCCAGCCGCGCGGACAGGGCGCGGATGTCGTCTTCCGGCAGATCGCGCAGGAATTCGTCGATCAGGAAGTCGCGGCTGGCACCTTCGCGGACATCGAGGGTGCGGTACACGCCCTGTTCCAGCGCGTCGATCGTGCCGTGGCGGGCCAGCAGGTCGCGCAGGCGCGCGCGTTCGGCCATCATCGATTCCATCAGGGTTTCCAGCTGGTCCGCGTTGCGTACGGCGCTGAGCAGGTCGAAAGCCTTTTGTAGTTTTTTATCCTGCGGTTCGCCCTTTTGCAGGCGGGTGATGATCTGGCGCCGCGTTTCGCGCAGCAGGTCACGCGCCTGTCCTTCGTCCATCACCTCGAACCCGGCGGGAAGTCCGGCCTCGAGCGGAAAGCGGGCCAGCACCGACTGGCAAAACGCATGGATGGTCATGACCTTCATACCGCCCGGTGCCTCGATCACGCGGGCAAACAGGGCGCGCGCGGCGCGGATCTGGTCTTCGCCTGCCGGTTGTTCGAGAAGCTTTTCGAGCTTAGCTTCCAGCACCGGCGATTGGTCGATGGCCCATTCGCGCAAGGTCCTGATAACGCGTTCCGTCACCTCGCTTGCGCCTGCTTTGGTGAAAGTGATGCAGAGAATTTTATGCGGCGGCGATGCCTCGCGCCCCTTCGAGGGGAGCATCAGCCGCAGAAGACGGTTCACCAGAACGGATGTCTTTCCCGACCCGGCGGAGGCGCCGACCCAGACGGGGTCGGACGGGCGCGCGGCGCGGCGCTGAAGCGTGTCGGCTTCACGCTGAAGGTCGATGGCGTCGGTATGGCGTTCGGCTGTCATGCGGCGTCCTCATCCTCAAGACCGGACCATTCGGCAATACGGCCAAGATGCGCGTATTCATCATCGTCGCGGATCTTCACATCCGGGTCCGGCCAGCACACATAGGGAATGCCGTCTTCCAGATAGGCGCGGATCAGGGATTCAAGACCTGCGCGCGCCTGTGCCGCCAGTTCGTCCAGATCGCCGGACATATGCGCAGGCGTCAGCACATCCCTGTTGCCACCGGCCGGCCAGTAGGCGAGCGTCTCCAGCCGCGGCGGGGTGGTGTGAATACCCAGCGCGTCGTTGAATGCGCCCGCGAGAAGCATGGCGCCGAGCAGGGGAAGCTGCGGTTCATCGCCGTTACGCACGGCAACCTGCGAGGGCGTGCCGCCTGATTTATAATCGATGACGGCCCAGCCTTCCCGGCGCTGTTCGATGCGGTCTGCGCGGCCTTTGAGCGTGAAGCCGTTCAGGTCCATCGTACCTTTGACTTCGGCCCAGCTTTGCAGCATGGGGGTGCGCCATTCGCCTTCGTAAGTGATGAGCGCGCGCGCCATGCGCTGGAACCGCGGCCACCAATGGCCGGTGATGTCGGGATGGGCCTGCGCCTCGTCAAAAATTTTCCTGCCGATATCGAGCAGTTGCCGCAAGGCGTCGGGCGGCAGATTTTTGGGAAAGGTGCGGGTGTAATGTTCGAGCGCCTTGTGCACCAGAGTCCCGCGTTCGCGCGCATCCGGGTCGGTATCGATGGGGTCGAGCGCCGCCAGGTTCAGAACATGGCGGGCATAGATGCTGTAAGGATCACGGCGCAGCTGTGATATCTCGGTCACGCGCAGGGTTTTCGGGCGCGTCGCCAGAGGGGGGTTGAATTCGGGCCGTCCGACAGGCGCGGGCGGACCCGCGGGCAGGTCAAGCGCGCGGGCGATATCGATCCATTTTTTTGCGCCGATGCTGATGTCGGGCGCATGGGATGCCGTGCACACGGCCTTGAGCCGCTGAACCCAGCGGCTGGGCACGGTGGGCGCGCCGTCGCGATTTTTGCTGCGCGTGACGTAGACGGTGTGTGCGCCCAGCCCTTGTGAAAAATCATGCGCGGCCAGCGTGATCGCCTGTTCCGGCGCGGGCAGGCCAAAGTCGCGGCGCATGGGACGTGACATCCAGCCATCAACATCTGCAAGACGCGGCCATGTGCCTTCATTCAGGCTGCCCAGAATCATGGTGCGGGCCTGATACAGGCGTGCCTCGATCGGTCCCAGAATGGCAAGGCGCGGATGGGTGCCGAAGCGGGGCCGGACGCTGACCTGTTCCATGGCGGCTTCGAGGACGGCGGCAATACCGGCCCAGTCGAGCTGGTCGGGGAAAACATCCGCCTGTTCCAGCAGGCTGGCGGTCACGGTGGCGGCGGATTCGCCAGCATCACCGGTCCAGAGGCGCTGCGCGCCCGTATATTCGCCTGTTGCGGCGAGGTTTTCGGCCAGCAGCAAAAGCGCGCGTAATTTACCGATGGCGTCCTGCGCCACCACTACGGGCGCAAAAAGCTTTTCGAGCGCCCGCAGACCTGCGCGCAGTTCATCGCGCAAGGGCCTGTCGATTTCCGAGATGCGTGTGAATAACCCTGCAAAACCCGGCGCGGGGCGCGGTCCCCGCAATACGTGCATGTCGAGCATGCGCACGAAACTGCGGAAGGACGGTGCGTCGGACGGCCATTCGCGCCCGCCACCCGCCAGCGGGTGTTTGAGCAGGCTTAACAACGGTACCGGCGCCAGTTGTTCATGCAGCGTATCGGCCAGCAGCAACAGCCATGCGCCGACGGGGGTCTTGGGCAGCGCCTGGCCGGCGGAATCGTCAATCGTAATGTTCCAGCGTTTCAGATAATCGGTGACGCGTCCGGCCAGCACGCGGTCGGGCGTGACCAGCACGCAGGGTTCGTTTGCCTGCACGTCCTGGGCGTGGGCGCGCATGATGGCGGCAATCGCCGCGGCCTCGCCGTCAATCGTATCCGCCTCAATCAGGTGCAGATTTTCAAAGGCAGACGGCGGCAGGGGGGCAGCCGTCCACGCATCTAGGGTGGATGCCGGGCGCATCAGGGCCGAGATCAGCTTTTCACGTTCCCGTGCGCCATGCGCCCCGTCCCATGTTTTGACATCGCCACGCGTGATACCGAATGCGTTCAGCAGCAGGCCGGCGAGGCCGTGCTGGGGATGGCCTTCCTCAATTTCCGTCCATGCGCCGTCGTCCAGATGCGTATCAAGACCGGGCAGGACGACGCAGCCCTGCGGCAGGCCTGCGACCACTTTCAAAAGCGCGGCAGTCGCGGGGATCGATCCTGTCGATCCCGCCGCAATCACCGGCGTCGCCGGTGGATTGTCGATCAGGCTGTCGGTATAGGCGCGGATCATTTCGTTGCGATAGGCGCCGGGGTCTAGGGCGTTTTCCGCCTCCAGCTGCCGGGGCCAGAATACCCTTAAAACCTGTTTCAGGAATCCCAGCACCTCCTGCCAGTGGGTGGCGTAGGATTCGGGCACCAGCGTGTCGAGTTTTTCGAGAGTGAGGTTTTCCGTGTGGACGGCGTCGAGAAAACGCCCGAGATCCGCAGACATGGAAAGCGCTTGCGCCATGCTGAACGTATCGCCCCATGCCTTTGTCAGGTAGCGGGCCAGTACCATCTGGCGGCGCAGGGGATTGATGGCCACGCGTTGATCGAACGTGCCGATGCCGGGGCCGAGGGAGAGCGCGTCTTCGTCGACGTCGCCAATGGGGCGGATTGCGGGCAGTAAAAGCGCGGCGCCGTTGGAGTTGCGTAAAAACGCCTCGCGCAGGGAGCGCGCCGCGCGGCGGTTCGGCACCAGCACCGTCATTTCAGCCAGTTTGATTGGATCGCCCTTGCTGCGTTCCAGCAGACCGCGCGCAAGCGCGTCTACAAAGGATACGGTAGCGGGGATCGTGTAGATGTTCATGCGTTGTTAACACGCTCCACATCATCAGGCGTGGTCAGGTGATGCCATATGCCCCTGTGCACCTGTGCGGCAAGCCGCCCGGATTTTTCGGCGGCGTCCATCACGGACAGGAATGAAAATGCGCCGTCCGGCGTACTTTCGAAAATGGCGGGATTGAGAATACGCGCACTGGTCCACATGTAATCGCCGCTGTGGTCAGGTGTGCGCACGGGCCTACCGCCCCGCATCGCATAGTCGCCGACAGCGGGCGTTATTTTCATGGTTTCCAGCGGCTGAAGCAAAAGAAGCAGATCCATCGTGCTGTCATCCCACGCCGCGGCAAGGTCGGGCAGCGTGTCTTCGCCCAGCAGGATAGAATCGCCAGCCAGAATGAGCAGTGGCTTTGAGACATCAAAATATTTCAGTGCGTTTTTGATGCCGCCGCCCGTATCGAGCAATTCGGGTTCATGTGAAATGCGCACGCCGTGCGCCGTCAGATGGGGTTCGATCACATCGGCCCGGTAATGCGTGTTGGCGACGATGTTGCGGATACCCAGTTTTTTGATCGATTCAATCGCGTAATCGATGATGGGCTTGCCGCCGACTTCGACCATCGGCTTGGGCCGGTCATCGGTGAGAGGGCGCATGCGGTTGCCCATGCCGGCGGCAAGAATCATGGCCTGTTCGATTGTCATGCGTGCACCTGTATTTTGCGCGTGCCATCTTTTTGCGGCGTGATGACGACATGTGTGACCGTCGGCGGCAGAAGGGGGCCGATGCGTTCCGCCCATTCCAGCAGGAGCAGCCCGCCGCCGGCCAGTGCATCTTCCCAGCCGAGTTCGAAGACTTCCTCCGGGTGGCGGAGGCGGTAAAAATCAAAATGCCAGATTTCACCCATGGGCGCGTCGTAGGTCTGTAACAGGGTAAAAGTGGGGCTGGGTACATCCAGCGCGGGATCGCCGGTCAGGTGGCGGATCAGCGCGCGTGAAAGCGCGGTTTTCCCCGCGCCCAGATCCCCCTCCAGCGCGACGATGGCACCCTTGGCGAAAATCGGGGCAAGCTGCGCCGCGACTTCGGCCATGCCGGCCTCATTTTCGACATGAAATACCTTGTTTACTGGCATAGAGAATGGGTATCACATAGCCATGACCATGCAAACAGATGTTGCCAAACCGGTTCATGATCGCCACGTCGCCGACGTGGCTGTCGTGGGCGCAGGCCCTGCCGGGCTTTTCACGGTGTTCCAGTGCGGCATGCTGGGGCTGTCCTGCCATGTTTTTGACGCCCTGCCGGAGATCGGCGGGCAATGCACGGCGCTGTACCCTGAAAAACCCATTTACGATATTCCGGGATTTCCCAAAATCGCGGCCGGCGACCTGATTGCGTCGCTGGAGGCGCAGGCTGCGCCTTTCAGTCCTGTGTTTCATCTGGGTGCACCGGTCACGACGCTGACCCCGCAGGGCGCACGGTTCAGCATCACGAATGCCGCCGGTATCACGATCGATGCCGGGGCGGTCATCATTGCAGGCGGTGCGGGCGCGTTCGGCCCCAACAAGCCGCCGATCGTCGGAATCGAGGCCTATGAGGGCCATTCCGTTTTTTACATGGTGCGCAGACGCGAGGATTTCGCAGGCAAACGTGTGGTGATTGCAGGCGGCGGCGACTCCGCCGTCGACTGGGCCATATCGCTGGCCGAGATTGCACGGGTCAGCGTCATTCACCGCCGCGACCAGTTCCGCGCCGCGCCGGGTACGGTCGAACAGCTGAAAAATCTGGCGGCGGCAGGGAAAATCGACCTTGTCATTCCCTATCAGCTCAAAGGGCTTGAGGGTGCCAACGGTATAATGAGCGCGGTGCAGGTCGCCACGCTTGATGGCGATGTCAAAACGATTCCCGCCGATGCGCTGCTGGCGTTTTTCGGTCTTGCCGCCAAGCTGGGTCCCGTCGCGGACTGGGGCCTGACCATCGAGGGCAATCACATCGTCATAGACCCCGCCACGGGCAGGACGGGTGTGGACGGCGTGTTCGCTGCCGGTGATATCGCAACCTATCCCAATAAACTGAAACTGATTACGACCGGTTTTGCCGAAGCCGCGGGCGCCGCGCATGCGGCATACATATATTTAAATCCCGGCAAGGCGCTTCATGTCGAATATTCGACAGCCAAGGGCGTGCCCGGACAGGCCGGCGCCGATATCAAAACGATTGCTGTCTGATACACGGCTTTTGATTTTAATCGGACGGTCCCGAACGGGGCAGGATGATGGTCATGGCCGTTCCTTCGCCCAGGCGTGAATTCATCCTGATGTCGCCGCCATGCATGCGCGTGATATCGCGTACGAGGGACAGGCCCAGACCCGGCCCCGCCGCCGACCCCCTGGCCGTGGTGGTGGCGGAACGCTGGAATGGGGCAAAGACCTGTTCCTGATCGTCCGTCGAAATGCCGATGCCTGAATCCTTGACCGTTATTTTCACATCCGCACCCGTGCCGGTGGCAGAGAGCGCAATGGTGCCGCCGCCGGGCGTGAAGCTGATGGCGTTGCGGATCAGGTTGACCAGCACCTGTTTGAGGCGGCGGGCATCGGCGCGGATCATGCCGATATCGGCCGGGCAGTCGAGCGTCGCCTGCAGCGTTTCGCGGCCCGCCCATTCGCGGGTCAGGTTGAAAACTTCCTGTAGCAGTTTGTGCACATCGACGCTTTGCAGGCGCAGGGACATCATGCCCGCCTCGATCTGAGTAAGGTCAAGAATGTCGTCGATCAGGGTCGTGAGCTGCGCGCCGGCATCGATGATGCCCTTGGTATATTCTTTCTGTTTGTCGGTCAGGGGACCGAAATAGTCGTTGGACAGGATTTCGGCAAAACCTGTCATGGCGTTCAGCGGCGTGCGCAGCTGATACGATACGTTGGCAAGGAAGTCGGTTTTGAGTTTTTCCGCCTCGATCAGCGCGTCGGCCTTTTCGCGCAGGGCGATTTCGACGCGCATCTTGTCGGTGATGTCGCGGTGCGTGACCATCACGCCGCCGTCGGGCATGGGGACGGAGACGCATTCAAGCACCGTATCGTCGTCGCGGTGCAGTTGCTGGGTCTGGGTTTTGCGCTGCAGGCCCTGATGCGTCAGGATTTTTTCGACTTCCTTCCAGCCCAGACGGAAGAATTTACGCTGTTTTTCGACCAGCTGGGTGACGTGCGGTTCGCCTTCCAGATCTTCGGGGTTGAGGGACCAGAGATGCATGAAGCGCGGGTTGAAAAATTTCAGGCGTCCGTCGGACCCGAACACGGCGACGCCTTCATCAAGGTTTTCCAGCGTTTCACGCTGGACCGCCATCAGGGTATTGTAGGACGATTCAAGCGCAAGACGTGACGTCACGTCTTCGAAGATCATCATCAGGCCGCCCAGCGGGTGCGGCGCCACGATCATGCGCAGCGCGGTGCCGGAGGGCAGGTAGAGCATGTCCTCATGCGGCTGGAGAAGGCCGGTGAACATGTCGAGCCATGATTTCTTGAAGCTGCGGAAATCGGCCTGTTCCGGCAGGCGGCGCAGTTCGCGCAGTTTTTCCATGACATCGCCCAGCTTGGGCTTGTCGTTCAGGTATGAATCATCAACCCCCCACAGGCGCGCGAAGGACGAGTTGTGGAATTCAAGGCGGTGGTCGGCCCCGAAAATGGCGACTGCGGAATTGATCTGTTCCAGCAGCTTGCCGTGCGCTGTGACGTAACGTTTGTGTTCGGCGGCGCTTTCTTCCAGTGCCGTCACGTCCGATGCCTGCACGATGACAAGATCGGTGCCTTCCACAGGTATGAAGACGAATTCGGCCACGCGGCGCTGGCCCGCCATAATCAGGCGGCCGCGCAGCGTGGTTTGGGTTTTGGTGGCGCGGGCCGCACGGACCGTTGCCTTGAGTTTCGCGGCGGCGTCTTCGGCCGACCCGGTCAGGGTCAGGGGCAGCCAGATCTGGCCATCGACGATTTCGCCGGCGGTTTTACCGACAGCGCGGGCATAGGCCGCATTCACCCACGAAATGTCGTTGAGAGAATCGGACAGCCATACGGGCATGGGCAGGGCATCAAGGGCGGTGCGCAGTTTTTCAAGCTGCGCCTGTGCGGCCTTAAGGTCGGCCTTAAGATCCTCGGTTTCCAGCGCGTGGGGCGTGACGTCCTGCAGCCAGACAATATCGTAGATGTCGCGCGCGCCGAGATCGCGTCCGCGCGCGCCTGAGAGTTTCAGCACGCGGTCGCCATTCAGGGTGCGGACCGTGGTCGTAAACGCCTCAGCATTCTGGCTTAGGGCAAGAAAATAGCTTTCAAACGCGGCGGCGTCAGAGGGATGCAGGGCGTTTTCAATGTCATGGGCGGAATTCAGCCGGTCGATTCCCAGCAGTTTGGTGAACCCGCGCGAGTAGAGCAGGGTGCCATTGCCCTTGCCTGTATTACGGCCCCAGCCGCAATATTCGAGGGGGAGGCCGGAGAAAAACGCCTCAAGCCGGCGCTTTTCAGCGCGGCCTGCAGAACCGCCAAAAATGAAGGAGAAAATGCCCGACATGAAAAAACAGGATACCGGTGATTTTCGGGGGTGGAAAGCGAGGTATTTTTAACATAACCACAAGAATGCCGGTGGCCGGTTCCGGGGCGTCCCTATATAGTCGCCGCCCATGACCCTGGAACAGATCATCGGCATAACAGGCGGCGTCATGACGCTGGGGGCGACGTTTTTTTACGTCCCCTCGATCCTGCGCGGACAGACGCGGCCGCATCTGTTTACGTGGCTGATCTGGGCACTGGTGCTGGCGATCGGGTGCGCGGCGCAGATTGCCGGGGGATCGGCGCTGGGCGCCTGCGCCACGGGCGGATCCGCCCTGTCCTGCGCGGTCATTGCCGGTTTTTCGGTCAAGTACGGGGAAAAAAACATCACGCGCAGCGACTGGATGGCCCTTGTTGCCGCGCTGGCCATCATCCCCATCTGGATCAAAACGGGCAACCCGCTGACCGCCACCATCCTGGTCAGCGTGATCGACACGCTGGGCTATTGGCCGACGTTGCGCAAAAGCTGGCATAAGCCGTGGGAAGAATCCTGCGTCATTTTCGTCATCAGCGGGATCGCCTATGTCCTGTCGCTTGTGTCACTGGCGGAGGTGAACATGACCACCGCGCTTTATCCGGCCATTCTGGTCTTATGGGATTTCCTGCTGGTCGGCATCATCCTTGCGCGCCGGCGGGTGCTGGCATGAGTTATAAAGAAATCCTTGGCCTGATCGCCGTCGCGCTTGGGCTGTACAGCTATATCCCGTACCTGCATGGCATGTGGAAAGGCGCGGTGCGCCCGCATGTCTTCACGTGGGTGGTATGGGGGCTGATCACCGCGATCGGCTTCGCGGCCCAGATGACGGACGGGCAGGCCGGTGCCGGGGCGTGGGTGATGGGCGTCACCGCCCTTGCGTGCTTCGTCATCACGGCGCTTGCGCTGAAATGGGGAGAGAAAAACATCACGCGCGGCGACTGGATGGCCTTTATCACGGCGCTGTCGGCCATTCCGCTATGGATGGCGACGCAGGATCCGTTATGGTCCGTCATCCTGATTTCGTCCATCGACCTTGCGGCCTTCTGGCCGACCGTGCGCAAAAGCTGGCACCGGCCGTGGAGCGAGGGGAGCCTTGTCTATCTTCTGTGCAGCGTTAAATTCGCGCTGTCGCTGGCCGCCATGGACCAGATGACATGGGTCAACAGTATGTACGCGGTTTCCATGGTGGCCGTTTACGGTTCTTTTTACGTGATGCTGCTGATGCGGCGCAGGGTGCTTCGAAACAATGCCTGAAAAACTTCTTCTTCATGTCCGTGACGCGATGGTGGCCTTTGGTAAAAAGCCGCTGTTCGAGAACATGGAATTTTCCATTCTGGAGGGCGACAAGATCGCCCTGATCGGCAAGAACGGCGCGGGCAAGACGACGCTGATGAACATCATCACCGGCAACCGCAGCCTGGACGACGGGGAACGCTGGCAGCTGGAAGGCACGGTCATCGGATACCTGCAGCAGGACATTCCGATGAAAAAGGGCGAAACGTTGCGTGAATTCGTGGCCGGCGGCATACGCGCGGGCGATGAGGAGGCAGCCGTGGCATGGCGTATCGATGCGGTCCTGCACCCGCTCGACCTTGACCCGGAATGGGTGATGGACAACCTGTCCGGCGGACAGCTGCGGCGCGCGGCGCTGGCGCGTGCGCTGGTGGAAGATCCTGACATTCTTTTGCTGGACGAACCCACCAACCACCTTGATCTTCATATCATTGAGTGGCTGGAAAATTATCTGAAGGGTTTTCGCGGCGCCGTCGTGTGCGTCAGCCACGACCGCACGTTTCTGGCCAACATGTCGGACAAGGTGTTCTGGCTGGACCGCGGCCGTTGCCGCGTGTGCCCTGATGGTTTCGCCAAGTTCGAGGACTGGCAGACCCTTTTGATCGAACAGGAATCGCGCGAACTGAAAAACCGCCAGAAATGGCTGGATATGGAAGAGGAATGGGCCGCGCGCGGCGTGCCCGCGCGGCGCAAGCGCAACCAGAAGCGTCTTGAACTGATGAAGGCCGAGCGCGCGCGCCTCAAGGCCGACGTGTCATCTTACAGGCGCATGGTCGCCAAGATCGAGATCGAGCCGCAGGACGTCGAGCTGGGGTCCAAGGTCATCAGCGAATTTACCAAGGTCTATAAAAGTTTCGGCGAGAAGAAAATCCTG
>CALBME010000067.1 GCA_937896295.1 uncultured Micavibrio sp. | reverse complement strand
CCCCCTGCTCGCCCCTTTAAGCGGATCGCTGCTGGTCGGTGATTTCGGATGGCGCAGCGTGTTCTGGGTGCTGGTGCTGCTGGGCGCAATGGGGCTTGGGCTGCTTGCGTTTTTCGTGCGCGAAACATGGCCGAAAGAACGCCGGATCAAACCCAACATCGCCGAAATGAAACGGGCTTATGCCACGCTGTTTTCCGACCGCGCCTTCATGGGCATGACGTTCATCGGCGCGTTCGCCATCACCGGGTTCTTCATTTACCTGGGCAATTCATCCTTTGTCTTAAGCACGCATTACGGGCTTTCACCGATGCAGTATTCGCTGGCGTTTTCCGCCAACGCGGCGGCGTTTTTCGCGGCCATGCAACTGAACGGCATTTTGTCCGCCAAATTCGGTATGAAAAACCTGCTTATTCCGGCGGCGACGGGTTTTGCCGCAGTCATGAGTTTCCTGGCCGTGCTGTTTGCCATGGGCATCGACAGCTTTGCCGTCATGGCCGTGCTTTTGTTCATCGGGTTTTCCTTTGTCGGCATCCTGCTGCCCAATATCATGGTGCTGGCGCTGGAAGATCACGGCGATATCGCGGGAACGGCCGCATCGCTGATGAACACCGTTCAGATGGTGATCGGGTCTGTCGTCATCGGCATCACCGGCGCACTGAACAACGGCACGCCCCTGCCGATGATCGGCGGTATCGCCATCGCCGCGCTGCTGACGCTGGGGGTCAGCGTGTGGACGTTCGGCAAACGCGCGCAGACCGCATGAAGCGCGTTTCCGTCGCACCGATGATGGACTGGACGGACCGGCATTGCCGGTTCTTCCACCGCCTGCTGTCGCCGAATGCCGTTCTGTATACCGAGATGGTGACGGCCAACGCGCTCATCCATGGGGACCGCGAGCGCCATTTGCGTTTCAACCCATCCGAACACCCCGTCGTCCTGCAGCTGGGCGGGTCGGAGCCGGACGATCTGGCGCGCGTGGCCAGGTTCGGCGCAGATGCCGGATACGACGCTATCAACCTGAACTGCGGATGCCCGTCCGAGCGCGTGCAGAAAGGCGCCTTCGGCGCGTGCCTGATGGCCGAACCTGATCTGGTGGCCGACTGCGTTAAGGCGATGAAAGACACCGTGGATATTCCGGTGACCGTGAAATGCCGCATCGGCATCGACGACCACGACGCCAGAACCATGCTGTTCACATTCATCGAAAAAGTATCCGCAGCCGGCTGCGGCACCTTCATCGTGCATGCGCGCAAGGCGTGGCTGAAGGGCCTTTCGCCCAAGGAAAACCGCGAGGTGCCGCCGCTTGATTATGAATTGGCACAGGCAGCCAAACAGCATTTTGGTCTTGAGATCGTCCTGAACGGCGGCATTGCCACCGTCGCGGACACAGTGTCGCATCTTGATCATTTCGACGGCGTCATGCTGGGCCGCGCGGCGTACCAGAATCCCGGCATTCTTCAGGACCTGGAAACGGCCCTGAGCCATACGCCCCCCCGCCCCCTGGCCGAAATCGTAGACGCCATGATCGCCTATGCCAGCGACCAGAAGGCCCGTTACGGGGCGCCTCTGCATGCCATTACCCGCCATATGGTCGGATTGCCCAACGGCAAACGCGGGGCCCGGCGGTGGCGGCAATTGCTGACCGTCGACGCCCTGAAGGCCGAAAAGCCCGAAGACGTGTTGATTCCGGCCCTGAAAGCCATATCTGACCCGGCTGAAACCGTAGCCTGAGCTGCCTTTTCCGTGATATCGTGGGGCATCTGATTCTGGGCCTTATGAACTGGCAAAAACTCGACCGCAATGAGACCGCAAAGATCATCCAGCGTGTGTCCTCCACGCCGGACGGTGCCCTGTTCTCGATCACCACGTCCGAGGCCACGGCCGCGCACCTGCCCTTTTACCAGGGCTTCATGCTGGTCCGCCTGACCAATTACGCCACGCTGCCTTCGTTCACGCTCGACTTCCTGTCAGACGGCAATTCGTTCTACCTGCTGGACGGTTCGCCCGACCCGCTGCAGAAAATCGCGGCGCGAGGCGCGCTTAATCTGAATGAACGAAATGTCGTGGAATACGTGGATTTCTTCTTCAAACACGTCACCACCGAAGAAGGCGACATCTACCTGATCCGCGACGTGGACGACATGCCGTTCATGGATTCCCTTTCGCTGGACCAGCAGCTGCATATCCGCCGCGCGCACAGCGATATCGGCGTGGCGTATAACCGCGCGGACGATTCCTTTGCCGTGAGTGCGGATCTCTACTTCGCCGGCGTCCTGCTCAAGGCCACGCTGATGGTGGCGCCGGACGGCCAGATCGAAGTCACCAACCATTCCATGCTGATGTCGGAGAACACCACCTCCGGCGCGAATACAGGATTACGATAGACCGATGGATTTACTCTCGAAACTTAACAAGGGGTTAAGATTTGGCGGCGGCGCGAGCAGCGGCACACTTATCCACGAAAATGAACAGGCGATTCTGGACGCCGCCACGCAACTTTTGAACAATTCCGCGACGGGCGCGCAACTTTTGAACTTTGCCGCCCAGAACGGCATCAAAATGCATGTTTTGCGCAATAAAACCGATATCGGTTATGTCGCAGCAGAATCAATGGCTTACATATCCACCCCCGCGGGGCAGTCCATGCCCGGCATGCGGGCCGTCATTCATCTTGCAGGGGCCCTGCGCCGGGCGCAGCAGGAGACTATTCCGGGCCTGAAAACCCCGAAATCCGCCCTTTTTACGCCCAAGGACCAGTATGTGACGACCATGCTAGCCAAGGACAAGGACGTCCTGATGACTCAAACCGTTGTTGTTTATGAGATTTCCAAGGTTAATGGATTATCGGAAATAGTTGACGAGTTTGCGGCCATGGGCTACCTTAGTTTGTATAAAGCTCATCAAGAGGACATGAAATCCCAAGGGCTTGAGTAAAAAGTGTGTATTTACGGCTTATTACTGAGGGAGCGTCGACCAAGACCGACGACAAAAAGATGATGAACACGAAACTGAGCATTGCAGCTGATGAGACCCTGGAAACCCAGGGCAACGCCCGTGGCTGGTCCGACCGTCACGATCGCCTGGCAACCATGGAAGCTGCCAACGGCAACGCCCCTGTTGCACCGGTCAGCAAAAATTCCTTCGGCGCTTTCCGCCCGTCGTAATTTTCAAATTTAGATATCAAGCAGCGGCCCCATGCGGGCCGTTTTCTTTCAAGACCACAAAAACAAGAAAACAGAACGAGGGAATAAGATCATGTGCAACAACGTCAAAGAAGCCGAGTTCAGCCGTGGCGATATCGCCCATGTGTTCGGCCTGAACAGCACGGAAATGTCGAACGGCGAAGCCGCGCGTTATTCGGATGAAATGCGCCGCCTTGAAGCGGCTGGCAAGCTGGACCGCAGCACGCTTCCCTCCGCGAAAAAGGCGGCTTCGGGCACGGCGCTGGTTGCCAACTAAACATCGCTGACATTAAAACAACGGCCCCTTTCGGGGCCGTTTTGTTTTGCGTATTCACAATTCAGTACGAGCCAATTCAGTGTGCGTGCGGCAGCTGCACGCTTTCGCCGCAGCCGCAGCGCGAGAGTTCATTCGGGTTTTTGAAGTCCAGCCGCGTGTTGAACTGGTCCTTATGCAGGACAAGTTCGGACCCGATCAGCGCCAGCAGCATGATTTTCGGGAAGAAGATTTTGATACCCGCCGCTTCCGAAACGTCGAGGTCAGGCGTGATGTCGGATGTTTTTACGGGCGTGAATTCGTATTCGCCCCCCGCGCAGCCCTTTTTATTGACCGATACGCGCACGCCTGCATACCCGTCCAGCTTGGGGGCCAGAAAGGCGGCGGCCTCGTCTGATATGGTCAAAAGCGGTTTCATGATCATCCATTAAAACATATTCAGTTGCAGCTTGGCGACTTCCGACATGAAGCTTTTGTCCCATGGCGGGTCAAAGGTGATATCGACCGTCACCTCGCCTATGCCTGATATAGGCATGATCGCGCCCTGGACCATACCCGGCATGTCCTGTGCCACCGGGCAGTTGGGACTGGTCAGGGTCATGGAGACGGCAACATCGATCACGCCGTCAGCCTCGGTGATCCGGATGTCATACATCAGGCCCAGTTCGTAGATGCTGACCGGAATTTCGGGGTCGTACACGTCGCACAGCGCCGCGCGGATGTGGGACCATACGGGATGGTCGGTGTGCTTGGTAAAAGGCGGTTCGGACAACGGGTCGTACTGGTCGCCCAGTGCGTTCTGGACCATTTCCTTGTCGGCGATCGGTTCTCTCATCCCAGCAGCTTCGAGGCTTTGTTCAAGCCTTCCTCCAATGCGTTGATATCATCCGGCGTGCTGTACAGCCCCAGCGAGGCGCGCACCGTGCCGCGCACGCCCAGCACGCCCATCAGCGGCTGGCAGCAGTGATGACCGACGCGCACGGCAACGTCACACTGATCGAGGATCATGGCGACGTCCGCCGTATCGCCCTGCAGCGGCACGAAAGACACGATGCCGGCACGGTCTTTCGCGGGGCTTAGGACACGGATATCGCTGCGCGCGGCCAGACGTTTGTACAAGGTGTCGGACAGCGCCTTTTCATGGCTGGCGATGTCCTGCCAGCCGATCTGTGTGATGTAATCGATGGCCGCACCCAGCCCGATCGCCTCGACGATGGCGGGCGTGCCGGCCTCGAACCGCGCGGGCGCGTTTTTGTAAGTCACGATGTCGAACGCAACGGTTTCAATCATGTCACCGCCGCCCTGATACGGGGGCATGGCGTTGAGCAGGTCTTCCCTGCCCCAGAGCACGCCAATACCGGTGGGACCGTACAGCTTGTGCCCGGTCCATACGAAAAAGTCAGCGCCGATATCACGCATATCGACCTTCATATGCGGGACGGACTGCGAACCGTCGATCAGGACTTTGATGTCCGGATTGAAGGCGCGCACGCGGGCGACGATATCCTTGGCCGGGTTGATCGTGCCCAGTGCGTTGGAAATATGCGTGAACGATACGAATTTGGTTTTTTCCGTGAAGGGAATGGCCGAGAGATCCAGCGCGCCGTCTTTCACGGGAATATACTTCACCACGATGCCGATCTGATCGGCCAGAAGACGCCACGGTACGAGATTGGCGTGATGTTCCATTTCGGTCAGGATGACTTCGTCGCCTGCCGCAAGATGGGCGCGACCCCAGGACTGCGCGACCAGGTTGATGCCTTCGGTCGTGTTGCGGGTGAAGACGACTTCCGTTTCCCTGCCCCCGATGAAGCGGGCAACCTTGCCGCGCGCGGCCTCGAACGCCGCCGTGGTCTGGTTGGAATATTTATAAAGGCCGCGGTGGATGTTGGCGTAGTGCCCCTCCATCACTGCCAGCATGGCATCGACCACCGGGCGCGGTTTCTGGGCGCTGGCAGCCGTGTCGAGGAAGGCGAGGTTATTGCCTGCAAGCGCGGGAAAATCGGTGCGGCGGTTAAATGATTCCATGGTCAAGCCATTGATCGGTACGGGCATGCAAAGCCGCGCGGATATTGTCATCAAGGGAGTCGAACAGGTCGCCGATAAAGGCTGTCAGCATCATGCGGCGCGCTTCAGACTCCGGAATGCCGCGCGAGCGCAGGTAAAAAAGCGGCGTATCGTCCAGCGCGCCCGTCGTGGTGCCGTGGCTGCATTTGACGTCGTCGGCGTAAATTTCAAGCTCGGGTTTCGTGTTCATACTGGCACGGTCCGACAGCATGACCGTATTGCACAGCTGATAGCCATCGGTTTTCTGCGCCACCTGATGGACGTGAACCTTGCCCTGAAACACGCCCACCGCCTCACCCGCCAGAACGTTGCGAATGGTCTGGTTCGACGTGCAGCTGGGGGCCGCATGTTCGATCAGGACGGTGGTATCCATATGCTGGCGGCCGGCCATGAGCTGCGCGCCCTTTACGCCTGCGTGCGCACCTTCTTCCAGCAGTTCGAACCAGAATTCCTGACGCGACAGGGCGCCGCCGATATTCAGGAAGCTGTTTTCGTACCGTGCTTCCTTGGCCAGACGCACATGGGTGGAGGTCAGGACGGTGCGGCTATACCCCTCGTCCTGCAGGCGGACGTGCTGAAGCGCGGCGCCTGCGGCGACCTCGATCTCCAGCGCGGCATTCGTATGCACGGGCGCGGCGCCGTCGGCCACGTATCGTTCGATGATCGTGGCATTCACGCCGGGCGCGATTTCGATGACGGTCCGGGGACTGGCCAGTTGCGGATGATCGTGGCCAAGGCCGACATGAATGATTTCAACCGTGGCGTCTTCGTGCAGGTTCAGGTACGGGCCGTCCTGCATGAAGGCCGTATTCAGCGCCCAGAGCATGCCGTCATTGAATTTTTCCATCGGCGCGGCGTCATACGGCACCTCAAGAAAATGACTGGCCAGGGTCAGGCGCGCATCGCCAAAAACAAGATAGCCGTTGGCGAAAACCAGTTTACGCGAATTCTGGATCATCCATGGCAGAGTGATGGGATTGAAACTTAAAGCCGGTTTTGCGGCCGGAACCGCACCGGTTTTTTCAAACGCGGACAGGTTGGTATAGCGCCAGCGTTCCAGCTTCGGCGTCGGGATGCCGCGGGCTTTCAGCTGCGCCAGCGCCTCGTTACGCCACGGCGCGCCGTCCGTCGGGTTCTGAAGGAACCCGTGGGCGGTTTCGGGGCGGTAGCGGCTTGGCAGCGTCATCATTTATGCCGCGTCCACGATATCGGCATAGCCGGTGGATTCCAGTTCTTTGGCCAGTTCCGGCCCGCCGGATTTGACGATGCGCCCCTTGCTCAGGACGTGCACGACATCCGGCACGATGTAATCGAGCAGGCGCTGGTAATGCGTGATGACGAGGAAGGATCGGTCCGGCCCGCGCAGGGCATTGACGCCTTCGGAGACGATTTTCAGCGCATCGATATCAAGGCCGGAATCGGTTTCGTCCAGAACGGCAAAGCTGGGCTCCAGCATAGCCATCTGCAGGATTTCCATACGCTTTTTCTCGCCGCCCGAAAAACCGACATTCAGCGGCCTTTTGAGCATTTCATCCGAAACGCCGAGTTTTTCGGCCTTGGACTTAAGCGTCTTAAGGAACGACAGCGCGTCCAGTTCCGGCTGCCCTCGCGTTTTGCGGATGGCGTTTAAAGCCGTTTTCAAAAACGTCGTGGTCTGCACGCCGGGAATTTCGATGGGGTATTGAAAGGCCAGGAACATACCGGCTGCGGCGCGTTCTTCCGGCGGCATGTCCATCAGGCTTTTACCGTTCAGTTCAATAGAGCCGTTGGTGACTTCGTAATCCTCGCGGCCCGAAAGCACGTAAGACAATGTCGATTTGCCCGAACCGTTCGGGCCCATGATGGCGTGCACCTGCCCCGCGGGCACGGACAGCGTGATACCTTTCAGAATGTCCTTGCCATCGATGCTGGCGTGCAGGTTATTGATCTCAAGCATTGGGATTTCCCTTTTGGGACGCATTGTCTTGTAAATGCCCATCAGGCTGACGACGACCCACGCGGCCTCGGTCACCACGGTGCCGGCATCGCCGCCGTCATATTCATGCAGAGCCGAAATAAGGATCAGAAAGCCGCCAATACCATTGACGATGTAATACAGGCGCGACGAGCCGTCGACGCGTCCCTGTTCAATGGCCCAGAACATGCCGACGCAGCACATGGCGCCGATAAGACCGAGAGCAAGAAAGAGATTTTCCATTAACCTACGCTACCTTCCAATGAAATGCCGACCAGTTTTTGCGCCTCGACCGCGAATTCCATCGGCAGGTGCTGCAGCACCTCGCGGCAGAAGCCGTTGACGATCAGGGCCACAGCTTCCTCTTCCGAGAGGCCGCGCTGCTGGCAATAAAACAACTGGTCTTCGTTGATCTTGCTGGTGGTGGCTTCATGTTCCAGCATTGCCGATGCATTGCGGCTTTCGATATAGGGCACGGTGTGCGCGCCGCAGAGATCGCCGATCAGAAGGCTATCGCACTGCGTGAAATTCCGTGCCTTGGCGGCCTTGGGCATGATTTTAACCATACCGCGATAGGTCGAGTCCGATTTCCCGGCGCTGATGGTCTTGGCGATGATGCGCGAGCGCGTGTTTTTGCCCAGATGGATCATCTTGGTGCCGGTATCGGCCTGCTGATGTCCGTTGGTGACGGCCACTGAATAAAATTCGCCCTGTGATCCATCGCCTTTGAGAATGCAGGACGGGTATTTCCAGGTGATGGCCGATCCGGTCTCAACTTGCGTCCATGAAATGCGGCTGCGCGCGCCTTCGCACAGGCCGCGCTTGGTGACGAAGTTGTAAATACCGCCCACGCCGTTTTCATCGCCGGGATACCAGTTCTGGACGGTCGAATATTTGATTTCAGCGTCTTCATGCGCGACCAGTTCGACGACAGCGGCGTGCATCTGGTTTTCATCGCGCATCGGCGCGGTGCAACCTTCGAGATAGGATACGTACGCCCCCTTGTCTGCGATGATGAGCGTGCGTTCAAACTGTCCCGTCTTGGCGGTGTTGATGCGGAAATAGGTCGAGAGTTCCATCGGGCAGCGCACGCCGGGCGGAATGTAAACGAACGATCCATCCGTAAACACGGCGGAGTTCAGGCAGGCGTGTTTGTTATCCGAAATCGGCACCACCGATCCCATATATTTTTGCACCAGTTCCGGGTATTCCTTCACCGCTTCGGAGATGGAGCAGAAAATAACGCCCACTTCCTTCAGCTTGCCACGGAATGTGGTGGCCACAGACACGGAGTCGAACACGGCATCAACGGCCACACCGGCCAGCATTTCCTGTTCGCGCAGCGGG
>CALBME010000066.1 GCA_937896295.1 uncultured Micavibrio sp. | reverse complement strand
TCAAGGATCATCAGCGCGTCCTTGGGCAGATATTCGATCAGCGTCGGCGGCGGTTCGCCCGGCGCGCGTCCGGTCAGGTAACGCGAATAGTTTTCGATGCCCTGACACACGCCGGTCGCGGCCAGCATTTCGAGATCGTACGTCGTGCGCTGGTTGATGCGCTGTTCTTCCAGCAGCTTGTTCTGGGCGCGCAGTTCCTTCAGACGCTCGTTCAGTTCGTGCTTGATGCCCTTGATGGCCTGTTCCATCGTTGGCCCCGGCGTGATGTAGTGCGAGTTCGCGTAAACCCGCACGCCGACCATCTTGGCCGATACCACGCCCGTCAGCGGATCGAATTCCGAGATATCCTCGATCTCGTCGCCGAAGAACGAAAAACGCCAGGCGCGGTCTTCGAAGTGCGCCGGAAAAAGTTCGACGGTATCACCGCGCGCGCGGAACGTGCCGCGCGAAAAATCGATGTCGTTGCGCGAATACTGCAGGGCGATGAATTTGCGGATCAGTTCTTCCCGGCTCATGGACTCGCCCTTGCCGATATCGACGATCATCGCCTGATAATCTTCCTTGGAGCCGATACCGTAGATGCAGGAGACGGACGCAACGATGATGACATCGCGGCGTTCGAACAGCGCCCGCGTGGCCGAGTGGCGCAGACGATCGATCTGTTCGTTGATGGACGAGTCCTTTTCAATATAGGTATCCGTCCGCGGCACATACGCCTCGGGCTGGTAATAATCGTAATAGGACACGAAATATTCGACCGCATTATTGGGGAAGAACGATTTCATTTCCGAATACAGCTGCGCGGCCAGCGTCTTGTTCGGCGCCATGATGAGGGTCGGACGCTGCAGCGTCTGGATGACATGCGCCATGGTGAAGGTCTTGCCGGAACCGGTGACGCCCAGCAGCACCTGATCCTTTTCGCCGTTCTTTATGCCCTCGACCAATTCCTTAATCGCCGTAGGCTGGTCGCCCGCCGGCTGATAATCGGAGACGAGTTCAAACGGACGGCTTTGATCGTGATAGACGACCTTGGACGGAACGGGTTCAAGCAGCGGTGCGGACATGGGTTAGCAATATAGGCCAGACGCCCCGCGCCGCAAGCTTATGCCCCAAGGCGCAGATGCGTGACACTGGTCGTACGATCGGGAAAGCGGATGTGCAGCTGGCGCGTGGTCGGGGACCGGCGGATCACCTCGCCCAGAACGGCGCTGGCAAACTGGGCCTGCGTGCGGGCACGAAGCAGGGGCACACCCGGAATGGTCGCGGCCTCCACCTGAATGCTGCGCCCCCGCCTTTGGGTGCGGATGGTAACGGTTTCATGCGGAAGGCGCCTGCTCATGGGAAAAGATATAGACGGTAATACCCGAAAGACAAAATTGACATTATGTTAATCATAACTTATGGTAATCCAAAATTTTAACCTATTGATATGTCATGACTAATCACGGTTCCCTTATTCATATCAGCCAGTTGAAGGAATGGGATGTCATCCAGATTCCTGCCCATGCCCTTGATATGAAAGGCCGTGAGCCGACCCTCGCCTACGTATCCGACATCTTTTACGAAGGCGATACGATCAAGGACCTGACCCTTTATCCCATCGTTCCGCGCCAGCAGGCAGCGGAACAGTTCGCCTACGCACGCCCCGTCGAACTGACGCAGACAGGCCCGGTTGGCATACCGCCGGATTCCGTTCTGGTGCCGAGCGCCCGCACGGTTCTGCCCACATCGCATAACCTGCGCATCCGCGATCAGGGCCGCAATTTACGCCGGTTTGGACGCGAGGATGACGGGCTGGTCGTGCGCATGGGTGCCTTTGCCGGAAACCACCCGGACATGGATGCGATCTTTGCCGCGGTGGAAACACGCGACGACCGCCCCAGACGCAAAATTGGCGACACCCGCACGCTGAACTGGGAAAAGGTGGAAGGCGCGCGGGAAATCGGATCGCTCGCCCGTAAGGAAGTTCTGGCGGAGGAAGAAGCCCTGCGCCCGAAACGCGTTTATAACCGCAAAACCGACGCTAAAAAACCGGCCCGTAAAAAACAGGGCGCGTCGGTAACGATTGTCTATGACCTGACGATGGATGAAATCGCATCCACCTTTGACATCAGCAACGGCCTTAAAAAACTGTTCAACGCGCTGGCTGCGAACCCCGAAACGGCATCCCTGACCTTACGCGAGCTGCAGACGGTCGCGGATAAAGTACCGCACATGTTCGAACAGCAGGGTGCCGACCGCATCAGCATCGAAACCGTGGCCAGCATGAGGCTGGTCGAACAGGGCGGCGTGGTGGGTACGGCGCAGCTTCTGAAATTCCTGAACGGGCTGCGCGATACGCCGATGGCTGGCAAAGCTTTCAACACACTGGCCACGATGGACCGATCAGGCCTTTACGCCCTGCCCGGCATCGGCCCGCGCAATATTACACCCGTGGTGACGGAAATCGCGGCCGCAAAAGCACGCATCGACGATGCAGTTGCCAGCCGCGCCCTGCTGGACCCAAAGGCCATCGCCCATGAACTCAAATCCATCCGCAGTACCTTCATGACGCAGGCCATGGCCATTTCCGCGGGCACGGCGGACTCCGCCCTTCTGGAGAAATATCAGGACCCGGCCACCAAGATACCCGGCCAGACACCAGTCTATTTCCACGCCAAGGTATTGAAGGTCTAGGGCAGGACCTTTATCTTTAAAGGTATGTCCGATCTGGTCTACGCCCGTAAAAATCCCCAAATGACGCATACGCTGCTTCGCCGCAGGTCCGTATCCGCCAAGCTGCTGGGCGAACCGGGACCGACCGCGGAAGAAGTCAAAACCATCCTGTCCGTCGCTATGCGCACCCCCGATCACGGCAAACTGTTTCCATGGTGGTTCGTGGTCTTTGAAGGTGAAAAACGCGCCCAGTTTGGCGAGGCCTTAAGCGCCGCATGGGCCAGACGCGAACCGCAATCGACGCCAGAGAAGCTGGAAGACGAACGTAAACGCCTTCTGCGGGTGCCACTGACCATCGCGGTGGTGTCGTCCCCGCGTGAAAGCACCATCCCCGTCTGGGAACAGGAATTATCGGCCGGTGCCGTATGCCAGAACATCCTTCTGGCGGCGAACACGCTGGGCTACGGCGCAAGCTGGCTGACCCAGTGGTACAGCTATGACGAAAATATCCGCGCCGTCATGGGCGTGCGCGACCATGAAAAAATCGCAGGCTTTATCTATATCGGCACGCCACTGACCCCGCCGGAGGAGCGCGAGCGCCCCGACCCTGCCAAGCTGACCAATACCGACTTCGTTAACGCCCGCAACCGCGGCGATTCCTATGCCAAGGCCGGGGTCGGCTACGTTACGAAAAAATAACTTCTCAAACGGAAAAACGCTGGTCTAGAGTGCCTTCCCAAGAGGACACGACATGACACAGACCATTCTGGACCAGGCCAAAGCCGATACCATCGCATCGATTTTCTTTGATCGGCATACCGTGCGCGTCGCGCCCGAGCGCGTCGATCTCAACCGCCTGTTCGACAGCGTGACCGCGATCGAGTCCCGTTATTTAAGCGCCGCCGAAGCCATGTCCCAGATGTGCGCCAAAGGATTTTCCGTGAGCGATGCCTACAATGCCAAACTGGTGCTGGACCGTTTCATACTGCAGGCCGTCATGGATCTGGGCGGTCAAAAGTTCCGTGCCGGCGGCGACCCCGTGCGCGATACGCTCTGGGACCGCGACCTGTATCTGGGCATCGCCGTGACCAACCCAGTGATCGACCTGACCCGCGAACCCGCTTTCCAGACCGCGAACAAGGCGATATTCGCCAAAAACCTGATCGAAGATTTCAATCGCCCGCGCACGCTACCGCGCGCAGATGAAAGCATGCGCCTTCACGCTTAAGACAGGCCGGAAATCAGCCCGTCCGTATCAAGGCCGATATGTTCGGCCGCAGGCACCGGGGGCAGACCGGGCATGGTGTTGATCGCACCGCACAGCGCGACGATGAAACCAGCCCCCGCCGACAGGCGTAAATCCCGCACCGTAACCGTATACCCCGTGGGCGCACCCAGCAGTTTTGCATCCGCACTGAAGGACTCATGCGTCTTGGCCATGCACACAGGCAGGTGAGCGAATCCCATGGCGGTAAAAGCCGCAAGGCTTTCCCGCGCCTTGTCGGTCAGGGCAATGCCGTCAGCACGGTAAATGGTCTTGGCGATCGCCGTGATCTTGGCATCGAGCGGCAGGTCGTCGCCATAGACAAAACGCGGCTGCGACGGCGCGGCGATGGTGGTCACGATATCGGCCAGCTCAAGCGCACCGGCACCACCATGCGCCCAGTGTTTGCAGAGGGCCACGGGCACGCCCTCTCCCTTCACCAGCGCGCGCAGGGTTTCGATTTCATCCTGCGTATCAGTGACGAAATGATTGATGGCGACCGCCACCGGCATGCCGAAACCGCGCATATTCTCAATATGTCGTTGCAGGTTGGCGAACCCTGCCTTCAGCGCGTCGATGTTTTCATGCGCAAGATCGCCTTTGGCGACGCCGCCATTCATTTTCAGGGCGCGCACCGTCGCTACGATCACGGCGGCATCGGGCCACAGACCTGTCTTGCGGCATTTGATATCAAGGAATTTTTCGGCGCCGAGATCTGCGCCGAACCCAGCCTCGGTCACCGTATAATCCGCCAGCGCCAGTGAAAGACGCGTGGCCAGCACGGAATTGCATCCATGCGCAATGTTGGCGAACGGGCCGCCATGCACCAGCGCCGGCGTCCCTTCCAGCGTCTGGACCATGTTGGGCGCAAGCGCATCTTTAAGCAGAACCGTCATCGCCCCCGACGCCTTGAGCATGGATGCCGTCACGGCATGCCCCTTGCGGTCATAGGCGACGATGATACGGCCCAGCCGTTCCTGCAGGTCGGCCAGATTTTCAGACAGGCAGAAAATGGCCATCACTTCGGAGGCGACGGTGATGTCGAAAAACGACTGGTGGCGCGTACCCTGCTTGACGTTGCCAATATCGATGTTGCGAAGCGCGCGGTCTGTGACATCGATAACGCGGCCGAACACGATGCAGTCCGGATCGATATCAAGCGCATTGCCCTGAAAAATGTGATTGTCCAGCATGGCAGCCAGCAGGTTATGCGCCGCCGTGATCGCGTGGAAATCACCGGTGAAATGCAGGTTGATTTCCTCCATCGGCACGACTTGCGCATACCCCCCGCCCGTCGCGCCCCCTTTGCGCCCGAAGCACGGGCCAAGGGACGGTTCGCGCAGCGCGATCATCGCGTTGTGCCCGCGTTGACGAAGCGCATCGGCAAGGCCGATCGTCGTGGTCGTTTTCCCCTCGCCCGCCGGGGTGGGATTGATGGCGGTCATCAGGATCAGCCTGCCGCGCGGACGCGATGCGATCAGCGCCTGCGCCGTGGCAAGATCGATTTTTGCCTTGGTGCGTCCGTACGGGATCAGCGCCTCGTGCGGGACGCCCGCCTTTTCCGCGATGACGTCGATGGGCGCCAGTTTTGCCGCCCGCGCAATGAGGATATCGCTGCTCATGGCTTATTTATAAAGCGACAGTTTGCCGGTGATGGCGCGCAGCTTCGGTGTATCACCGAACAGGGCCAGCGCCATGTAATTCACCGCTTCGCCCTTTTTGGTGGCGAGCGAGGCAACCTGTTCCTTCGACTTGCCCAGTGTCATGTCATCGGTGAAATCAACGCAAGGGATACCGGCGGCCAGCGCCTCGGCCCGCACCTTGGCCAGCTGGTTCGAATTCTTGCCCTTCAGAATGATGGTGGGATAGTGCGAGATGGACGGGTGGACACTGCCATCCGCGTCCTTGTACTCGACCCATGCGAAATCTTCGCCCGCTGCCGTCTGGCCGACAAGACCCGCCATCGCATGCGCGGCGGCATTGAGCACGCGGCCCATATTGTCGATTTTTTCGTTCACCACGATGATAAAGCGGCGCGCGTCATCATCCAGCGTCTGCCAGTCGCCGTTCTGAGAATGCGCGGCAGCAACAGCCGCCGGTTTGGCGGCAAAGGAACGCGACGTATCGTATGACGACGTGCGCTCCTCGGCCTTTTTGATGGGCTTGAGCGTGGGGAAATTAATGACATCGCGGATATTGGCCGAACCCGTCAGGATGATGCACAGGCGGTCGACGCCCATGCCCCAGCCGCCCGTCGGTGGCAGGCCGTATTCCAGCGCGGTGACGTAATCCTCGTCGTACATGGCGGCTTCTTCGTTGCCGGCTTCGCGTGCCTTCACCTGTTCCTCGAACCGCGCCCGCTGGTCGGCTGGGTCGTTCAGTTCGGTGAACATGTTGGCGACCTCCCAGCCGCGCATGAAGCTTTCCGAACGTTCCGTCAGGCGCGGGTTGTTCCGGTGCGGTTTGGCCAGCGGCGAGATATCGAGCGGGAAATCCGTGACATGGATCGGCTGGATCAGCGTATCTTCGACCTTTTCCTCGAACACGGCGGCGACGCATTCGCCCCACTTGGCATTCGGTTCGACATGCACGCCCAGTTTCTTGACCGCTGCGCGCGCCTCGCCCGCATCATGGATGGCCATGAAATCGATGCCGGTTTTTTCCTGCACCAGCGCGCACATGGATTTGCGCGCCCATTTGCCGGACACATTGACAACGTGACCGCCGACTTCGAACTCGTCCTTGTTGAAGACATTTTTGGCGACGTACTGCACCAGACCTTCGGTCAGGTCCATCATGTCGTTGACGTCGGTATAGGTCTTGTACAGTTCGACCATGGTGAATTCGGGGTTGTGGCGCGGGCTGATCCCCTCGTTCCGGAAGTTGCGGTTGATTTCAAACACGCAATCGGCAAAGCCGCCGACGATCAGGCGTTTCAGGTACAGCTCGGGCGCGATACGCAGGTAAAAATTGGCGTCCAGCGTGTTGTGATAGGTGACGAAGGGTTTCGCCGCCGCGCCGCCGACCAGCGGATGCAGCATGGGCGTCTCAACCTCGACCCCGCCCCACACCGACTGCAGATAGGTACGGATGGCGCTGACGATTTCGGAACGCTTGCGCAGCGTGTTGCGCGAATCCTCATTCACGATCAGATCGACATAACGCTGGCGGTAACGTTGCTCGATATCGGTCAGGCCGTGATATTTTTCGGGCAAAGGCTGCAGCGACTTGGTCAGCATCTCGACCGATGTCGCGCGCACCGAAAGTTCACCGCGCGGCGTGCGGCGGATCGTGCCCTTCACGCCGATGACATCGCCGAGGTCGAAATTATCGAGCTTCGCCAGTTCGGCTTCCGACATCGTGTCCTTGTGACAGAAAATCTGGACCTTGCCGGATGCGTCCATCAGGTCCATGAACATGCCGTTATTGCGCATCGACATGATGCGGCCCGCAACCGCGACCTTGTCTTGCGTTTCGGTGCCGGGGGCCAGGTCCGCGTACCTGGCCTGCAGGTCGCCGGCGCGCGCATCGCGCGGGAATGTGTAAGCGTAGGGATTGCCGCCCTGTGCGATGACCCCTTTCAGCTTGGCCTTGCGCGCCTCGAACGGATTGGTCAGGGCGGTTGTCGGGTCTTTGGGGGCTGAACTGGTCATGGCTTATATCCGTAAAAAGTGTGCAAGATGTTCTATAATAAAGAAAAAGGGGCGTCTACAGGTCCTTGACGACGCGCGCGATGCTTAACACATCCACCGACGCCGCCCCCGCCGCCAGCAGGGCGTCAGCGCATGCATTCAGGGTCGCGCCGGTGGTAAACACATCGTCGATCAGCAGGACCGCCCGGCCCGTTAGGTCCCCTTTGACCGCAAAGGCGCCTTTCACGTTGGCAATGCGTTCGTCCCGCTTCATAAAGCCCTGCGGCGGCGTCGGCCGGACCCGGCGCAAAAGCCCCATTTCCACGGGCTTGCCCGCCACCCGGCCCAAGGCCCGAGCCAGCAGCGCCGACTGGTTATACCGCCGCGACAGAAGGCGCCAGCGGTGCAGCGGCACCGGAACGATGACATCGCACGCCGCCAGCAGGTCGGCCCCGGCGTCCTTAAGCCACGGGGTCAGCACCCGCACCGCCTGCAGCTGGTCGCCGTGCTTGAACCTTAAGATCAGCTTGCGGCTGGCATCGTCGTAAATCAGGGCGGCCCGGCCCCGGTTGAACCGGGGCGGATGGTCCAGACAGGCCGCACAGATCAGGTCGTCCCCAAGGTCGGCGGCAAACGGCATGCTGCACCGCCCGCAGAACGGAGCCCGGATAAAACGCAAGGATTTCCAGTAATCCGCCGCCACGGTGCCGTGGGCGTCCACCTCCTGCCCGGTCGCCGGGCAGACCGGGGGCAAAAGCCAGTCGAGAAGATGCGACAAGGATTTGGTAACAGCGGCCCTCATGGTCTATATCCATACCATGTCCGACATGGATGCCAACCTCTCAACCCTGCCCTACGACATCGTCCTGAGGGCCAAGCACATCGTCTCGCACCTGCTGCTGCCCGAGGGCGCACAGGTGATCGACCTGGAATGCGAGACCGGCGCCCTGACCGCGGCCATGGCCCTGCTCAACCCCCGCCTGCAATTCATCGGCATGGACCGCAACCGGCAGATGATCATGCGCGCCCGCGCCCGGTTCAAAAACATCCCCAACCTGTCCTTTGAAACCGGCGACGCCGCAAGCCCCCGCCGCGCCGAGGACTCGGTCGACGCCATCGTCGCCTCCAGCGTGATGGGCGACATCTACAGCCGCGCGAATTACGACGACACCAAGCTGCAGGACACGCTGGCCCGTTATTTCAAATTGCTGCGCAATGACGGCGTCATGGTCATCTACGATTACGCCATGCCCGACGAAAACACGTATGTGA
>CALBME010000065.1 GCA_937896295.1 uncultured Micavibrio sp. | reverse complement strand
GCTGGACCGGGTCGCGGCCAAGGCAGGGGAAAAGCTGACGCCGGCGATCGAGGCGCTGGACCGCGCGGTCACTGAAATGCGCAGCGCGATCGACGTGCTGCAGGGTTGGTTCGACCAGGACAGCGGACCCGATACGCTTGAGGAGGTGGACGACCGCCTGCATGCCCTGCGTGCGGCAGCCCGCAAGCATCAGTGTCGCGTCGACGATCTGGCCCGCGTTTATGAGGATATCGCGCAGCGTCTTGCGGGTATTCGCGGCGATGACGGCCGTATTGCCGAACTGGACCGTGCCGTGAAACGCGCGCGCGCCGATTACGAAACGGCCGCGAAAAAACTTTCAGACGTCCGGCACAAGGCGGCTAAGGCTTTGGACAAAAAGGTCATGGCGGAATTGCCGCCGCTCAAACTGGAAAAGGCACGGTTCGAGACGCATATCGAAACACTGTCCGAAGACCAGTGGGGGCCGCAGGGCATGGACGCGGTGCAGTTCGTTGTTGCCACCAACCCCGGTGCAGCGGCAGGCGCAATCGATAAAATCGCATCAGGCGGCGAACTCTCGCGCTTCATGCTGGCGATCAAGGTTGTGTTGGCGGCGACGTCGCATGTGCCCGTGCTTGTGTTCGACGAGGTGGACTCCGGCATGGGCGGTGCCACAGCCGATGCGGTGGGCGAGCGGCTGGCGCGGCTTGCGGCCACGGGCCGGCAGGTGCTTGTGGTTACGCACAGCCCCCAGGTCGCGGCACGGGCCGGTCATCACTGGATCGTATCGAAAGCCGCCAATGACGGTGCGATCCGCACGAGTCTGACGCCGCTGCGTGATCCCGGCCACAGGACGGAAGAAATTGCGCGCATGATTTCAGGGGCCAAAATCACGCCCGAGGCGCTGGCGGCAGCGGGTAAACTGTTACAGCAGGCATCGTAATTTGAATTTTAAGTATCTGGAGTATTCATGAATGAAGAACTGACCTTTTTTGACGAAGATTCGGAGAAAGACAGGGAAAGAT
>CALBME010000064.1 GCA_937896295.1 uncultured Micavibrio sp. | reverse complement strand
AGTCGGAATCCCATGCCGACCTTGCCGACCGCTTTGTCGAGAAACTGAAAAGCCGCAAGAAAAAGCCCAAGGCACAGACCCGTCCGGTTCCCGACCAGATTCCGCTGCCGTATGAGCTGGTCCGACCCCGGACAGGCGCGGAAGTCGTGCATTTCAGCCTTTTTGCAAAGCCGCGCCCTACACGTCATTAACCCTTATCGGTTACTGCGATTCCCACGACGGTTAAATTTGTATTTTTCATAGTATTGCTGTAGTTTTGCCCGCGCATGGGCAGTTTTGTGACCCCTTTTGACCATTCCGATGCCCCGCCCCTGTCGCTGCGGGCGCTGTGGCGTGGCGCGCTGCGTGCCGTGGGTATTCCCGTCGGAGACCTTCCAGCCGCCCATGAAATCGCCCGGCCTGCATGCCGCGCGCATTTCGAGCGGGCCGCCGGGATGGATGTCGAAACCTTCATGGGGATCGTCACACAGGACCTGCCGCCCCTGACCCGGCAGCGCATGTTTCAAAGGGACCTGGACAATCCCGATCTTTTTACCGTGGCGATTGAAGGCGACGGGTTTGAGGACGTGTACACGCTGAACTTTGCCAAGGGCAGCATACGGCCCGGATCGATGCGCAGCGATTTGCGCGACCGCGTGACCGGGCGGCGCATGTTCGGTCTGCGCGCGGTTGGGGGGCTGGTCGTTTCGATCAAGGACATGGATATCAATGCCGGGTTTGCGACGGGCGCCTATGTCTGGGCGCGGGCGGGCGTGACGATTAAAGAGGGACAGGATTTTTTATTGCGCAAGCGGATCCAGGGGCGTCTCGACGCCGTCCGCCACCGGCTTGACGACGACACCATCGCAACGGTCCAGCGGCTGATCGCGTTTCAGCAGGATGACGACCTCGCCACGCTGGCAGGACTGTCGCAACCCCTGCCCAACATCAAGGAAGACTGGACACTGTGCCAGATTGTTGAAAGCCATTCCTATTCGGCGGCGCATATGAAGGAAAACGGCTTCATCCAGAACGATACCATGACGCTGGGCCAGTTCCTGTTATTCGCGCAGAAATATCCAGCTACCATCCGGCTGGACAACCCCGCGCAGATGGACAAGCTGGAATCATTCACACGCATTCCCGTTCGCGCGCTGGCAAACGCCCATACCGCACTGCGCCCGGTGGCACCGCATGCGTGATATCGAAGAGATGCTGCACGAACAGCGCATGCTGGAAGCGGCCCTTGCGCCCCGCTGCCGTGCGGACTTCATGCGCGTAGCCGGCATGACGCCGGAGACATTCCTGAACATCGCCACTTACGGGCTTCCCGATGTCGCATTTTCACAGGTCAAGTACGAGGATGAGGGCGCCGAATTTTTCACGGTCGAATACAGGGGCGCCGGTTACAGCCAGCTTCACACCCTGAATTTCAAGACACGCACGGCTGATGCCGGCACTATCATGAATGAACGACGTGATCGCAGTACCGGGCGGCATATGTTTGCCCTGACCGCCGTCAGCGGTCTTTATTTCGGTTTCCAGAAACTTAAATTGACCGCTGCGCTGGAAATGGGCGGCTATATATGGGCGAAGGCGGGTGCGCTGATCGATTTCAGGGACAAGGCCAAGATAAGCCGCGCGATCCGCAGGCGCCTTGCCTTTATCGAAGACCGGCTGGACCAGAAGACATATACCGGCGTGTTCGGGCTGGCCGGCCTGTTCCGTGGCCAGAACCTGGAAAGCATCGCCAATCTGAACCAGATGCTGCCCGATATCGGCATGACGTGGGATGCCATGATCACGCACGAGAAACATCCGCGTGCGTATGATGATTTTCTTTTCCGCACATATCGCACGGCAGGATACTTCCCCGGCAACCAGATGACGGTTGGCCAGTTTTTACTGTGCGGTCTTGAATATAACGCGCATGTGAACCTCAAACGCCGGGGGCAGATGGAAAAGATCGAACGCTATACCGGCGTTGACATTCGTGCGCTGGCCGCACGCATGCGCGCGTCATATCCCCGGGCCGGGCATCCATGACCGCCACCAAGACCAAAGCGCCCCGCTTTTCACTGTCCGTCCTGTGGGCGCGGATGTTTCGCAGCGATCAAACCCTTTCAAAAAAAGAAGTGCATTGCCGTGCGATGTTCACGGCAGTGTCCGGCATTGATGCCGATCACTTCCTTGAAAGCGTGACGCAGGGCCTGCCCGATGTGCAGTCCGTGCACATGAAAACGCCGCACGATCATTTCGACATGTTCCGGGTCATATATAAGGGCAAGGGATACCAGGACTGGTATGACATCGATTTTCGTCCGCGCGTGGTCGAGGCAGGTGTCTTAAGAAACCGCCGCGGCGACCGCAGCACAGGGCGGCGCATGTTTGGACTGCGTCTTGTCGGTGCGGCGAAGCTGGGCTTTGCGCGGCTTCACCTGACCCCGATGCTGGAAACGGGCGGCTATGTCTGGGCTAAAGCGGGCGTTTATGTTGAAGAGACATCCCAGAAGCGGAAATTTCAGGAGACGATGGCCGATCGGCTGAAAACTGTGAAAGACCGGCTGTCACCCACGGTTTATGCGCGGGCATGCGATCTTATCCGCCTGCTGCATCCGGGGGACCTGAACGCGATTGCCGGACTTTCCACCGTTCTTGAGGATATCGCGCCGCAATGGAATTACATCCAGCGCCG